>NZ_BAABDK010000046.1:0-886 GCF_039539585.1 Hymenobacter glaciei | reverse complement strand
TTCGCTTATCCAGTCGAGCGCGGCCCGCACGGCGGCTGTCAGGGCCTCGCGGGTGCGGGCCTGGGCCGTGCGCAGGAAGGTTTTGAGCTTGCTAAAGGCCAATTCAACCGGCGTAAAGTCGGGCGAATAAGGCGGCAAAAAGAGCAGGCGGGCGCCGCGCTTTTCCACCAGTTCGGCCAGGCCCGGGGCCTTGTGCACGCGCAGGTTGTCGAGCACGACCACGTCGCCGGGCACGAGCGTAGGGCCAAGCACCTGGTCGAGGTAGACGGCAAAGGCCGCCGCGTTGACGGCGCCGTCGAGTTCCATCACTGCCTCAACGCCCTGGGTCGTGAGGGCGGCAATGACCGTTATGTTGGGCCCGCTGTGCAACGGCACCGGCTGGTCCACGCGCTGGCCACCCGGGGCGCGGCCAAAGCGGCGGGTGTAGGTCAGGTTGACGCTGGTTTCGTCCACGAACTTGAAGCGGGCCGTGTCCTGGTCCGGCAGCGCTTCGAGAAAGTCCCGGCGCAGGGCCTTCACCCGTTCGGTGTCGCGCTCGGCGGCGTGGACACTCTTTTTTTGCGCCGCAAATCCAACGCCTGCAAGCCCTGCCAGAGCGTGGTGCGCCCTACCGCGGGTCCGCCGCTGGCCGCCAAGAGCACGCGCAATTCGTCAAGCGTCGCGTCGGGCTGCTGGGCCACGCAGGCGGCCAGTTGAGTGCGGGCGGCTTCGTCGAGCAGCGGGGACGGGCCGCCCCGGTGGGGCAGAGCGGCCAGCGAGCCACTCGTGCGCTGGCGCTGGCGCAGCTTGTTGACGAACGAGAGCGACACGCTAAACCGGGCAGCCACCTGGCCAAGTGAGCTGTCCCCCGACGCACAGGCCGCCGCTATCCGTTCGCGTAAATCGG
>NZ_BAABDK010000045.1:0-982 GCF_039539585.1 Hymenobacter glaciei | reverse complement strand
ACACGGATTACCTCATCAGCTCAACGGGGCAAACCTCGGCTACCGGCCTCTCGCGGCTCTTCGATGGGCAGCTTAGCCATGACCAGGTGACGCGCTGGCTGCGCAGTGTGCACCTGGATTCGCGCCAGGTCTGGGGCCACGCCAAACCCCTGATTCGGCAGGCCGAGCGGGCGCTGGAGCCGGAGGATTTCGCGGTGCTCGTCGTCGATGATTCGATTCTGGAGAAGGCTCACACCGATGCCAACGCCTTGCTCTGCACCCACTACGACCACAGCCTGGGACGCTACGTGAAGGGCCTCAACTTCGTGAGTCTGCTCTATGTGGCCGGCGCGCTTTCTGTGCCGATTGCCGTGGAGCTGGTCGAGAAAACGCAGGCCGTAACGGATGCTAAAACGCAGAAAGTGAGCTATAAAAGCCCGCTAACGAAGAATGAGATGCTCCGCGCCATGTTGCGCGTGGCGCAGCAGCAAGTGGCCTACCGCTACCTGCTGGCCGACAGCTGGTATGCCTCGGCCGAAAACATGAACCAGGTGCGCGAATTGGGCCACGAGTTCATTTTTGCGCTGCCCACTTCCCGCACCGTGGCCCTGAGCGAGGTAGGGCGGGGCAACGGAGAATTTCAGGCGCTTGATACGCTGGCTTTCCCCGATAGGCAGCCCCTGCGCGTCTGGCTGCGGGGCATCGCCGAGGCGGTGCTCGTGGTCCGGCAAGTCTTTCCCAACAAGGACGGTTCGCAGGGCGTGTTATATCTGGTCAGCAGCGATACAAATTTGACCTGGGAACAAGTGACTGTAATCTACCAGAAAAGGTGGAAAATAGAGGAGTACCACAAATCGCTCAAGCAAAACACGTCGATGGGCAAGTCGCCCACGAAAACCAGCGACACGCAGGCCAATCATTTCTTCTCTTCTATCCTGGCGTACATTAAGTTAGAGAAAATAACGCTCCGGTTGGGCATCGGTCATTTTCGCCTCAAAGCCCA
>NZ_BAABDK010000044.1:0-6299 GCF_039539585.1 Hymenobacter glaciei | reverse complement strand
CAATGACGAATGAACAGATTTTTGTAGAGCTACGGGATAAAAGCTCTAATTGGCAAAATGAAGAGGAAGTACGGGTTGGTTGGGTTACCACCCTACAACAGGCGCTGGGTATAACCTTCGACCTGGAGCGTGGCCGCCGCGATTCTAGCTATAATAACCTCATTATTGAGTTCAAGGATAAAGGGCTTTTTTATGGCCGGACAGATAGCGCCAAGTTCAAAGAGGCTATGGATGACCGCCTGGCCAAATACATTCCAAGGGCGGCGCGTCAGGATGGCCTCGACGCTAGCAACTACATAGGTATTGCCATTGATGGCGAACACCTCGCTTTTGCTCAGTGGGTGAACGGCCAGTTAGAGCCTGGCCCACTATACCCTTTGTCAGCTACTTCCGTGGGACTGGTAGTTGATGCCATTCAGGCGAATTTCCTCCGGGCTGTCACCAGCTCGAACCTGATAGAAGACTTCGGCCCTAGTTCCCCGGCAGGTATGGCCGTAATGCAGGAACTAGCTGCTCTACTTTCGGCCGCTCTGGCTGAACCCGACGGGAATAAAATCACGATGCTCTTTCAAGAGTGGCGCACACTCTATGGGCAAATTTCGGATGCTGCCCGCCGTGCTGCCGCCGCGAGCCAAGCGCAGCTCAGGTTTCAGGTGCAGGTACCGGAAGAGTTGCTAATTCCGGCTAGCCTATTCATCATCCATACCTACAACTCGCTTTTAATGAAGCTGCTAGCGGCTGAAATTATAGCTAGCCATGGGCTTACCTCATTTCGTTTTTTCAGTCAAAGCATCTTGGCTCAGGATGAGGCCGCTTTGCCTGGCGTATTGGCCCGCGACGTTGAGGGAGGCGAATACTTCAATGCAGCTGGAGTAAAGGGATTTGTTGAAGAGGCTATTTTCTCGTGGTATCTATCAGCTTTCCAAGAGGGCACTACTGGCCAGCCACTGCTGGCCGCCATTCGGGCTCTACTATCTAGGCTGTCCTTGTATCGCACGGATAAATTAGAAGCTGCGCAAGCGAATGATGTGCTTAAAAGTTTCTATCAGAACCTTGTTCCTGAGGTACTTCGCAAAAGCCTGGGGGAGTATTACACCCCTGACTGGTTGGTAAAATATAGTGTTGATAAAGTAACGCCGGCCTCGTGGCTAGGGGTGCGCGTACTCGACCCTACGTGTGGCTCTGGGTCGTTTTTGCTTGAAGCAATCCGACGTAAGCGGGCCGCAGCAGTGCTTGCCGGTACCGGCAGCCTCGAATTACTGCAAGAACTGGCTCACACGGTATGGGGGTTTGACTTGAACCCTCTGGCGGTGCAAACGGCACGGGTTAACTACCTAATTGCCGTGGCCGACCTCCTGGCCGCTAATCCTGGCCATGAGTTTGAAGTTCCTGTACTCCTGGCTGATGCGGTGTACTCGCCAGCCCGCCAGCCTTACGAGGCGGAAGATGTGGTACGTTATCGAGTTGGCTCCGAAGTAGCTGACCTAGAAGTAGTTTTACCGGCTGAGCTTGCACTTGACCGGGTGCGTCTTGATAGAGTGTTTACTGTTCTAGGCGCTGAAATTGAGCGGAACCATGAACCTGCTGAGGCGCTGCAAGCATTGGTTCGTCGCCATGCTCTAACGGCTAGCGAGGTAAGCAGCTGGACCGGGCCACTAAGTCAAACCTACCGCAACGTATTAGCCCTGCACCGTCGAAACTGGAACGGTATCTGGTTTCGCATTGTGCGGAATTTCTTCTGGTCTGCCACGGCTGGCCAGTTTGATATAGTAGTAGGCAACCCACCATGGGTGCGCTGGGCTAATCTACCGGCACTCTACCGGGACCGGGTAAAGCCGACCTGTGAGCAGTACGACATCTTTTCTTCTACGCCGTTCAGCGGGGGCAACTCCCTTGATATTTCCGGGCTAATCACCTATACGGTAGCGGATAAGTGGTTAAAACCAGAAGGAAAGCTCGTGTTTGTGCTCACGCAGACACTATTTCAAAATCCTTCGTCAGAAGGATTCCGACGCTTCCGCATCAATGAAACGATGCATCTAATTCCACTTGAAATAGATGATTTAAAGGCCCTTAAACCGTTTGCAGACGCTGCAAATAGTACGGCTGTCGCTGTCTTTCAAAAGACGGAAACCGGTCGCAGTCCGTATCCGGTGACGTATCGAGTATGGGACCGTATAGGGACGGCTTCAAGAAATATCCCTGCCGCAAGTTCGCCTGCGGAGGTTATGGCCCGCATTGAGTTTAAAACCATGGAGGCAAATCCAGTAGGCGGAATCGGTTCGCCCTGGGCTATCCTCCCACCTGGCCGCCACGCGCAGCTTGATATTCTACAAGGCACTTGTGATTGGGTACAGGGTCGCAAGGGTATAACGGCCGACCTTAACGGAATTTATTTCGTGCCCATCTTGGCTGAAAATGCTGGGCTGAATCGCGTTCAGATAGAAACTCGCCCTGAAGCGGGCAAAACTGACCTTGGCCCTAAACGTCGGTTTTGGGTTGAGCCGGATTTGCTATATCCGCTCCTTAAAGGGGCCTCTGATATTGCACCTTGCCGCCTCACTCGTGAGCATGAATGGTTTGTATTTGTGCCTAATACGGGCATTCTACGCCGTAATTACGAGGCTGCTGCCGACTTAGTGGAGGGTACACTTCCCCTCACCCTACGATATTTTGAAACCTATCAACCAACACTTGAACGGCGTTCTACTTATCGGCTTCGGATGAAAAATGCTCCATTCTATGCGATTTATACCGTAGGCAATTACACGTTTGCGCCTTATAAGGTAGTGTGGGCTGAGCAGGGAAAATTTGGGGCTGCCGTGGTGACTTCGGCACCTGTTCCATTGCAAGGAGACAAACCGTTTATACCTGACCACAAGCTGTTTTTCGCTGATTTTTATGAGGAAGCGCCCGCCTATTTCTTGTGTGGCCTACTCAATGCCCCTTGCGTGAAAGAGTACATAGAGAGCCATTATATCTCTATCCAGCTTGGTGACGTGTTTAAACACATGACTCTGCCCCCTTATGATGCAGCTGAGCCACGTCACATAGAGTTGAGCGAGCTGGCCAAACAGGCCCATCTCTGCCCTGAGGCGGAATATCCAGGGGAACTAGCTAAAGTTCTTGCTCTTGCTGACAGCATCCTATTGGGTGTCTAAAACGGATTTTGTCAGCTAAAGCGCTACAAAACACAAAAGCATCTTACTGATAGTAAGATGCTTTTGTGTTTTTAAATTACTGCGGCTGCTCAAAGCTAAACACTAGCGGCGGGCTCTCTTGGCTAATATCTACCCGATTGAGGCTGTCCTTAATGAAGCCATCTTCATACACCCGAATAGATGCCGGGAAAGCAAAGTGCTCGTGCAGCTGGGCCGCGTCGATGGGGTCGGTAAAGGTGTAATGTTCTTCCCCGCCCTGGTCGCTCCAAAACGCATCCCCCCGCCACCCGGCCGGGCGGTTGCCCTGGGCCAGCAGAAAATCAATGACGGGCCGCAAGTGGTCGGTGCGCGTGTTGTGGCCGGGGCCGTGTGTGATTCCCTCGGCGGCTATCTGTATTTTGAGCATGGTAGTTAAATAGGATTTTGGGCAAGGTCGCGGGCGGGCTTCTTTCCCTCTTGTTCCTTCCTTTTGTCACTTAACATAACATTCTTTCTCGGACACTTCTGGAAATATGTACGGTTTTTGGCCCGCCGCGCCGCCGCGCCCGCCGTGGTACTTTTCCGGTGGGGGGGCCTTGTTTTCGGCGCTCCCGTTCGACTAGTGCGGCCTCGGCCAGTGCCTCGTTTCGCTCGTAACGGGCCGCTAGTTTGGGGTACTCTTCCCGCGCCCGTCTGCGGGCGCTACGTGCGGCCACGTCTAGGTTTACCAGCAGCTCGGCTTGATAGGCTTCAAACTCCCAATGCGTCGCCCCGTTGTCAAAAAACGCCTTGCGCACCGCCAGCAGCGCCACGGCTCGCGCCTGGTGGGCCGGCCACTGCTCTAGCAGCTCGTCTAGCTCGTTCTCTAGCGCGTGGTATTTCGGCTGCTTCCACAAATCGTATAGGTCGTACCTCGGGCGGGGCGGTTTTCCGGGCCGGCAAACGGTGTGCGCGGTGGTCGAAACTATCTGTTCTCTCGTCCGATAAACCATACTACAAGATACGAAAAAACGCCCGCACTACCTCAAAAACGCCGTTTTAAGGCGGCGAGAGTAGCGTATTTGCATCAGGGCCTGGCCTAGGTTCCAAATAGGGGAAGCTCGCGCTACCCTACTCACATTCTGGGGCCTCGGACGCGCTGCCTCTCCGGGGCTGGTGCCTGCTCTATGGTGGGGGTGAGCGCCGGGCGCGGCTGCTCTAGCGGCGCGGCTGGTTGCTGCCCCTGCGCGGGGACTGGACCGGGCAGCTGCGGGCGCTGCTCACTCACCGACTGCTGCACGGCCGCTTGCCGTTCGACTTGGCGTTGCTGCTCCTGGATGGCCTGCACCTGGAGCGCCGCGCACTGCTCGGGGGTGCCGTGCTGCATCGTGTGGGCGTAGCGGAACGTTTCGGTCAGGGGCCGCTCGTAGGCAAACGCCTGGTCAAACGCCTGCTCTACCCGCTCCGAATACTGCTTGCGCTCGAAGCCGCCCGTCACTACCCCGCGCTGCGTGTTCTTGTGGTTGGTCAATGGGCTCAAGTGGTACGGGTTTTTCCGGTCCAGCTCGCTGGCCTGCTTGCGCTCCGAGTAGCGGGCTAGGTTCTCCGTCCGGCTGACGATAACGTGAATGTGGGTCTGCGGCCCCTCCTTGGCCTCTCCCTTCTCCATGTCGCCCAATTGCACCGCCCGGTCCTGGTGGTTGGTCGTGCGCTCGTGCTCCACTTTGGCAAAGTACACCAGGTCGCGGCCCTCGATGCCCTTCCCAAAGTTGGCCGCGTACTGCTCCATCGCCGCCCGCGTGTAGGCGCGTAGCTTTTCCGGGTCGCTGCCAATGTGGCGTAATTCGGTTTGACTGGGGGCTAGTATCACCTGGTAATACTTGTCCGCGTCGCGGTTCAGGTTGCGCTTGTTGTGGTCAAGCGTCTGCGTGACTTCGGCGGCCGGCACGTCCTCCCGTTCAAGGCTGAACCACTGCCCTTGTACCTCCTTTTCAAGATAGGCCACGAGGCCGCCACTACTACCGGTGCGCTGGGATAGTCCCTTACCAGAGGCGGGAATTTTGGCCACCATCGTTAGGGCTGGGGGGCTGGTGAAGGAGGCGCAACGGCTGGGGCGGGCGGCGTGCTGGGCTTCGCGGGAATCATCAGTTCGGGCCGAAATGCCATACTAAGCACGGCCATTAACTGACTTTTGATAGGGTCTAGCAAAGGGTCGGCTTGGCCTTTCGCGGGGGGTTGGGGCAGGGTACCGTTTAGGTACGTCTGGGTTAATTGCGTGGGCTGCATCGTCCGGCGAATGAGCCGCAGAAACCACTCGGTCAACTCCTGCACCTGGCCCGCGCTCGGCCCGGCCGGGACACTGGCAGCGGGAGCGCTCAGCAGCTGCTGCGCCTGCACCTGGGCTAAAATGGGCTTTAGGTAGGTCTTTTCCTGCTCCCGAATAAATCCAATCGTGCGCTTATCCAAGTCCGCCAGCTTGGCCGTGATTTTGGCTAGGCTACTGGTCAGGTCGGGGCCGGTGGGCGCTCGGGGGTCGGCCTTGGTCACCCGGAAGTACTGCACCATCGCGGCCACCAGTTCGGGACTGGTCAGCTCGCACTCCTTGGCCAACTGCCGGAACCCCTCGTAAGCGGCTGCGTCGGCGTTAATGGTTTTGAGCCTTACACTCATATTTACGGGTAAATTTTAATTGATTATCAACGTGTTATGATACGAAAAGTGTAAGCTACATGTTTTATTTTTTGCTTCAATAACCATAATAATCAGTTAGCCAGCATTTTGCTGGCGAGCGGAACGGTATGGAGGGAGGCGTAGCCGACCGGAATAGCGTTCCTGCTCGCTACCTTTCGGTACTGGGGTCGTCAGGGTACGCTCGCACCGTTGCCCGGTCCCGTTCGCGTCGTTTGGTCTGCCTGGGCTAAGAGAACAAGAGGGAAGAGAAGTGATTAAAAGGACATATACACTCCATCTGAAAGGTTGCCGTTCACGCTTCCCTGCCCGTTGTTTCCGGGGTTGGCAGTTAGGCTCAGGCAGTGGCTGTATATGTCCTTTTAATACCCCTGTTCGGTCTAACTATGAGGTTTTATAAGTCTCACCTGAAATGGATAACTACCAATTCAGCCGCTCGTCCGGTTCCTCAGTCGTTGGGGTAATGGGGGTCTGTTCAGAGGTGTTTGGTTT
>NZ_BAABDK010000043.1:0-658 GCF_039539585.1 Hymenobacter glaciei | reverse complement strand
TGGTCTGCTTTGGCTCCTCACTTGTCGGGCAAAGCCGGCGACGTGGGCCGGACAGGCGTTGATAACCGGCTCTTCCTCAACGCCGTGTTTTGAGTGGCGCGCCACGGGTGCGCCTGGCGCGCGCTGCCGGCCCGCTTTGGCAAGCACGACACGCTGCGCAAGCGCAGCCGGCGCTGGGCCCAAAAAGGGATTTGGCAGCGCTTGTTCGAGGCCGTGTAGGAACCCGCTTGGACTGGGTAATGCTCGATTCGCCAGTCGTGCGGGCCCACGCGCAGGCAGCGGGCAGCCGAAAAAAAGCCGCGTCGGCGACGAGGCCCTCGGGCGCAGCCGCGGCGGGCTGCCGACCAAAATCCACGCCGTGGTCGACGCGCCGGGCAACCCGTTGCGCGTGATGCTCGGCCCCGGCCAGCAAGCCGATTGCCAGCGTGCAGCCGACCTGCTGCCGGCCGCCGAGGGCGCCGGCAACGTACTGGCCGACAACGCCTACGATACGGACGCCGTGCTTGCCCACGTGGCCGCCATCGGGGCACAAGCCGTGATTCCCAGCAAAAAGAACCGCCTCGTCCAGCGCGTGATTGACCGAAATCTGTACCGCGACCGCAACAAGGTCGAACGCTTTTTTAGCCGCCTCAAGCAGTTTCGCCGCCTGGCCACGCGC
>NZ_BAABDK010000042.1:0-760 GCF_039539585.1 Hymenobacter glaciei | reverse complement strand
TCCGGTCTTGGATGAGGCCGCGCGGGCGTCGCTGGAACACGCCCACAAAACAAGTTTAAATGCGGCCGTGCGGCGGCGCGCTCACCTGATTTTGCTCAAGGCCGCCGGCCGCACTTCGCACGACGTAGGACAAATTGTGGGCCTATGCGACGTGAGCGTGAACAGTTGGGTCAAACGCTACCAACAAGAAGGGCTTGCGGGCCTGAACACGAAGCCCGGACGCGGCCGAAAGCCGCTGTTGCGTGTGGCCCGCGATGAAGTCGCCGTGCGTGAGGCGGTGCAGGCCAACCGCCAGCGTATCGCCCTGGCCAAGGCCGAATGGGAGGCACAAAGAGCCCCCGGCAGCCCCGCGGTGGGGCGCGACACGTTCCGCGCTTTTTTAAAAGCCTTGGTGGCCGGTACAAACGCATCCGCCGTCGGCTGAAGGGCAAACCCGACCCCGTGCCCTATGCTGCTCAACACGAGCGGTTAGGCGAACTCGAACGCCTGTGCCGCGCCGGCGAGTTGACGCTGCTCTACGGTGATGAGTCGCACGTGTGCAGCGAAGGGTATGTGCCCTACGGGTGGCAATTCCCCGGTGAAACCGTGTTTGTGGCGGCTCAAAAAGGGTTTCGGCTCAACTGTTGGGGCCTGTTTGGCCGCGACAACCAGTGCCACTGGGCCACGACCACCACCACCATCGCGGCCGCCTTTGTGGTCGAACAACTGGACCGGTTGTCGCTGCTCACCAAAGGCCCGACGGTGGTGGTACTCGATAACG
>NZ_BAABDK010000041.1:0-2832 GCF_039539585.1 Hymenobacter glaciei | reverse complement strand
GGCGGCAAAATTCCGGCTCACTTCTGCGGCGCTGGCTTCCTGGAACGGGGCAATTTTTACGGCCTTGGTCGGCTCGGCTCGGAATGTGGCGCGGAACTCCGGCCGGCCCCCTTCCACCACCAGGCCCGCGAACTCGCCTACCCGAAACCGCATCACTTCTTGGGCCTCCAGCTTGTCGCGCTGCTGGATGCTGGCCGACGTGCTGGTGCTCGTGCTGCGGGTGCTCGGCTTGAAAATATTGAGCGGGCTGCTCTTGCTTTTGCCCTCCGTAATGGCGTAGTACGTCTTGTCGATTTTGCCGAACATCTTGCTCACCCGCTCGGCCGTGGCCGTGTTGGTGGTGCGGCCCCAAAACTGGTTTCCTAAGTTGGCTAGAATCATCTCCGATTCCTGCCGACTTGTCAGGGCTTCCATTTGGGCCACGTCCTGCACGGCGTACACCGTGGCTACTTTGTTGCTGCGGGCCGTGGCGGGCAGCTGGGCAAAGTTGGGAATGAACAGGGTCGGCGCTTCATCGAGTAGCACCAGGCTCGGCAAGCGGCCCTGCTGGTTCAGGCGCTTAATGGCCGTGGCCACAATTAGGGAAATGAGCGGCGAGAAGGTGCTACTCAGGGCCGGGTCGTTGCCCACCACCAACACGCCCGGCGTTTCGGGGGTGTTCAAATCGAGCGGCACCTGGTCGCCGCTCATTACCCAAAAAATCTCGGGCGTATTGAGCACGGCGAGGTAATTCTGAATGGTTGAGAACACGCCCGCAATGGTGTTTTCCGATTTGCTGGCGCTGGCAATCGAAGCAATGAGGCCGCGCACTTCCTCGTCCTGCTGCAAGGTGGCCAGCAGCTGCGGCGCGTCGCTGTCGAGTATCAGGCTCACGGCGGCCGGCAAGCTGCATTGCTCCGGGTGGTTGCGGCGCAAGTACCAGATGCACCCGGCCAGCAGCACCTCGCCCGACTGAATCCAGAAATTGCGCTGCTGGGCGGCTTTCGCGTCCAAGTTGGTAATGATGGTGGCCGCGGCCTCGCGGGCAAAGCTGGCGGTGGTCAGCAGCTGCGGGGCCAGCGGGTTTACCCGGTGGCTCCGCGTGAGGTCGGTAAAGTTGACGAAATAAGGCGTTACGGTGCCGCCCGCGTAGCTGCCGGCCACTTCCTCGGCCAGCGTGGGGAACTTGAAGTCATAGACTACCCCCGTTAGGCCCAACGCGCCCGCCTGCTGAAGAATCGGCTCAATGATGGACTTGCTCTTGCCGCTGCCTGCGCCGCCGGCAATGAAGGTGCCCCGGAACGGGTTCCCTAGCCGCACGTTGGGGCCGCTGGTGGTGCGTAGCACGAAATTCAGCGGCTGGTCCCCGCCTCCGGGCTGCGCGGCTTCCTGGGGGCTGGAAACGGCGCGAAACACGTTGTAACCGAACCAGGCCAGCACTAGCCAGGTGGCCAGCCCGCCAAGGCCCAACACCCCGCCCGCTACGGTGGCCAGCAGAAACAGGCTGGCGAAGCGCACAAAGGACACCATCCAGTCGTCCGGGGCCTGGCGCAAGCCAACTGCTCGGTACAGCCCCCGCGACACTTGGGGCAGCATCTGGTGCAGCAGTCGGGCCGCGAGTTGAGTAACAGCCGCGTAAATCAAGGCCCCTATCAAATGGCCCAACCAATAGAAAATCGTCGTCATGCTAGCAATGTGAAAGGTCAGGTGCTACGGTACGGCTTCCCCCGGTATTGAGCCCAAAACAAGGCAGTAAACTGGAGCACAAAGCCGCACAAGTAAGCACAACAATGGTTTTTTATACCTTTGATTATCAATTATATACACTTTATAAAATGCGCGCAAATTACTGGTTTCTAGGACTTTGTTGTTTTTGTTTGGGCTGCGCCACCAGCGCCGGTTAGTCCGTCCTAGAGGCCCTAAAAGCCTTTTTCCCTCGCGCGAGACACAACTTGTGATTATTTTAGTTATTTGTTCTATTTGAGGGGTTCGCAACCTGTTGAAAAACAATTATTTAACCCATCTAAAACGAACCTTTAGCTCGTTAAAGCGAACCTTTGATTCGTCAAAGCGAACCTTTGATTCGCCTAAAGCGAACCTTTGATTCGTCAAAGGCGAACCTTTGATTCGTCAACAAGCATTCTTATTACGAACGGTTATTTTTATTAGTTCGTCTTTCGTACATTGTGGCTTCAATCACTACGCAATCCATGAAAATCCCTCTAGAGGTCCGTCATCATAATGCCATCACTACCGCCCGCTACGAATACAGTGAGCTACAGATGGACCTCTTTTTCTACCTGCTTTCCAAACTTCGCAAGGATGATGCGTCAGGCATGTATGAGATTGTGATTAAGGAGCTTGGCGAAATAACCGGCAAAAAATACGCTTATAACTACCTACGCAAAGCCACTGAAGGCATGGGGTCACGCATGTTTGAGGTGCTGACGGAAAACAGCTACACTCAGATTTGGATGTTTCAGCATATCAAATACATAACTGGTGAAGGACGGATTGAGGTTAAGCTGTCCGAATCTATCCGCCCCTACCTGTTCGACCTCAGAGACAACTTCACCAGCTTTGAGCTGCTGTCGGCATTGCGGCTCACTAGCAAGCACGCGAAGCGGATTTACACGTTTTGCAGCCGGTGGAAAGACCTGGGCGAAACCAAAAAATTCTCCCTGCTCGAATTCAAAAAGATGCTGGGCCTGGTCGATGCCAAGGGCAAAGAAGAATATGAAGAAATTACAATGTTCAAAAAGAAAGTGCTCGACATAGCTGTGAAGCAAATCAACGAGCATACTAATTTAAGCATTAGTTACACCCTGGAAAAGCAAGGACGTGCATTTAAAA
>NZ_BAABDK010000040.1:0-1323 GCF_039539585.1 Hymenobacter glaciei | reverse complement strand
AATTACCTGTTCTACCCTAACCGGCTTCGTTGCGGAGCACCGGCTTCAGGTCTACCAGACTTTCATGGCTTGACGGGCGGTGTGTACAAGGCCCGGGAACGTATTCACCGCGTCATTGCTGATACGCGATTACTAGTGATTCCAGCTTCACGGAGTCGAGTTGCAGACTCCGATCCGAACTGAGAACGGCTTTTCGGGATTGGCGCACCATCGCTGGTTGGCAACCCGCTGTACCGTCCATTGTAGCACGTGTGTAGCCCTAGGCGTAAGGGCCATGATGACCTGACGTCGTCCCCGCCTTCCTCACTGCTTGCGCAGGCAGTCTGTCTAGAGTCCCCGGCATTATCCGCTGGCAACTAAACATAGGGGTTGCGCTCGTTGCGGGACTTAACCCAACACCTCACGGCACGAGCTGACGACGGCCATGCAGCACCTTGCTTTGTGTCCCGAAGGAAAGGTTCATCTCTGAACCGGTCACGCGCATTCTAGCCTAGGTAAGGTTCCTCGCGTATCATCGAATTAAACCACATGCTCCACCACTTGTGCGGGCCCCCGTCAATTCTTTTGAGTTTCACTCTTGCGAGCGTACTCCCCAGGTGGGATACTTAACGCTTTCGCTAAGCCAGTGACCGTCTATCGCCACCAGCGAGTATCCATCGTTTACGGCGTGGACTACCAGGGTATCTAATCCTGTTCGCTCCCCACGCTTTCGTGCCTCAGCGTCAGTTACAGTCTAGGCAGCTGCCTTCGCAATCGGGGTTCTGGATGCTATCTATGCATTTCACCGCTACAGCATCCATTCCGCCACCCTCGTCTGTACTCAAGCCGTCCAGTTTCCAGGGCAGTTCCACTGTTGAGCAGTGGGCTTTCACCCCGGACTTAAACGGCCGCCTACGCACCCTTTAAACCCAATAAATCCGGACAACGCTTGCACCCTCCGTATTACCGCGGCTGCTGGCACGGAGTTAGCCGGTGCTTATTCACCAGGTACCGTCAGTAGCGGACGCATCCGCTTTTTTCTTCCCTGGCAAAAGCAGTTTACGACTCAGAAAGCCTTCATCCTGCACGCGGCATGGCTGGGTCAGGCTCGCGCCCATTGCCCAATATTCCCTACTGCTGCCTCCCGTAGGAGTCGGGCCCGTATCTCAGTGCCCGTGTGGGGGACCAGCCTCTCAGCTCCCCTAGCCATCGTCGCCTTGGTGGGCCGTTACCCCGCCAACTAGCTAATGGCACGCAGCCCCATCCGAATCCAATAAATCTTTAACCATTATGTGATGCCACACTGTGGTGTTATGCGGTATTAATCCGCCTTTCGGCGGGCTA
>NZ_BAABDK010000039.1:0-1132 GCF_039539585.1 Hymenobacter glaciei | reverse complement strand
AGAGCGGGGCGTCGCCCGACCAACGGCGCAAATACGACGAGGCGTTTAAGGCGGAGGCCTTGCGCCTGGCCACGGAAAGCCGCAGCACGCAGGCCGCGGCCCGGCAACTGGGCATCAGCCCCAAGCTGCTCTACCGCTGGCAGCAGGCGCAGCTCGTGGCCGAGGTGGGCAGCGAAGAAGTGGCGCGCGACCCGGAAGTACGCGCCCTGCGCGCCCGCCTCAAGCGGGCGGAGCAGGAGCTCGATATTTTAAAAAAAGCCTTGGTCATCTTCGGCCAGCCGACCCGGTGAGCGCCTACCAGCACATCGGCCAACGGGCCGCCCAGGTGCCGGTGCGTCAGCTCTGCCAAGCGCTGCGCGTGGCCCCGGCCGCCTACTATGCCTGGCAGCGCCGCCAGCAGGAACCAACGGCCGAACCGGCCTGGCAAAGCGCGGTGCGCGAAGCGTTTGTGCGCGAAGCGTTTGTGCGCCACAGCCAGCGCTACGGCACGCGTCGGCTGCGCGCGGAAGTGCAAGCCGAAGGCCACGCGGTGGGGCGCTGGCGCATCCGCCGGGTGCTGCACGCCCACGGCCTGCGGGCCCAGCAGCCCCGCTCGTTTGTGCCGCGCACCACCGACTCCGACCCGGCCGTGCGCGCCGCGCCGAACCGCCTGCTCAACCAACCGGCCCCCACGGCCCCGAACCGGGTGTGGGTGGGCGACATCACCTACTTGCCCCGCCAGGGCGGGGGCTGGCTGTACCTGGCCGTGTGGCTCGACCGTTGCTCGCGCAAGGTCGTGGGCTGGGACGTGCGCGAAACCATGCCCGAAGACTTGGTCAGCGAAGCCTTGCGCCGCGCCCTGGCCGTGCGCCGTCCGCCGGCCGGGCTCATCGTGCACTCCGACCAAGGCAGCCAGTACACGGCCACCCGCTTTAAACAATTGCTGGCCCGTCACCGGGCCCTGGCCAGCATGAGCCGGCGCGGCAACTGCTACGACAACGCGCACGCCGAATCCTTTTGGAGCCGCTTCAAAGCCGAACTGCTCGACGGCGGCACTTTCCCCGGCTTGGCCGAGGCCCGGCTCGAAATCAGCCACCACGTCGCCTATTACAACGCCGAACGCCGCCACTCAGCCCTCGGCTACCACTCGCCC
>NZ_BAABDK010000038.1:0-1131 GCF_039539585.1 Hymenobacter glaciei | reverse complement strand
GCATTCCCGCGGCGATGGAGCCCCTCAACCTGACGAGTTTTTTAGTTGATTTTGCGTCCGTCGCCGACCCGCGTCTGGACCGGCGCAAGCAGTACCCGCTCTTGGAAATCCTGCTGCTGTGCGTGGCCGCAGGCATCAGCGGTTACCAGGAGTGGGAAGCCATTGCGGATTTTGGCCGCCTCAAACTGGCCTGGCTGCGTCAGTACCTGCCCTATGCCAACGGCATTCCCTCGCACGACACGGTGAACCGGGTCATGGGCCTGCTCGACCTGCGCCAGGTCGAGCGCTGCCTGGTGCAGTGGAGCACGCGCCGCGTGGTGCTGCCCAGCGGGGCGCACTTGTGCTTCGACGGCAAGTGCCTGCGCCGCTCGGTGACGGCCCACCAGGCCCAGACCGCCCACGCCCAGGGCGGGCGCACCTCCGTGACGTTGCTGCACGCCTGGTGCGACGAGGCCGGCCTGTGCCTGGGCCAGTACGAAACGGACCACAAAGTCAACGAGCCGCGCGTGTTACCCGACTTGCTGGCCCTGCTCGACGTGCGCGGCTGCGTGGTCAGCGCCGACGCGGGCTTTACCCAACCCTCAACGGCGGCGGTGCTGGTCCAGGCCGGGGCCGATTACGTGCTGGCCCTTAAGCGCCGGCAACTGCAGCTCTACGCGGCCACGCAGGCGGCTTTTGCCCAGGCCCCGGACGCGGAGGGCTGGGAAGCGCCGGTGGAAAAACCGCGCCACGCCCGGCACGAAACGCGCTGCTGCCGGGTACTGCCGGCGAGCGTTTTGCCCGAGCCCCTGCGTGCGCCATGGCCGCAACTGCGGGCCGTAGTGCAGGTGCAGAGCACGCGGACGCCCACCCGGCCCATGCCCCACGTGCGAACGGCTGCCGAACCAGTCGTCCAGACGCGCTACTACCTCACCTCCCTGGCTGCGCCGGCCGCCACCCTGCTGGGGCTGGTGCGCCGCCACTGGGGCATTGAAAACCGCCTGCACTGGGTGTTGGACGTCGTGTTGGGCGAGGACCAGAGCCGTAAACGAGCGGGCCGGGCGGCGGCCAACTACGCCGCCGTGCGCAAACTGGTGCTGCGCCTGTTGCAACAACTACCCGAAAAAATCAGCTTCCAACGGAAGCGAAACC
>NZ_BAABDK010000037.1:0-3027 GCF_039539585.1 Hymenobacter glaciei | reverse complement strand
GCGCACCGGGGCTTAACGGCTCTGTTCGGAATGGGAAGAGGTGAACACCCGGGCTAAAGCCACCATTGCTGGCGGGTCACTGCGTGTTCGTGCAGGACTCAATAACTCGACGTAAGGGGACAAAAACGAAGCGCACGGTGCGCACTCAACGACAATCAAGAGAAGCCCTCGGCCACTTAGTACGGCTCAGCTATTCGGTTTCCCGTTTTTCACCTGCCGCCTATCAACGTCGTCATCTCCGACGGGCCTTCAATTGGGAAATCTCATCTCCAGGTGAGTTTCGCACTTAGATGCTTTCAGCGCTTATCTCGTCCCAGCGTAGCTACCCGGCGCTGCACCTGGCGGTACAACCGGCGCACCAGCGGCTGGTCCATCCCGGTCCTCTCGTACTAAGGACAGGTCCTGTCAAATTTCCAACGCCCACCACAGATAGGGACCGAACTGTCTCACGACGTTCTGAACCCAGCTCGCGTGCCACTTTAATCGGCGAACAGCCGAACCCTTGGGACCTTCTCCAGCCCCAGGACGTGACGAGCCGACATCGAGGTGCCAAACCTCCCCGTCGATATGAGCTCTTGGGGGAGATCAGCCTGTTATCCCCGGCGTACCTTTTATCCTTTGAGCGATGGCCCTTCCATGCGGAACCACCGGATCACTATATCCGTCTTTCGACCCTGCTCGGCTAGTCGGCCTCACAGTCAAGCCCGCTTCTGCTATTGCGCTCTGCGTCCGGTTACCAAGCGGACTGAGCGGACCTTTGAAAGCCTCCGATACTCTTTTGGAGGCGACCACCCCAGTCAAACTACCCAGCAGCCACTGTCTCCCGGAATCCGGGATTAGGCATCAGGCACGGCAAGGGCGGTATTTCAACGTCGGCTCCCCGAGAACTAGCGTCCCCGGCTCAGCGCCTCCCGCCTATGCTACACATGCCGAACCCAACACCAATGGCAACCTATAGTAAAGGTGCACGGGGTCTTTCCGTCCCGTGGCGGGTACTCGGCATCTTCACCGAGACTACAATTTCACCGAGCTCACGGCTGAGACAGCGCCCAGATCGTTACACCATTCGTGCAGGTCGGAACTTACCCGACAAGGAATTTCGCTACCTTAGGACCGTTATAGTTACGGCCGCCGTTTACCGGGGCTTCGATTCAAACCTTCGCCTTGCGACTAAGTTCCCCTCTTAACCTTCCGGCACCGGGCAGGTGTCAGACCTTATACGTCCGCTTGCGCGTTAGCAAAGTCATGTGTTTTTGTTAAACAGTCGCCTGGGCCTTTTCACTGCGGCTTCTCGGCTTGCACCGAGGAAGCGACCCTTCTCCCGAAGTTACAGGTCCATTTTGCCGAGTTCCTTGGCCGTGATTCACTCGAGCGCCTCAGGATACTCTCCTTGACTACCTGTGTCGGTTTGCGGTACGGGTGATAAATGAGTTAAAACGCTTAGCAGGTTTTCTTGGCAGTCGGATTAGGCACACTATCCGCGTGACCCGAAGGTCGTACGGTACTATCAGCTTTCGGCTAGGTCCGCGTACTTAACTACGGTCCCAATACCTACGGCCTTCAACGGGCACTTCCGTCCGCCCGCGGTGCTTTCACTTCTGCGTCACTGCATCACTTTCATTCATCAGTACAGGAATATTAACCTGCTGTCCATCGAGTTCACCTTTCGGCTGCCCCTTAGGTCCCGACTAACCCAATTCCGATTAGCGTTGAATTGGAAACCTTAGTCTATCGGCGTGCGGGTTTCTCACCCGCATTATCGTTACTCATGCCTACATATGCTTTTCTCCACGCTCCAACACGCCTGACGACGCGCCTTCACCGCAAGGAGAATGCTCCCCTACCACGTGATGGTCTTTCACATCACATCCAAAGCTTCGGTACTAGATTTGATGCCCGCGTATTATCGATGCCCGGTCGCTCGACCAGTGAGCTGTTACGCACTCTTTAAAGGAATGGCTGCTTCCAAGCCAACCTCCTGGCTGTCAAAGCAACTGGACCTCCTTTGTTCAACTTAATCTAGATTTAGGGACCTTAGCTGTTGGTCTGGGTTCTTTCCCTCTCGGCCGGGGACCTTAGCACCCCAGGCCTCACTGCCGGCTATAGCCAGTGGCATTCGGAGTTCATCAGGATTCGGTAGGCTCTGACACCCCCTAGTCCTATTGGTAGCTCTACCTCCACTGACCTCAACGCCGACGCTGTACCTCAATACATTTCGGGGAGTACGAGCTATTTCTCAGTTTGATTGGCCTTTCACCCCTACCCTCAAGTCATCCAAATCCTTTTCAACGGAAACTGGTTCGGTCCTCCAGTGCCTGTTACGGCACCTTCAACCTGCTCAAGGGTAGCTCACAAAGTTTCGCGTCTACCCCCCCCGACTGCGCGCCCTGTTCAGACTCGCTTTCGCTGCGGCTCCGCGCCTTGAAGCGCTTAACCTTGCCGGGGAGGAGTAACTCGTAGGCTCATTATGCAAAAGGCACGCTATCAGCCCACTAAAGGCCTCTAACTGCTTGTAAGCACACGGTTTCAGGTTCTTTTCACTCCGGTATTCCCGGTTCTTTTCACCTTTCCCTCACGGTACTAGTTCACTATCGGTGTCTCAGGAGTATGTAGCCTTAGCGGATGGTGCCGCTCGATTCAGACGGGGTTTCTCCGGCCCCGCCCTACTCAGGATCCCACTACCGTGAATCAGAATTGTCGCTTACCGGGCTCTCACCGTCTATGGCCTGCTTTCCCAAGCAGTTCAGCTAACTCGATTCAATCAGATGTCGTGGTCCTACAACCCCGGATTGGCCGTAACCAACCCGGTTTGGGCTCCTCCCCGTTCGCTCGCCACTACTTGGGGAATCATTGTTATTTTCTTTTCCTGCAGGTACTTAGATGTTTCAGTTCCCTGCGTTTGCCGCCGCCAGTCAAGCTGGTCGGCTCCTGACTCTTCCAGTCAGGGGGTTGCCCCATTCGGAAATCGTGGGATTAACGGGTATGTGCCCCTCCCCCACGCTTATCGCAGCTTATCGCGTCCTTCGT
>NZ_BAABDK010000036.1:0-845 GCF_039539585.1 Hymenobacter glaciei | reverse complement strand
GCATAACCACGCCTGCGCTGGTGGACCAGATTCTAGCCAGCCCGACGCACGTTGCCACCTGCAACAAGTTCGCTTATGAAATTAAAACGGGCAAACACAACAAAACCAACTCTCTCTCGGGCCTGCTGCTTACCATCCTAGGCATTAAGAAGGCTAGCAATGGGCCGTTATTCGACAAGGCCGCTAAAGCCCGCTAACTGTGGAGCCTGGTGCTCTGCCTCTCTCCTACTTACCAAATACGCGTTGCCAAAAGCCTTTGCGGGCTGGCTCTGACATACGGGCGGCTATGCCTTCGACAAGCTGGGTCAGCTGCTCTACCTGCACCTGCAAGTCGCGGGGACTAGCCGGCAGCTGCGATTGGGTGAGCTGGCCCTGACAGAACGAGCGCACGTCCTCGTTCACAAACTGGCCCATCGTCTTGCCGGCGCGCTGGGCGGTTTTCTCTACGATGGCCCGCGTTTCTATATCTACCCCCCGAATAGCCCAAAGGCCCGTATCTGGGGCTTTACGTGGCCTGCCCCCCTTGGCTTTGGGCTTAGCTGTGTTTTGTTCCGGTTCTGTTGTGGCCGTTTCAGCAGGCACTAAACTTAACTCCGGCTCTGTTGCCGCCAATTCAGGAAGTGTTGTGCTTAACTCGGGTTCTGTTGCGGCTCCTGCGGCGGGAGTTACACTTAACTCCGGTTTTGTTGCTCCCTTAGGCTGACTCATTGGGTTTTGTTAAACGTTTAGTTTAACAGCTAATGTAGCGCGTTGCAGTGAATTGGGTTTAGCGAAACAAAACCTTAGGTTTAGTTATTACAATGCAAAATGCTCTAAACCTGATTTTTACAATTAATCATTATGCG
>NZ_BAABDK010000035.1:0-350027 GCF_039539585.1 Hymenobacter glaciei | reverse complement strand
TCGGCAAACAACTCCGCATTCAATTCTCCCCCTTTAGTGAAAACTAATTCATCCGACCTACTTAGAGACATTAAATTGTGACTGATAACCAAACCATTGTGTAAGTTAGCGCCCGCATCTACCGCCCGCTTACCTTAATGCTGCAAAAACGACTCCTTGCTGCCGTGCTGGCTTTGCTGCCCGCTGCCAGCCACGCCCAGGCCCCGGCCGATAGCGCCACCTTCCTGCTCCACAAGTTTGCCCAGCGCATCGGGAAGGAAACCTACCACCTCACGCGTACCGCGCAGGCCCACACCTACGCCGTCGATTTCAAGTTCGTGGACCGGGGCTCGCCCGTGGCGCTGAAAGCCCAGATTGCCGTCACGCCCACCGGCGAGCCGCTGCGCCTGGCCGTAAAGGGCCAGACCTCGCGCTTCAGCAGCATCAACGACACGGTGCGGATTGACGGCGGGCAGGCCCGCATCCGCGTCGATGATGCCCTGCGGACGGACAAGCTGACGGGGCTGGGCTTCCCGGTAGCGGGGTACTCGCCGGGCACCGGGCAGTGGCTGCTGCTGCGCTACTGGCAGCAGCACGGCCGCCCCGCTAGCCTGGCCATGCTGCCCAGCGGCACGGTCCGCATCCGCGAGGATGGCCAGGATACCCTGCAATTCCAGAACCGGCCGCTGCTCCTGCGGCGCTACGTGCTCAAGGGCCTTGTGTGGGGCAACGAGCTGCTCTGGACCGACCAGCAGGGCAACCTCATCGGCATCATCACCAACGACGCCGAGGGCGACAAGCTGGAACTCCTGGCCCAGCCCTACGAGGCCTTGCTGCCGGCCCTCATCGGCAAGGCCGCCGGGCACGGCATGCGCCTGTTTCGGGCGGAGATGGGAGCCACAGCGGCGGCCAAAAGTGCCGCCCCGGCTCCGCTGCTGGCCATTGTGGGCGGCACGGTGGTCGACGTGGTGCGGGGCCGTAGTATTCCCAATGGCGTGGTGCTGCTGCAAGGCGGCAAGGTGCTGAAGGTGGGAACGGCTGCCGCCGTCGCCGTCCCGAAAGGTGCCCGCGTGATTCGGGCCGAGGGCAAAACCGTACTGCCGGGCCTCTGGGACATGCATGCCCACTTCCAGCAGGCCGAATGGGGGCCCGCCTACCTCGCGGCCGGCGTCACCACCGTGCGCGACTGCGGCAACGAGTTCGACTACATCAACGCCGTGCAGCAGACCATTGATAGCGGCCAGGGCGTGGGCCCGCGCATCCTCAAAGCCGGCATCATCGACGGCGACAGCCCGATGGCGTTGGGCATCGTGCGGGCCAACACGCCCGCCGAGGCCGCCCAGGTGGTGCAGATGTACAAGGCCAACGGCTACGCCCAAATCAAGCTTTACAGCTCGTTGAAGCCCGAAATCGTGCGGGCCATCTGCGAGGAGGCGCACCGCGCGGGCTTCACCGTGACCGGCCACATTCCCGAGGGCATGACCCTCATGCAGGGCGTGGCCGCGGGCATGGACCAAGTGAACCACCTGCAATACGTGGTGCGGCTGCTGAAGCGCAACCCCGACCGCTCGCTCATCCTCGACGACACCACCAGCGCCCGGGTATTTGCCTTCCTCAAAGCCCACCGTACCGTCATCGACCCCACGGTGGGCGTGTTTGAGCTGGGCTTCCGCTCCACCAAAGACGACATAAAGGAGCTGGAGCCGGACTTCGCCCGGTTGCCGCAGCCCTTGCAGGCGCTGTTCATCAACATGGGCGGGGCGCCCGCCGATGCGGCCAAGGCCGCGCCCTTCTTCGCCAGCTTTCCCCGCCTCGTGAAGGCGCTCTACGACCAGGGCATCCCCATCGTGGCCGGCACCGACATGGGCTTTCCCGGCACCAGCCTGGCCCGCGAGCTGGAGCTGTACGTGCAAGGCGGCCTCACGCCTATGCAGGCCCTGCAAACCGCCACCATCGCCGCGGCCCGCGCCATGAAGATGGACGCCCGCGCCGGCTCGCTCGACGTCGGCAAGCAGGCCGATGTGGTGATTATCGACGGGAATCCGCTCAAGCAAATCCGCGATGTGCGCCGGGTGCAGCTGGTGGTGAAGGACGGGCAGCCCTACGAGCCAGCCCAGATGCGGAAGCTGGCTGATTTCCAGAAGTAGGAAGCAACGCCAGCAACAGACAGTAACGGAGCCGGGTCGGGATTGCTGTGCAGTAGCGCGAACTTTTAGTTCGCGAGTGGCAGGAGTATGAAGCCGCGGACTAAAAGCTCGCGCTACTTGCCAAGGACCCCAACTGCTTCTACTAAACGTCAAGCGGCTGCAAGAGCTGTAGCCGCTTGACGTTTAGTAAAGCCCTTTCATGAGTTTAGGCTAATGCCGTGTTGGGCCGGTTCAGGTCGAGCACATCGCCAATGTCGCAGGCCTCGAAGCGGTCGATGAGAGCGTCGGCGCCCTGCTCCATCTTCAGGTCCATTTCCTCGCGGTAGATGGGATAGAGGGTGTAGAACTTCACCGTTTTCTCGGGGCTGATGACCAGGGTCTGAAACTCTTCGGGCAGACTTAGGGCCGTAAGCAGCAGCATGCAGCCCAGTTCCGTGCCGTCGGCAAAGGGCTCGGCGTCTTCCCCGTTGGGAATGGTGTGGCCAAAACCCAGCCAGGTGCCGTACTCGTGGGGGAGGCGGGCCAGCATTTTCAGCCAGCGAATGGGCCAGTACACGTTTTCGTCCTCGAAGGCCGTGGCTACTTCGTCCGTGCCATTTGGGATGTTCCAGGTGCTGGGCAGCAGGATGCACAGCTCCGCATACGGCGGGGCCTCGTCGGTAGGAGCCTCGGGCGGCACGTGCATGGGTCGGTCGCTCATGCCCGACGTGACGAGGGTGTAAAACGGAAAGTCGGCGCTGGGCGGCACCACGTGCACATCGAGATGCACCTTGTCGGATAGTATCTCGTGGTACACCCCACTCACCGGCCCCAGGTGGCGCTCGATGTGCTCCGAAATGGCTTTGATGTTGTCGGGCTCGCCGCCGGCCAACTCAAACGGCGTGGGCTCCACGTTCTCGTAGCGGTAGATGGGCGCGCCCGAAGGCGAGAGCTCCGGTTCTTCCTGGCCCGCACCGGTAGGCAATGTAGGTTCGTAAGACATAAGCGGTTGTATAACTTGTTTTAAGCAAAGTTGCGGGCATCCTGCCCCTGTTCAGATGCAGCGCCCACCCCCGCGGCCGAAACCGAAAGCGGCCGGAGCTTCGGTCGCCGCAATTGCTTTTTAAGGAAGGGATGGAGTGAATGGGTTAATGGTCGTAGCTCACGACGCGGGCGATTTTCCAGGTGCCGGCCTGTTGCTGCCAGACCATCACGAATTTGGAATTGCCGCAGTCCTCACGGCCGTTTTCGACGTGGCAAAAGCGCTGGGTGGCAATGTGGACGGCCCCGTAGCCTTTGATGGGGTACACTTCGAGGCTGCCGGGCACGAGGCTGCGCGATATGTCAGGTGACTGGGCGAACATGCGCTCGAACCCCTGCTTGGTTTGGCTGAAGTTGGCAAGGCCTCCTTTGTCGTGGAAGAACTCCAGGTTATCAGCGAAGTACGACATGAGCTTGGTCACGTCGTGGGCGTTGAACGCAGCAAATATTTCGGCATCCAGCTTCGCCACTTGCTTGTATAGCTCACTGGTGGCCTTATCGACCGTAGCGGAGCTACTCGCGGCGGTGGCCGAGGCCGGGGCTATAGCAGGCTTTTTGGGCTGAGACTGGGCGAAAGCGCCGGTGATAGCCAGGAAGGCGACTAAAGCAAGCACAGTAAACTGACGAAGCATGACGCAAGTGCAGAAAAAAGACGTAAAGCCAGAAGAAGCTGCAACAAGCAGGCTTCAAGCAAAGGCCCAAGTAAGGCCCTGATTTTCGCCCATGCAATTGTCGCCTGCACTCGTGTTCATCCGTTAGTCAATCAGGAATTGTCGAAAGCCGAGCACCACTCCTCGTAATAAGGCCCGGCCCACTCGCGCATGTGCGGAAACAGCCACGCTGCGGCTTCCGGCACCAGCTGAAACCCGTTCTCATCGTCGATGATGGGGTCGTCGCCACCAAGCTCGTGCAAGGCGTGCTGCAGGGCAGCGCCGCACAGCAAAAACTGACCAATGGAGCCTGCTATCGCAGCGCTGGTTTCCCAGTTGCCCGCGCCATGTCGGAGCTGGATAACGGCGCCGTTGGCCGCCTGTAAATCCACGATAACGGGGTCGCCGCCTTCATTGGCAAACATAAACCAATGCGCCGGCCAGTCATTCAGCGGCTGTTGGGTAACCGAATTGAATGTATACCCATCCTGGAACCGGCCCATTTGCGCGAGACTGTACACGTCAAATGGATTGCCCACGGTCGCGAGCATAACAGCCTCCGCCGGGGCTGCTTGCCTCAGGTACTCTTCGAGCGCGGGCGGCAGCGGCTCCCGAAACTCCTGCCGCAGGCGGGCAAGCTCTGTTTCCGCAGTTGGGGCCGGCTGAAAGGGCCAGACAGGTTCCTGCCAAAACGTTTGGATGAGGCGAAGGGCTTCGGGTAGGTGCATAGGCGAGGAGTTGGTTACGCGAGCGGCGTGTATGTTTCTGCCGGCGTTGGCCTTATGGTTCTGTTACAACCCGAGCCGGGCCTCAAACGACGTGTTTGGGTTCGGTATTACCGGGCGGGATGAGTGGCCTGCCAATTGCCTGGCCCACCAAGTAAGCGGCACCAGCGCATCAGCTACCAACCGCCAATAGCGATTTGGCAGGCGCTCTGACTAGAGCCGTTTCGGAGTCAGTGGATGTAGGGGCGGGTCTTGCCCCCGCCCGGACGTTGAGGCCCGTTGACCGGTTCCGTTCAACGACGGGCAGGGACAAGCCCCGCCCCTACATCCACTGACCACGAAACGGCTCTAAGCTGGGCTTTACGCTGCATTTGAAGCGCTGGAAGCAATTGTAACCCTTGCCTCTTTCTTAGCTTCAGCAGCAGTAGGGGCCGTTTATCCGAGCATTGCGCGTGCGCCTGCTGGTACCGGCAGCGTACCTCCACTACAACTCGAAGGCGGCGGTGAAGTCGGTATCGGGGTTAAGGACCACCTGCCGGGGCTTGGCGCCGGCCAGGTGCTTGCTCCACGTCACGCGGGCCAGGGTGAGGCCGGCCGGCACGGCCGCCATTCCGGCCCGTGCCAGCATGTCGGGATGCGTGTATATTGGCGTGAAAACGGTTTCGCCTTGCCCAAATGCCTGCACCGCCAGCTTCTTTTCCTCGAGCATGGCCGTGTTAACCAGCGCATACACGCTGTTGTGGCGCACGGCTTCGGCCAAAGCCTCGGTGCCTTCGCGCTTATCAAACAAAAGCTTGAGCAGCTGCTGGGACACCGCGGCATCCTCCTGGCGCGAGAAGAACAGCAGCCCTTCTTCTTTCACGATGGCAAACGTGTCGGCATCGTACTCGGTAGAAGCAAAATACATTGGACTGTCGCCCAGGTACACGTTCTTGATAAGCAGGGTCATGGCCTGAATGTCCTCGAGCCCGCCGACGTGCTCGACGCCCAGAAACAGGTCATGCGTTTCGGTAACGGAGCTGAATAGAAAAGCAAAATAGGCAGCTTGCACCTCGGTTTTTTGCTCGAAATAGCTTACCAGGTCGTCGATGAGGGTGCGGGAAGACTGAGTAGTCATGGAGTGGAAGTAGGGAAGGATTAAGGCCAAAGATAGCGGCAACCACGGGCTTGTTTCCGCCGGGTAGAAGCGGTATGTTGAGTCCGACCAGCATTCTGTTTCATCGTTCAGAGTAGGCAAATACCCGATAGTGGATAAGCTGGTGAAATGATGAGCTAAGGAATTTGCAGGCTGGTGAGTAAGGCCTGGCCTGACAAGCAGGCCGCTGAGGCGGCCAGGAAGTGGCTGGCGGAGGCCCAGCTGCGTGCAACTAAGCCTCGCCTAGCGAGCATTGTATGCGGCGTCGAGGGCTTGGCGTAGCAGGAAAACGAATCGCTCCTCGTCGAGTTCGACCTGCGCCAGGGCATAGAGGTTGGTGTAGCTGGGCTCCTCGTCGGGCCGCTCCCTGGGGGCGAAATTGTCCTGATACAAAAGCAGGTACTGCTCCTCCGGCGCTTCCATGGGGCGGTAATACGTCAGGTGAGGCGAGTCGCCCGGCAGGAGGGATTTTCCCCCCTCGGTCTCTAGCGCCCCGTGCATCAGCCTAACATAGGGCTGGTTAGTAAAGGCAGCAGCGATGCTTTTCAAGAGGCCAATGTTGTAGAGGCTGAAGGTATTCAGCCGAAGGCTACTATGCTGCGCGCTGTGGAACAAGCTCACCAGCGAATTCTGCGTGACGAGCTGGCCGGAAGCGGGGGAAGCGTGCTGCAGTCGCCAGCCGCCTTCGAGCGGAATTTGAGCCGGAAAAGTGACGGGTACCTGGCGGCCTTCGGGCTTGCCTGCCGCATGGGGGTCGGTGTCATCGCGCCAGATGGTGGCCGTGGCTTGAGTAACAGTGCCTAGGCGGCGGATAGGCAGGACTTCGGTCAGGATAGGAGGAGGGGCAGGCATTGTGGCAGAAAAGAAGCAAGCCGGCGGGGCATACGTGGCATGGCTCCTCGTTAACGCTGTCAACGGGCTTCATAGGCCGCGTCGAGGGCTTGGCGCAGCAGCAAGACGAGGCGTTCTTCGTCGAGCTCCACCTGCACGAGGGCATAGAGGTCAGTGTAGCTGGGCTCTTCGTTGGGGCGCTCGCGGGGAGCAAATCGGTCAGTGTAGAGCAAGAGGTACTGCTCTTGTGGCGCTTCTAGGGGCCGATAATAAGTGAGGTACGGGTCGCCACCGGGCAGCAGCAGTTTGCCCTGCGCATCGTAGAGTGACCCCTTATTCAGACCCGCCACGGGCTTGTCAATGAAGGCGGCAGCCAAGCTCTTGAGCAGGCCGATGTTGCAAAGGTCGAAGGTATTCAAACTCAGATTCGAGGCTTGCGGACTATGAAACAGGTCTACATACCAGTTTTGGGTAACGAGCTGACCGGTGGTAGGCGAGGCATGCTGCAGGCGCCAACCCCCTTCGAGCGGAATCTGGGCCGGGAAGATGACGGGCATCAGGCGTCTTTCGGGTTTGTTCCCCGCATAGGGGTCGGTATCGTCGCGTCGAATTGAAACAGTAGCTTGGGTGACGATGCCGAGGCGGCGGATGGGCAGGCCTTCGGTGAGCAGTGGAGGGCTAAGCATTGCTGCAGGGAGAGGCAAGCCGGCAGTACCCGAGTAGCGCGGGCTGAGAATTACCGGTAACGGCGCGCAATTCTAGCAGCGTCGAGAGCTTGGCGCAGCAAGAAGACGAAGTGCTCCTCGTCGAGCTCAACCTGTGCCAGGGCGTAGAGGTCAGCAAAGCTGGGCTCCTCGTTCGGCCGCTCGTTGGGCGCGAAGCAATTGTCATAGAGCAACAGGTACTGCTCTTCGGGCGCTTCTACGGGGCGGTAGTAAGTCAGAGTGGATGAGCCGCCCGGTAATAGCTGTGTGCCCTCGGCAGTACGCAGGGACCCGTCCACCAGGCCCGCAGAGGGCGTATCCGTAAAAGCAGCGGCGATGCTCTCGAGCAGGCCGACGTTGTACAAGCGAAAGGTGTTCAGAATAATGTTGTCGTGTTGCGCACTGTGAAACAAGTCCACAAGTGCGTTTTCAGTTACCAATTTGCCGGAAGAGGGCGAGGCGTGTTGCAGCCGCCAGCCGCCTTCGAACGGAATCCGGGCGGGGAAGGTAACGGGCACCTGCCGTCCTTTGGGTTTGCCTGCCGCATGCGGGTCGGTGTCATCGCGCCAAATGGTGGCCGTGGCCTGAGTGACGATACCGAGACGGCGAATGGGTAGTCCTTCGGTCAGAATAAGAGGGGCGGTAGGCATCAGACTATTTTCTTGGGATGGTCCCGGAGCTGCCGAACTTTGTTATCAGGCAACACTTCAAACTGCCCGTTGGGAGAAGATTGTAATTCGATTTTTGCAAATTTCTTGTCCTCCATCCTTTGCCACTCTCTATACTTCCAAGTCTCTCCTTTGTATTCTTCAGGAAAAATAATATTGACCTGAGTACCCCCGCCGGGTTGGCCATACCAAGGAATCACATTGGCTAACTCAGCCGTTACCGCATCCGTGGGTACGTCCTGGAGGATGTCGATGGTGTATTTGAAGGGGTATTTGTCCTCCGCCATATTCAGCGCCCGCGAAGGAAAAGACTGGGGCACGCCCGACGCGTCCGGTGGGGACACAAAGTTGCCGCCAAACTTAACGTCGAACTCATCCCCGGTTACATGGTCGAGGTCAGCTTTTTTGGTCGCGGGGTTCAGGGCTTTATTGAACACGGTTCCCTGGTAGCGGTCGTAGCGGTCACCCTCTGTGAGCTGTACAGTCTGGCGCTGGTAGCCGCCGTTGCTGGGAGGCCAGTGGCCGTTGAGGGGCTTCATATCGCCATCCTTGGGGTCGATGTAGTAGGAGCTGCGCATCAGGTTCTCCACCGCTTTCCAGTGCGCGAGCGAAGGCTGGCCGGGGATGGAGGCAGCGGAAGCGGCGTTTCGCCTACCGGGCTTCGTAGGCTGCGTCGAGGGCTTGACGCAGCAGGAAGACCAAGCGCTCCTCGTCAAGTTCGACCTGTGCTAAGGCATAGAGGCTGACGTAGCTGGGTATTTCGGTTGCGCGCTCACCGGGGGCGAAGCGGTTGGTATAGAGCAGCAGGTATTGCTCCTCGGGCGCTTCCAGGGGGCGGTAATAGGTCAGTGTAGGCGAGCTGCCTGGCAGCAGGGGTTTCCCGTCCACTGTCATTAAATCCCCGTGTACTAATCCAGTAAATGGTTGATTGGTAAAAGCGGCGGCGATGCTCTTTAGCAGGCCAATGTTGTTCAAACTAAAAGTATCCAGCTGGAGGTTCGTTGCTTTCGGGCTGTGGAACAGGTCCACCAGCCAGTTCTGGGTGACGAGTTTGCCGGTGGTAGGGGAGGTGTGTTGTAGGCGCCAGCCGCCTTCCATTGGAACCTCAGCCGGAAAAGTGACTGGCACTAAGTGAAATTCCGGTTTACCAGCCGCATACGGGTCGGTGTCATCGCGCCAAATGGTGGCCGTGGCCTGAGTGACGATACCGAGACGGCGAATGGGTAGTCCTTCGGTCAGAATAAGAGGGGCGGTAGGCATCAGACTACTTTTTTAGGATGGTCCTTGAGCTGCCGAACTTTGTTACCCGGCAGCACTTCAAACTGCCCATTGGGCGAGGACTGCAAGTCAATTTTGGCAAACCCCTGTTTCTGCATTTGCTGCCACTCTTGGTACTTCCACGGCGTTCCTTTGGGGTATTCTTTGGGAAAGCGAATGTCGAGTTTGGTGCCCCCGCCGGGCTGGCCGTACCAAGGGATGACGTTGGCTAGTTCGCCGTACACGGCATCGGAAGGAACGTCCTGGAGGATTTCGATGGTGTACTTGAACGGATACTGGTCCTCGGCCATATTCAGCGCCCTCGATTCGAATGACTGCGGATTATCCGGCGTGCCGGCCTTGCCTAGTGGGGACACGAAGTTGCCGCCGAACGTGACTTTGAACTCATCCCCGGTCACGTGGTCGAGACCGGGTTTTCCGCTTACCGGGTTCGGTGCTTTATTGAACACGGTTCCCTGGTAGCGGTCGTAGCGGTCGCCTTCCTTGAGTTGCACGGTCTGGCGCTGGTATCCGCCGTTGCCGGGGGGCCAGTGGCCGTTGAGGGGCTTCATATCGCCATCCTTGGGGTCCACATAGTAAGAGCTGCGCATCAGGTTCTCCACGGCTTTCCAGTGCGCGAGCGAAGGCTGGCCGGGGATGGAGGCAGCGGAAGCGGCATTGAAGAGTTGGTAGAGCTGGTCGATGACTTCGGGCGGGAGCATGTGCTGGGCCCCACCGATGGTGCGGGCAAACTCCTGCAGGCTGTGCTCGGCCACGAACCCCGTGGGCAAGCCAGCGGGCAGAATGTGCGCGGCGGCGGCCATGGCGCCGGCCTTGGCGATGTCGGCGACGGATTTGCCAGCCAGGGTGGCGGCGGCCGTGGCGAGGGCCTCGGCCGTGGCGGCGGCCCGGGCGACTTTGGCGGCGGCGGCTTTGGCTTTGGCGGCCACGTCGGCCGCGGTTTGCAGCGAGGCCGTTACGGCCGCGGCGGCGGCCGGGGCTCCGCCGCTGCGCAGCTCAAAGGCCGGGGCCGTGAGGGTGAGCTGGCACACGTAGGCCCCGTCGCGGCCGGCCCCGCTCTCGAAGCTTTCGTGGTAGCCCACGCACTGGCCGGCGGCAAAGGCAATGGTTTCCAAGGGTACCAACTGGGCGGGAACAATCGGGTAGCCTCGCTCTCGCCAAGGTAAGAAAGCTTACCCGGTGAACGTCAGCGATAACGGCCGGCCACATCGGCGGCATCAAGGGCTTGGAGCAATAGGAAGATTAGGCGTTCCTCGTCGAGCTCGACTTGCTCTAGGGCGTAGAGGTTGGTGTAGCTGGGTACTTCGTTGGGCCGCTCCCTGGGGGCGAAGTTGTCCTGATACAAAAGCAGGTACTGCTCCTCCGGCGCTTCCAGGGGGCGATAGTAGGTCAAGTAGGGCGAGTCACCCGGTAGGAGCGACGCTCCTCCTACTGTCTCTAGTGCCCCATACATCAGGCTAACGTAAGGCTGGCTGGTGAAGGCGGTGGCAATGCTTTTGAGTAGGCCAATGTTGTAGAGGCTGAAGGTATTCAGCCGAAGGTTACTTGCTTTCGGGCTGTGAAACAAGTCCACGAATGCATTTTCAGTGACCAGCTTACCGGAGGTAGGGGAGGCGTGTTGCAGCCGCCACCCCCCTTCGAGCGGAATCCGGGCGGGGAAAGTGACGGGGACCTGGCGGCCTTCGGGCTTGCCCGCTGCATCGGGGTCGGTGTCATCGCGCCAAATGGTGGCCGTGGCCTGGGTGACAGTGCCGAGGCGGCGGATAGGTAGGTCTTCGGTCAGGATGGGAGGAGGGGCAGGCATTGTAGCAGGGTAGAGGCAAGCCGGTGGTGCAAGTGGCATGGCCTCCTCGTTAACGCTGTCATCGGGCCTCATAGGCAGCATCAAGGGCTTGGCGCAGTAGGAAAACGAGTCGCTCCTCGTCGAGTTCAACCTGCGCCAAGGCATAGAGGTCGGTGTAGCTGGGCTCCTCGTTGGGCCGCTCACGAGGGGCGAAGCGATTGGTATACAGTAACAGATATTGCTCCTTAGGCGCTTCCAGCGGGCGGTAATAGGTCAGGTAAGGCGAGCCGCCCGGCAGGAGACGTGTGCCATCTGCGGCCCCTAACGACCCGCTCACCACGCCGGCAGAAGGTCTGTCGGTAAAGACGGCGGCGATGCTTTCCAGCAGGCCGATATTGTATAGGTCAAAGGTGTTTAAACAAAGATTTTGGGCTTGCGAACTGTGGAATAGGTCGACCAGCCAGTTTTGAGTGACCATTTCACCGGTGGTAGGAGAAGCGTGTTGCAGGAGCCAGCCGCCTTCGAGCGGAATTTCAGCAGGAAACGTAAGCGGTATTAGGAGTCTTTTGGACTTATCCACCGCATAGGGGTCGGTATTATCACGCCGGATGGAGGCGGTGGCCTGCGTGACGAAGCCGAGGCGGCGGATGAGTAGGCCTTCGGTTAGAAGAGGGGGGGAAGCAGGCATCAGACTAATTTTTTAGGCTGGTCCTTGAGCTGCCGAACCTTGTTTTTAGGCAGGACCTCAAACTGGTCATTAGGAGAGGATTGTAACTCTATTTTGGCGAAACCCTGTCTCTGCATTTGCTTCCACTCTTCGTATTTCCATTTCTCCCCTTTCGGATATTCCTTGGGAAAGCGAATGTCTAACTGGGTGCCCCCGCCAGGTTGGCCATACCAGGGAATAACGTTGGCCAGCTCGCCATACACGGCACCCGTGGGCACATCCTGGAGGATTTCAATGGTGTATTTGAAAGGATATTGGTCCTCTGCCATGTTGAGTGCCCTAGACTCGAAGGACTGAGGACTATTCGGCATACCAGCCTTGCCCAAAGGCGAGACAAAATTGCCACCAAATTTAACATCGAATACGTCCCCGGTTACGTGGTCAAGGTCCGGTTCGCCAGGGACGGGATTTGAAGTTTTGTTGAACACGGTTCCTTGGTAGCGGTCGTAGGTATCGCCCTTTTTGAGTTGCACGGTCTGGCGCTGGTATCCGCCGTTGCCGGGGGGCCAGTGGCCGTTGAGGGGCTTCATATCGCCATCCTTGGGGTCCACGTAGTAGGAGCTGCGCATCAGGTTCTCCACCGCTTTCCAGTGGGCGAGCGAAGGCTGGCCCGGTACGGAGGCGGCCGAGGCGGCGTTGAAGAGTTGGTAGAGCTGGTCGATGACTTCGGGCGGCAGCATGTGCTGGGCCCCGCCGATGGTGCGGGCAAACTCCTGCAGGCTATGCTCGGCCACGAACCCCGTGGGCAGGCCGGCGGGCAGGATGACGGCAGCAGCGGCCGCCGCCCCGGCCCCGGCGATGTCGGCGACGGATTTGCCAGCCAGGGTGGCGGCGGCCGTGGCGAGGGCCTCGGCCGTGGCGGCGGCCCGGGCGACTTTGGCGGCGGCGGCTTTGGCTTTGGCGGCCACGTCGGCCGCAGTTTGCAGCGAGGCCGTTACGGCCGCGGCGGCGGCCGGAGCTCCGCCGCTGCGCAGCTCAAAGGCCGGGGCCGTGAGGGTGAGCTGGCACACGTAGGCCCCGTCGCGGCCGGCCCCGCTCTCGAAGCTTTCGTGGTAGCCCACGCACTGGCCGGCGGCAAAGGCGATGGTTTCCAGGGCCACCAGCTGCGTGGCGTTGTAAAAGACGACCTCGCCGGCCTGGGCCTTGAACGGGTCGGCGGCCCAGGCCAACAGGGCGTCGCCGTCGGGCACGTCCAGGGCCAGGTGCAGCAGGTCGTGGCGCACTTTGGCGTTCACCCGGCCTTGGGCGTCGGTGGGTTGGTGGCAGGCGTAGTGGCAGCGCACGACCCGGTAGGATGTGCCGGCCAGGTGCAGCTCGGCGTGGAAAGAAGCCATCAGCAGGGAGGGGAAAGGTGGCGGACGGCGGGCCATGGGTTGGGTAAAACCGGACCACCGCTGTGGCGGTAAAGATATAGAAGTATGAAGCAATAGCGCGGCGTACGTTTCCGCAGCGAGTGATAACTTGGGGCGTTGCACGCTATTTAGCTACGGCCCGTACCGATTCTTACGCCCAGGCCCAGCCCGAGGCCCGCGCCCGCCGCGCGGTCGAAACCGTACGGCTGACCGCTTTAGGCAAGCGGGCCAATTTCGATAAGGAGTAATTATTCGGGCAGCAGAAGCAGCGGGCTGCGTGGGCGCAGCGCTAAATTGTCGGGTGATGCAACCGGCGGGGGTAGTCGAAGGTCAGGAGGAAGTATCATTCCTGCTTAGTGCCTACTATGAATCAACGTCTCGTATTCTTGCTTTTACTGGTGCTATGCGTAGGCGTGGCACAGGCGCAGCCCGGCATCCGGGGAGGGATGAACTTCGCTACCCTGTCGACGTTGAATTGGGATGGCGCATCGCGCGACGCGCAGGTTGCTGGGAAAGCCGGGTGGCAGCTGGGCGTTTTCTATCAGCAGCCGTTGGCTGGGCGGTGGTCGTTGGTGCCGGAGCTGCAGTACAGCTACCAGCGCCTGGATTTGCAGGTCGAGGATAACTCCGTAAACGACGGAAGCTATGCCGGCCATTATGCCCTCAGTCTCGGGTATTTGCATGTGCCAATGTGGGTCCGGGCCGCGTTCCGCAAGGGCTACCTGGAGGTGGGCCCTCAGCTGAGCATGCTGGTGAACGCGCACGAAACGGGCACGGAGACAATGGGGAGCTTTTTCGGAAGCACAACCTCGGCAGTAGACCGCCCGGCCGGCGACCGGTACGCCCGGGCCGACGTAGCCCTGGGCATCGGCGGTGGCGTGCAGCTGACGAACACTGTAGACCTCAGCCTACGCATTAGTGCCGGGCTGCTCTCACTTACCAGCGAATACGCGGCCCCTTATAATTATGGCGGCAGCCTGCGGAATCAAGTCGCGCAATTGTCGTTGAGTTATCAATTTAAGAAGCCAGTGGCAGAGTAAGCCGGTCGGAAATATCCCGCCAGGCTATTGGAGAGCCCTTGTGCGCCTGTGGTTTTAGTCGGCTGCCCAAACAGCTTCGAAAAATGCGTTTACGACTCGCAAGGGGCTGGTGCTGCTATAGCGTCAGCCTTTTTGGTGTCGTGGCGCTGCCGTCGCCCGTCCCCATCTTTGCCGCATGCTCTCAGAACCTACCTATCTCACGGCCCGCATGGCGGCCCCCATGGTCGAAGCCCTCTTTGCGCGGCACCGGGCCGCCAGCGCCGAAGACGAGGCCCGGCTGGCCGCGCCGCCCGAAGCGCAGTGGGTGGAGGTGGTGATTGATGTGGCCTTCTGGGCCAGCCTGGGCCGGGAGGAGGGCTACTCGCCGCGCATTTCGCTGGCGCTGCTGCCGCAGGAGCAGGCCCGGCAGCCGCTGGTGTTTGGCCAGCGCCGCCGCCTCACGCCCGCCAACCTGCTGAAGCTGGCCCCCGCCGTGGAGCAGCCCGGCCTGCACCTGGGCGTGTGGCACGACGCCGACGGCCTCTACGTGTGGGGCACGGCCACCCGGGTGCCGCCGCTGTGCTTCGTGCTCGAAGTGGTGGAGCCCGGCCTGCTGGTGGTGAAGCACCGCCGCGCCGGGGGCTTCGGTAAGTTTGTGAACGTGGCCGTGCTGCGCGGCGACGACCTCCAGCTTATCGACGAGGAACACGGCGGCCTCAGCGACTGCGCGGCCCTGCGGGCCTTTCTGCCCGGCCGCAGCCTGCCCGCTCCCGATACCGGCGAAACCGATAACGTGCTGCTCGAGCTGGCCGCGGCCATGCGTGCCCACGGCCGCGGCGGGCTGGTACTGGTGGTGCCGCCCGGCTCGGTGCAGTGGCACAATTCAATTGTGCAGCCGCTGAACTACGCTGTGAATCCGGTTTACACCGGCATCCGGGCGGTGCAGCGGCTGGGGCAGTCGAAGCGCAAGTGGCAGGCCAGCCTGCGGCGCAACATTGGCATCGTGGGCGGCTTCACGGCTGTGGATGGGGCCACGGTCATCACCCGCGAATACTCGCTGCTGGCCTTTGGGGCGAAAGTGGCGCGGGCGAAAACCGGTACGCCCGTCGAGCAGCTGGTGCTCACCGAGCCGGTGGTGGGCAGCGAGCCCCGGCACCTGCACCCGGCCCAGAACGGCGGCACCCGCCACCTGGCTGCCGCTCAGTTCGTGCACGACCAGCGCGACACCATTGCCCTAGTGGCTTCGGTAGATGGTTTTTTCACGGTGTTTGCCTGGTCGGATACCTTGCAGCAAGTGCACGCGCACCGCATCGACGTGCTGTTGCTCTGAGTGAGACGCACTGGCTACAAGTGCCGCATCAACGGAGCACCGGGCTGCCCCCCGGGCTAGTGCAGCCGGTAACCCAGCAGCAACTCGTAGCGGTCGAACCCGGCGCTGAAGCCCTTATACGGGAGGAAGCCGTTGCTGTACTCGAAGCGGCCTTCGGCGGATAGTCTCTTGTAACTGGCCCCGATGCCGGCCACCAGGCATTGCTCGTAGCGCCGGAAGCTGGAGAAAAGTTCACTGGTAGTTGTGGTCTCCGTAGAGTAGAATTTTTCACGAACGGTTTTTTCCGACTTAATCTGAATGGCGTAGCCATTGGATACGCCGGCGTTGATAAAAATAGCTCCGACACCTAGGGGCTGGCTAATGCGTAGCAGCGAATGGAGCTTCAGGTAACTCAATGCCAGCGATGAGCTGGTTTTGCGATGGGTATTGCCATATGGGCTAATCTCTTCGTGGTAGCCGGAGGCTGAGAAAGAATTAAACACCAGCGCATTGCTCACCGAAAATCGGCCCAAGCTACCAGGTAGCGAAACGTTGTAGTATATGCCCCCGGTCGGCCGAATCTGGGTATAGCTATCGAAGGTTGGATACTCGGGGTTCTTGACATCGCTGAACACTACGTTGGTTAGGCAAACGCCGCCCAGCACGCCAAACTGCTGCTTGATTGTGCTGCGCCGCTGGAAAGCCAGGGGCTGGCGGGTGCAGGCGTAGTAGCCGGCAAACGTGCGTTGCAAAGCGTTGGCCGTGTAGCCGATGGCCTTCAGCTTGGGCTCGATGCCCGGGCAGTCGGCCAGGTAGCCTGCCAGCTGGTCGCGGAAGGTGGTGTTGAGTTGCACCACCTCCGACCGGTAGCCCGGCGCTTTGTAACGCTTGAACACCAGCAGGTCGTAGCTGCCACCTTGCTTGGTGTAGAAAAAGTTGTAGCCGTTGGCATCCTTGTACTCATACAGGCTTTTGGGGCCGGCCACCAGCGCCCGCAGGAAAACGGTATCGGCCCGGTAGCTGGGCGTGGCCGTGCTCGAGAGGTCATTCAACTCCTGCGGCGAGTTTTCAACGCTTACCCTGGCCCCGGCATACTGCTCGCTGCTCACGCTGAAGCCTTTGATGTCGAGCGGTCGGAACTGCTGCTCGGGGGCCTGTAGGTCGGGTTTGAACGAGACCGTGCGCGGGTTCCGGTCCCAGCCCCGGTAGTTGATGAAGCCCCGCAGCGTGTCGCCGGCAAGGGTAGTGACTTTGGCAGGCTGGAAGTTTTGCTGGCCCAAAGCGCAGGCTGGCAGCAGCAGGAAAAGCGCCCAAGCGGCGCTAAGGGTAGTAAAAAGCTTCATTTAACCAATTTGATGGGAGTAGAATCGACAAAGCTAGGCACGAAGCGGGCCCGCTGCCGCATGGCCCGGCCAAAGCGGCGCTGCTTGGGTTCGGGTAGGCGCCGGGCGGGCTGTGCCGGCGGGGTGCACAGGGTGCAGCTGGTGATGAAAAACGGCTAGGTGTACGAGCCGGCGCAGCCGTGCAAGCTGGCCGATTACTACTAGCAGCCCCGGCTACTTCTTAAACCAGGCCAGCAGCTCGGGCTTGTAGGAATTACCGATGGGAATCAGGCTGCCATCGGTGAGCACTACCTGCTCGGGCTGGAGGAGGCGGATGTGGGCGGCCCCTACGATAAACGAGCGGTGCACCCGCACGAAGGTCTCGCCGAGCTGGTCGGCCATGGCCTGCATGGTGGCGTGGTGCAGGTGGGTTTTGGCGGCCGTCACCACTTTCACGTAGTCCTTGCAGCCTTCCACAAACAGAATATCGCGGTAGGAGACTTTGAACAAACTGCCCTGGTCTTTCAGCAGCAGCGCTTTCTCCTCCTCCGGCGCAACAGCAGCCGGCTGCAGGCGGCCTGCAGCTTTCACGAACCGCTCGTAGCTGAAGGGCTTGAGCAGGTAGTCGAGCACGTCGAGCTCGTAGCCTTCGTAGGCGTATTCGCGGTAGGCGGTGGTGATGATGGTTTTAGGTGGGTTTTTGAGCGTGCGCATGAAGGCCAGGCCATTCATGAGCGGCATTTCGATGTCGAGAAACAGCAGGTCGACGGGCTGGCTGGTAAGGTGCTCGTGGGCCTCCATGGCGTTGCGGCAGGTGCCGGCTAGCACCAAGCCGGGCGTTTGGGCAATGAACTGCGTGAGAACCTGGTGGGCCAGCGGCTCATCATCAACAACAAGGCAGCGGGTGGGACTAGGCATGGGGCGTAGCGCGGACTTTTAGTCCGCGAATAAAAACGGCCACGAACCTACCACGCGCGGACTAAAAGTCCACGCTACGACACGTGCAGTGTCAACTCGGCTCGATATTTCCCGTCCTGCTCTGTCAGCACCAGCTCGTGGGCGTTGGGGTAATACAGCTGCAGCCGCTGGCGGATATTCACCAGCCCGATGCCGCCGCTGCGGCGTGCGCCCGGCGTGGCCGCGGACATGGCTGGCAGCAGGTCGTTTTCGACCAAGAAGTGCAGCTGGCCGGGCTTGGCAGTGAGCACGGCCGTGACGCTGGCTTTGTCGGAAAAGTGGTGGCGGCCGTGCTTGAAGCTGTTCTCGACCAGCGGCAGCAGCAGCAGCGGCGGCACCTGCAACGTGGCGGCATCGGCCGCGCCAACGGTAGCGAAAGTGATGCTGGCCCCGGCGTACTTGCGCTGCTCCATCTCGAAGTAGTTTTCGAGAAAGGTGATTTCCTCGGGCAGCGCAATGTACTCGCGGCCGCTGTCGTACAGTACGTAGCGCATCAGCTCCGAGAGCAGCAGGATGAAGCGCGGCGTTTCGGGCGAGCCGGCCAAACTCAGGCCGTAGATGCTGTTGAGGGTGTTGAAGAGGAAGTGGGGCTGCAGCTGGCTCTTGAGCTGCGCCAGCTGCAGGGCCAGGTGGTCGCGCTCGAGCAGCCGGCGGCGCATTTCCTGCTCAAACGCGACGCGCACAAAGGCCACGCAGCCGAACGCCAGCATGTCGGTCAGCAACAGCGGCAGCACCGGGTTTTGCACGCCCAGCAGCTGCGCCGGTTTGAGCGAGGCGTAGAAGTGGTAGAAATCGACCAGCGCCGGCGGTGCCGCCACGGGGAGGAATAGCAAGGATGCGAGACAAATATTCAGCTTGATGCCCCACCACAAATACAGCAGCGAGCCCACGGCCAGCAACCCGTAGCGCTGCTGGCGCAGCAGGCGCGGCACCAGCCAGCGGTACCAGGGCAGCACGTAAGCCGTGGCCAGCAGGGCAAAGAGTATCAGCTGCGGGTAGGGGAAACTGGTCCGGGCGGGCCGGTGCAGATGCGCGGCCTCCTCCAGGTAGACGCCGTACTTGTAGAGGCCCACGTAGAGGCTCCACACCAGGATTTCGAAGATGAGCGGGAAGCGGCTGGGCCGGTTGGATGGCACGGTGGGTTGCATGGGGCGAAGGTGGTAGGTTTTGGACGGCGGGGCAGTGTTGGGTAGGTGATTTTTCGACCAATGCGGGGATTTTTTCGACTAAAAATGGGCCGGCTTGCTTTCGTCGGAAAGTGGCCGGGTGTAGTCGAAAAAGCAGAAAAAAGGCTTTGGGGGCGTCGTTGCTTTGTCCCATTCCCAGCCGGTTAGCGGCTAGGGTTACTCATCCAGCAACCTCCTTTTTCTTCGTCATGAAAACTGCCACCGCCTCTTTTCTGCTTTTCTCGGCCCTAGCCGCTGTGCCTGCTGCCACCCTTGCCCAAACGCCCGTTGCCGCTGCTACCAAGGCGCTACGCCCCGCTACAACCCAGCCGCTCTCGGGCACGGTGGCCGACAGCCTGAGCCAGCAGGCGCTGCCCTTCGCCACGGTGTTGCTGCAAACGGCCGGCGACGCCAAAAACGTGCTCAGCACCGTCACCAACGAGCAAGGCGCGTACCGCTTCGAAGCGGTGCCGGCCGGGGCCTACGAGCTGCGGGTGCGCTACCTGGGCTACAAAACCGGCGCGCCGGTAGCCGTGACCATCGCTGCTGACCACGCCGCCACGCTGCCCCTGCTGCGCGTAGCCGCCGACCGCCAGCTGCTGAAAGGCGTGACCGTGACCGCTACGCGACCCTTCATCGAGCAGCGGGCCGACAAGCTGGTACTTAACGTGGCCGCCAGCCCCATTGCCGCCGGCGGCACGGCCTACGACGTGCTGGGCCGCGCTCCCGGCGTGCTCGAAAGCGGGGCCGGCTTCCAGCTTCGCGGCAAAACCGTGGCGGTGCTGCTCGACGGCAAAACCACCAACCTGAGCGGCGAGGACCTGAAAAACCTGCTCAGCGCCATGCCCGGCAGCACCCTCGACCAGGTCGAAATCATCGCCAACCCGTCGGCCCGCTACGACGCCAATGGCAGCGCCATTATCAATATCATCACCACCAAAAGCCGCAAGCTGGGCACCAACGGCGTGGCCACCGGGGGCCTCGGCGCCGGCCAGTACGGCCGCTACAACGCCGGCTTCAGCCTCAACCACCGCACCGAGAAGCTGAACGTGTACGGTAGCCTCGACCGCCTGCAAAACCAAACCTACGCCAGCACCAGCGCCGTGCGCAGCAACAGCGGCGAGTTCGACATTCGTGAAAATGGCCGGGAGGTGCGCCAGCAGCAGAACAACTCGGCCAAGCTGGGCCTCGACTACCAGCTAAGCAAAACCACCTCGGCTGGCATCCTGGTGAAGGGCCTGCTGAACACCCGCGACCGCGACGGCCAGACGCTGGCCGTGCTCAGCGGCACTGCCGCCAGTGCGCCGCTGGCAGTGTCGCGGGTGCGCACGCTGGGCACAACGCAGGTGCTGAGCCCCTCGGTGAACGTGTACTACAAAACCAAGCTCGACACCACCGGCCGCACCCTGAGTTTGAACGCCGACTACTTTGGCTATGCCAAAAACGCCCGCACTGACTACAACACGCGCTTTTTCGATGCTGACTTTCAGCAAACAAGCCCCGCTGGCCTGCTGCGCGACAACACGCCGGTGCGCAACGCCGTGTACTCGGCCAAGGCCGACTATGCCCAGCCGCTTTACAAAGGCACCCTGGAGGCCGGCCTGAAAACCACCTTCACCAGCACCGACAACGACATTCGGTGGGAACAGGCCACCGCTGGCCAACCCTGGACCGCCGACCTGGGCAAAACCAACCACTTCGTGTACCGCGAAAACATCAACGCCGCCTACGGCACTTTCAGCCGCACGGTGCGCAAGGTGAACGTGCAGCTGGGCCTGCGTGCCGAGCAAACCAACACGCTTGGCACGTCGCTTACCACCGGCCAAGCCACCGAGCGCCACTACCTGAACCTGTTCCCGAGCGTGTCGGGCCAGTACAACGTGTCGGAGAAAACGCAGGTGGGCCTGTCGTATAGCCGCAAGATTGACCGGTTTGCCTTTGGCGTGGTTAACCCCTTTCTCACCTACATCAGCCCCTACAGCTATGCCCAGGGTAACCCCGGCGTCCGCCCCTCATTCTCGCACAACTTCGAGTTCACGCACTCCTACAACAACCTGCTCACCACGTCCATCAGCTACGGCCTGCACACCGATGTGCTGACGGAAAGCTACCGGCGCAACGCTGCTACGCAAGTGGTGGTACATTCCTTCCAAAACCTGGGCCGGGCCGAGTCGCTCTCGGCCAGCGCCACGCTCAGCAAGCCATTCCTGGGCGGCAAGTGGTTCACCTCTACCACGCTGGGCCTGGAGTATGCCCGCATCAGCAGCGCGGGAGTGGGTTTGAACACCGCCCGGCCCTCGTATTACCTGGCCACCAACCACACCGTCAAGCTGCCCTACGGCCTGAAAGCCGAAGCCTCGGCCAACTACATGTCGCCGATGACGTTTGGCGGCGTGGCCTTTCACGCCCGTTTCAGCAGCAGCTTCGGCGTTTCGAAGTCCTTGTTCAAGGAGGCCGCTACGCTCACGCTCAACGTTAGCGACGTGCTCAACACCCAGCAGAACAGCTACGACGTGCTGGCCGGTGGCATAAACTCCACCAACCTCGACAAGGTGGAAAGCCGCTTCGTGAAACTCAACTTCAGCTACAAGTTTGGCAACCAGCGCGTGAAAGCTAGCCAGCGCCGCAGCACCGGCATCGAGGGCGAACGGTCGCGCATGGAAAACTAGCCCGGGCCGCGCCTCCGCTGGTGGTGGCCGGGCAGCTCTACTACCCCTTTGCGGGTGCCGCCGGCCACCAGGGCCGCAGCCCACCAGTGGCTGCGGCCTTTTGGCGTGGTATGCCGGGCAGCGGGCCCGGCGGTTGCTTGCGGCTGGCTACGCCACCCGCCGGGCTGGGCCCACTGCCCGCTCGTGAGCCAGCAGCCCGGCCACAATGCTGAGCTGCGCCGCGCAGTAGGTGAGCATCACCCAGAAGCCCGCACCGGGCAGCGGCTCCAGAAACTTGTCGAGCGCCAGCAGCGAGTCGGACCCCATGAACAGCGCCGCCCCGGCACTTACCAGGGCAAAGCTGCCCGCGGTGGTACGGCCGGCGCGGTAGGTGGCCACCAGCACCATGAGCACCAGCACCACGGCGTACCCCAGCACGGGCAGCCGCAGCGGCCCCAGGCCCGGCGATAGCGCCGATAGCAGCGCCAGGCCGGCCACTACCACGGGCAGGCCCACGCCCATGCGCCAGCCCAGAGCCCGCCCCGGCCCCGGCCACTGGTGCTGCCGGTAGGCCCCGATGTAGCAGGCGTGGGCGGCCAGAAACGAAACCAGCCCGCCCATAAAAAACAGCTCCTGCCGCGCCTGAAACAATAAGAGTACATCGCCGAGCCACGACAGCGCCAGAGCCGCCAGCACCAGCCGGGCCGGGTGTGGCGCAGCCCGGTAGTAATACAGCCCGAGGCTGAGTAGCAGCAGCGGTTTGCAGAGGTACGCCAACGAGGCATAGGCCGGTAAGCTTACGGCCAGCAAATCGCCGGCCGTGGCCAGCCCAAAAAGTAATAGAAACAGTTTATTCATCGGCGCAAGGTAGCAAGTGCTCATTGACGGCTATTGCCGGTTGCGGCCAGGGCCTGGGCGGTCCACCCTTCTTTGGCGCGCGGGCAGCCTAAGGCTGCCAGCCGCCGTGCTGCTGGGTTCGGGCTATTCCCTCGGTTATCTGCTGGCGCAGGGCTGCCGGCGTCGACCGTAAAACCAGCCTAGCTTCCGGCGAATTTCGTTGGGCCAGTAAATAGCTTTTGACCTGCGCATCCTGCTGCGCCATGCTGCACAACGACCAGCGCGCACTGGCCCCGGTAAGGTATAGGTTGAGGCTTTTGCGCTCGGCTGCGTAGCGGCAGTTGCCCAGCACCAGCTGCAGATAGCGCGTGTCGCCGGTGGCCCCGTATGCTGCCCAGGCCACGTCGTTGTAAGCGGGCATCAGCGGCATTTTGGCAAATAGCTGGTCGGGCGTCAGGGTCAATATTTCCGCCACAAACCCGCGGCAACCCGGGTCGGTAATCCGGGGGTGTAGCTCGCGCAGTTGCTGGCGCAGGGTGGTGTCCTGCGCCAGCAGCGCCGTCAGAAACCCAGCCAGGATGTTGCACTGTCGTTGGAGGGCAATAATCTGGGCCGAGTCGACAGTATGCCGGTTCAGGTAATTGATGGTCAGGGGTACAATCCGCTTGTCGGGCTGCTGGTGGTAATGTCCCAGCAGCTGCTGGAAGTGGGTGTCGGCGCTGGCCGAGTCCTCCGGATGCTGTTGCTGCAGCTGCTTACCATTGGCCTCGGCGCTGGTGACCTGGGCCGAGGCGCCGAAGCCAGCTAAGCAAAGCATTAGCAGCAGTGTGCCAGGGCACCACCGGCCAGGAGCCAGTCGGCGGGCCAGCAGGGTCAGAAAACGCAGCGGAGCGAAATAGGGTAGGCGCACGGCACGAGGGGGTTAGCGTGGAATAATGCCCCAAAGGTGCCCGGCAGCCCGAAGCTATTTCATGACGAATGTCATTTTCGTCACGCCTCAGCCGGCCTTGTTGCGCAGGCGGCTCAGGGTTTCGGGAGCCATGCCCAGGTGCGAGGCTATCTGGTGCAGGGCCACGCGCTGAAAAACTGTCGGGAACTCGCGCAGCAGCAGGTGGTAGCGCTCGGCGGCGGTGCGGGCCCGCAGGTGCTGGGCGCGCTGCTCGCTGAGCACGTAGTACTTCTCCAGAATCCGGCGGCCGAAGTAGTTGAACTCGGGGAAGTCGTGGTACAGGCGCTGGAGCTGGTCGTAGGTGATGGAATGCACGCGGGCCGGTTCCAGCAGCGCCAGGGTTTCTTCGGACGGCTGCTGGGTGAAGAAGCTCAGAATCGAAATCACGAAGTCGCCCGCCTGCATAAACCACGAGGATATTTCGCGGCCGTGCAGCAGGGTGTAGCCCCGCACCAGCCCGGTTTCCAGAAAATACACCCGCCGCGCTACCTGCCCGGGTCGCAACAGCACGTGGTGGGCCGGCAGCTCCTCGGCTACAATGGCGGCTTCAATGGCCGCTGTCAGGGCCGGGCTCAGCGGCTGTAAGGCATTCAGCGAATCAAGGAAACTAGCCATACGTCCGGATGTTGGGCAAATATGCCACCAAAAAAGGGCCACCCGCGCGGGCAGCCCTTTCTTATTAACCACCAAAGCAGGTTCAGCTATTTCACAAATCGGCGGGTAGCGGTGGGCTGGCCCGGGCTGGTTACCACCACCGTGTACATGCCGGTAGGTAGTTCCGCAACATCAACTGAGTCGTTGGTGAGGGTGCCGCTGCCCACCGTTTTGCCATAGGCGTTCAGAATGCGGTATTGCGTACCGACCTGCACCGCTTCGGTACGGAGGTAAAGCTTGTCGGCCACCGGGTTGGGGTAGATTTCCAGTATGGCCGCAGCCTGCGCTGCTTCTGCTTTATCCGGGGCCGCCGTGCGGGCCGCGCCCTGCTTGGAAATGCGGACCCAATTGACATTGTAGCCGGCGGTCTGGGCGTAGATGCCGAAGTTGTAAGTGCCGGCGTTGATGGTGACGGTTCTCGAGACGGTGGTCCAGTTCTGCCAGCCGCCGGTGGCCGGAATGGCTGTGCTGCCCAGCTGGATGCTGCCCGCGTTCAAATCCGAAGAAATGGTGCCGCCATTGGCCCCGCTGGCCACGCGGTACTCAATCAGGTAAGTGCCGGTGGTGGGGAAGCTGATGCTGTTCCACACCAGGTAGTCGCCGGCATCAATGTAGCCCATGTCCTGGCCCCCGCCGGCATCGGTGCAGCCTTCCACCATCATGCCGTTGTTCACGTTGGCCACTTCAGCTTCTAACTGCCGGCTGAAGCTGGCCGTGGCGGTTTGCACCCGCAGGGAAGTGGTTTTGTCGTTCCAGTTGGTGGTGCCGAGCGGGTTGTTCACCAGGCAGGAGTTGCTGGCGCCCACGGTGAGCGCACCGCCGGTGAAGTTGTCGTTTTCGTAGAGCACCACTTGGTAGCCGCCGTTCACGGTCAGTGAAGAAACGTCGTCGTTGAGGATGCCGCGGGCTTGCAGGGCGGCCAAGTTGTAGTCGCCCACCGGCAGGGCCACGGCAGTGCCGTCGTAGCTGCAGTCGCGGTACATGGTGGCCACGCCGCCACTCGGCGCCGGGGCCGAGCCCGAGATGCTGAACGTGCCCAGCGAGCTGTAGTCGGAGTAGCCGTCGGTGGCGGGGTTGCCCGAGCTGGTGCCGTCAATCTGGAGGTAGTAGGTGCCCGCGCCCAGGCTTGCGCTGAACGACACGTTCAGGTTGCCGCCGCCCTGGGTGTCGTAGGTGCCAATCAGCCCGCCGCCGCTGTTGAAGAGGCGCGCCACGATGTCGAGGTCGCCGTAGCGGCCCACGGTGTTCACGTTGAAGCTAACGGTGCCGCCGCCGGTGGCGAAGGCGAAGTAGTCTTGGTCGGCCGTGCGCTCGATGACGCCGTTGCCTGACAGGCCGGCGCCGTTGCGGGCGAGGTTGGTGGCGCCGGCAATGCCGTTGCTGTGGTCGTCGGGCCGGTAGCCCACGTTGTAGGTCGCGCCCGCCATGATGGCGAGGTCGTCTTCCTGGTTGTTGGCCGAGTTGTATTCGCCGCGGCTCCAGTGCGTGACGGGCTTGTAGTAGCCCGCGCCCATAATAGGGGCCCAGGCCCCGGCATTGTCCTGGCCGGTGTAGTACCCCTCGCTGGGGCTGATGCGGCCGTCGTGGCTCAGGCCCAGGGTGTGGCCCACCTCGTGCGATGCCGCTTCACCCCCCGATTTGGGGTCGCTCATAAACACCCAGCAGGGCGTGTCGTCGTTGTTTCGGAAGGACGTGAGGTAGGCCACACCGCCCGCGCCGTTGGCAATGGTGGGGCCGCTGCCCGGCGAAATCACGCAGCGCATGCGCATGTACTTGGGGTAGGCGTTGAACACGTTCTCGTCGGTGGTCACGTTCAGGCTGAAGGGGCGAAAATCCTCGCTCACCAGTTCCCACATGGCCTGCACGTTGGCATCGGTCATGTTGGCCGAGGGGGCGTTGTAGGCGTTGCCGTTGTTCCAGCCGGTGCCGGCGGGTAGGGCATAGCCGTCCGTGTCGAGCAGAATGCAGCCCCGCGCGCCCGGGTAGCTCTGCAGCGACACCACGGCGGCGCGGTTGGCCGCGCCACCTGCCGGGGCCGGGTCGCGGTAGCCCAGCGGCTTGTTGTAGTCGATGCACACCACCTTGTTAATGTCCACGGCCTGCACGAAAACGTGGCCCCGCGCATCGGCCGAGTAACGGTAAGCCTGGTGGCTGGCCCGCAGAATAATATTGCCTTCCACCGTCGTGCCCTCAATGCGCAGCTGGAACGACGAGCCCGGCACGCCCGCCAGGTTGCCCACCACGTACTCGCCGGATTTGTCCAGGTCCTCGCGGTAGTTCACTTGCCCGCTGAAGGCTTTGCCGGCGGCCACCCGGAGCGTCACGGCAGGAGTGGTGCGCTGGGCTAGGCCCGCCGCCACCTGGGTTTCGAGCTGGCGCACCAGCTCCTGGCGGGTGCCGAGGTCGTAGCCGGAGCCTTCGGCCGGGCGTTGGCCCTGGGCCAGCGCAGGGCTCAGCCCCGCGAGTATCAGGGCCGCAGTCAGCCCGGTTGCATACAGTTTGTTCATAGTTCGGAAAGAAGTGAGGAAGGAAAAACGGCCGAAGCCAAAAAAGAGGAGCCAGCGGTGCCGGCTCCTCGTCAAGGGTTACTCTTTGCTGAAGCGGCTCACCAGCCGGGGCTGGCCTTTGGCCGCTACCACCAGGGTGTAGAGGCCGGGCCGCAGGGCCGACACGTCCACGGTTTCGCCGCGGTAAATGCCGCGCCACACCGTGCGCCCATCCAGGCTCAGAATGCTGACCTCGCCACCCAGGAATTCCGGGGCGGCCTCCAGCCTCAGGTGGTCGCGCACCGGGTTGGGGTACACGCTGGCCACAACGTTAGCTTCGGCCGTGGTAGCCAGTGCCGTGCGGGCTGCTACTTTGGTAATACGGACCCAGTTGAGGTTGTAGCCGCCGGTTTGGGCATACACGCCGAAGTTGTAGGTGCCCGCGTTCACGTTCACGGTTTTCGACACGGTGGTCCAGTTCTGCCAGCCGCCGGTAGCGGGAATGGCCGTGCTGCCCAGCTGGATGCTGCCGGCGTTCAAATCCGAGGAAATGGTGCCGCCATTGGCCCCGCTGGCCACGCGGTATTCGATGTTGTAGGTGCCGCTGGTGGGGAAGTTGATGTTGTTCCAGACTAGGTAGTCGCCGGCATCAATGTAGCCCATGTCCTGCCCGCCACCCGCATCGGAGCAGGCTTCCACCACCATGCCGTTGTTCACGTTGGCGCTTTCGGCCTGCAGCGTGACCGACGTAGCTGGCGGGGGCGAGCTTGTGAGCTGGTACACCCGCACGTAGTCCACGTTCATGGTAGCGGGCAGCTTGCTTTCGTCCACGGTCTGGCCGGGCCAGTCGCCGGCCACGGCCAGGTTCAGCAGCAGGAAAAAGGGCTTCTGGAACTCCTCGGTGCCGCCCGTGCCGTTGGTAATGTTAATTTCGTGGTACTTGGCGCCGTCCACAAACCAGCGGATGTAACTCGGCGTCCACTCGATGCTGTAGACGTGGTACACGTTGGGCGCGGTAGCAACATTGCCGCCGTACTGGGCGTGGCCATTGTTGTCCCAGTGCACGGTGCCGTAGTTGCGGCTGTCGGCGTTCACCTGTTCCATGATGTCGATTTCGCCACAACGGGGCCAGCTCACGGTGTTGATGTTGCTGCCCAGCATCCAGAAGGCGGGCCACAACCCCTGCCCCAGCGGCGTCTTGATGCGCGCCTCCATCCGCCCGAAAGCAAACTGCTTCAGGCCCTGGGTTTTCAGGCGGGCCGAGGTATAGGGCATGCCACCCACGCTCTGCTTGCGGGCCGTGATTTGCAGCTCGCCGTTCACCACCGTGGCGTTGGAGGCCTGGTAATACTGCTTTTCGTTGTTGCCCCAGCCGCCACCACCGGTTTCAAAAACCCAGTTAGAGGTGTTCACGGCCGTGCCATTGAATTCGTCGGCCCACACCTGCTGGTAGGTTTGGGCGTGGGCGGTGGCGCAGGTCAGGGCCACTGCGGCGGCTTGAAATAGCCGGGTAAAAGTTTGTTTCATGAGAGCAGGGTGGGTTTGGAAATGGATGAAGTGAAATGGGTACGGTGAAAGGGAGAAGGCAAATCCGAACGTCATGCAGAGTGCAGCGAAGCATGACGTTTCGGAATTCACCGAAAGGCTACTCCTTGCTGAAGCGGCTCACGACTTTGCGGCCATCAGCCGTTTGGGCCAGCAGCGTGTAGAGGCCGGGGCGCAGGGCCGACACGTCCACCGTTTCGCCGCGGTAGGTGCCGCGCCACACAAGCCGGCCTTCCACGCTCATAATGCTGAGCTGGCTGCCGGCAAATTCGGGCCCGGCGGCCAGGGTCAGGTGGTCGGTTGCCGGGTTGGGGTAAATGGCTAGCGTAGCTTCCGTAGCGCGGGTGGTGGTCAGTGACGTGCGGGCCGCGCCCTGCTTGGAGATGCGGACCCAGTTGAGGTTGTAGCCGCCAGTCTGGGCGTAGATGCCGAAGTTGTAAGTGCCGGCGTTAATAGTAACGGTTTTCGACACGGTGGTCCAGTTCTGCCAGCCGCCGGTGCCGGCAATGGCCGTGTTGCCAAACTGGATGCTGCCCGCGTTCAAGTCCGAGGAAATAGTGCCGCCGCTGGCCCCGCTGGCCACGCGGTACTCGATGAGGTAGGTGCCGGTGGTGGGAAAGTTGACGGCGTTCCACACCAGGTAGTCGCCGGCGTCGATGTAGCCCATGTTCTGCCCGCCGCCCGCGTCTGTGCAAGCTTCAACGGTCATGCCGTTGTTCACGTTGGCCGCCTCGGCCTCCAGCTGTCGGCTGAAGCTGGCCGTGGTCGTGGCGAAGTTGAGCCAGTTCAGGTTGCAGCCCGTCGAGGCGGCGGCGAACACGCGCAGGGTTTGCTTGCCGGCGGGCAGGGTTACAGTGGCGTTAATCGTTTGCCAGCTTTGCCAGCTTTGCCAGCCGCCGGTGTTGCCCACGGCCACACTGCTAAGCACGCCGCCCGCGCTGTTGCGCAGCTGCAGCGTAGCCCCGCCGGTGGCGCTGGCCACCCGGAAGCCCACGGTGTAGGTGTCGGCCGTGGCCACGTTCACGGCGTAGTCGAGCCAGTCGTTGGTTTCGAAGTAGTCCACGTTGCGCCCGCCGCCGGTGTCGGTGGTGACCTCGGTCTGCGTGCCCGACTGGGCCGAGAAGCTCTCCGCCTCCAGCTTGCCCGGTATTGCCTGCGCCGTCGGGGCCTGCCCGGCGAAGCCGCCAAACGTAGCCACTACCTTGGTGGGCTGCGGCGTTTGCAGAGTTGCCGACTGGTCGGCCACGTCATCATAAGCAAAGCCGTACGACAGATTATCCACGCTGACGCCCGGTAGGTGCCAGAATCGAGCGTAGTAGTTCATGGGTGCCGCCTGGTAAAAGCCCGCCACGTTGTAGAAGTTCTGCTGGCCCGCTGCCCCGGCCGCCGTACTGATGGCGTGACGGTTGACGGCGGCCGTAATCTGGGCCTGCACCACGAGGTCGCAGTCGCCGTCGACGTTGCGGGTAGCCAGCACGCCCTTGCCCTCGAAAGCCTCCTGCGTGGTGGGCTCGCGGGTGATGATGCCCGTGCGGTTGAGGTAGGCGCCCGACTGGCCCACCACCACGAGGCGGTTATCGGCCCCCACGCGGCCCTTGAACACCCCGGCGTTGCCCGCGTTGAAAATCAAGTCCTCGTTCTTGTACTTGGCCCAAATGGCGTCGAGGTAGGGCTTGAAGTAGTTGCCGTAAGGCCCGGCCGTGGTGCCGTTGGTGCCGTCATAGAACGCGGCCGTCTTGCTCGGGAAGCTGATAACGCCCGTTGTGTTGTTCACCGTGCCCTGGAATTCGGCGGGTACGTTGGCCTTGTAGGCCGCCACGATGTCGGCGGCCGATTTCAGCTCGCCGGTTTTCTTGTAATAGCCGTTGCCGTACAGCTCCAGGCCCATGGGATAGGCAAAGGCGTCGACACGCGTGGTGTTGCCGAAGAAGCCGCCGCCGTTGTTGGTCAGCTCAATGGTTTCATAGAGAATGCCCGTGTTGGGGTCGGTGGGACTTTGCGGGTTGGGAGCGGTGTAGCCCGACGGCGACCCGTTGGCCCCAAAAAAGTAGAAGTACAGCTGCTGCCCGCGCGAGATGTACACCCGGCAGCCGGCGATGTAGGGCAGCGTAAACGTATGGTTCGGAATGTTGCTGAGCTTAGTGAAGCAAGCCGCGTACTTCGAGTTCTGACCGGGGCCCGTGTTGCCGTTGATGGTGGGCCCGGTGACGGCGTTGTAGCCGGTGCTCATGGGCAGCACTTGGCTGTTGGCCGCGTTTATCCAAACGTGGTTGTTGCTGGGGTCGATGCCCACAATGGCCACGTACAAATCGGTGTCGGCAAACGGCGACGTGTTGTTGATGGTGAACGGAATAGACCCCTGGGCCTGGCTGTGCCGTGGCAGCAGCACGCCCGTCATCAGGGCCAGGAGGGTAAGCAGCGTACGTTTTTTCATAGGTGTGGGAATTTGGAAAGTGAAGAGAAAGCCGGAAGTCAAAGGGCCGCGCAGAGCGGCGGCAAAAACCAGAAGTACACACGAACCAGGGACTGTACCAGCCACCTTGCAGTGGTGTCCGGCACCAGAGCAGGGCCGCTCGAATGCTGCCGAAATCCCCGTTTTTTTGAGTTGGTTTCTGCCGCAAGCTAGAGGCATTTTCACCAGAAGTAAAGCCCGTTTCAGTAGCTGCTACAGTAGGCAGTCAGCAAACTGCACGCTTACGGCACACGATATTCAATAGCTACTTGTGAAGCTTTAGAAGCCACTTTTTCGGTGCTTTAGCTTCGGTGGCGGTAATAACCGGCCCTTTCGGCTGCTTGAAAAACAAGCAGGCATCGGATAAAAAACAATCCGATTTCGGGTAAATTTTTTTGGCCTTCCCAACTCGTATTTGCTGGGTTAAAATCAGCCTTGAAATTGTGCCGTATTTATCCGCAAAGGTTTGCGATGGTGTAGCGCTGGTTGATACCGGGAGTTCACCCGCTCCTGTAGGTGGTACAGTCGCGCTTCCAGCTATTTGCCACAACCTTCCGGGCGCGCCTTGCGAATACCCGTGTCTACATCCGTCCTAGCCCCGGCCGTGGGCACTTCCTGTAATCTGGTATGGCCTTTCCACTTCAGTTCCTGCTCGAAACCATTGTCCAATCCACCCTCATGCCCAAAGGAAAAAAGAAGCACTCGAAAAAAGACAGGGTCTCAGCAGATGTTCTGGACTTGGCGTACGCTTCGCTAAAGAAGTTCCGGAAGGTGAGCCGCGAAATTGGCAAGCTGAGCACCGGCCAAAAGCTGGTGGGCGGCCTGGCACTGACCGCGGCGGGCCTGGCTTACCTCGCCCTACACGACGCCGGGGAAACACCGGAAAAGCCTGCTGCCAACCTGGTTCCGGCCGATGAGGCCAGGCCAGCCAAGCCGCGCAAGCCCCATAAGCGCCCCCAAGCGTCGGCCGAAGAGTAAACGGCTATCACCTCCTTTCCCCAACCAACCCATCACCCCGTTATGAAAAAGACCAAGAACAAAGCCAAGAAGAGCAAACCCGGTAAGAGCACTACCCTATTGAGCGGCGCCGCTAAATCCATAAAAGGCCTGCGCAAAACCAAACTTAGTACTGCCCAAAAGATGCTGGGCGGGGCTGCCCTTGTGGCCCTGGGTGTGGGCTACCTGGCCAAGTGCTTAAGCGGCAGCGACTTGCCTGCCCGCCCCGATGCGACTACCACCGCCGATGCCGACGCGGCCGAAAGCAACCTAGCTGCCATGGACGCCGACGCCTAGATGGAATGACAAACGAAAAGCCCCGCCCCACAGCTGTTGAAGCTGGGGGCGGGGCTTTTTGCTATCGAACTGCTGGAGCGAAACCTACTCGGCAGCTGGAGCTGCTGGTGCGGCTGCCGGGGGAGGCGTCGCGCCACCCATGCGCACGCGCACGGCGTTGGGGCCTTTTGGGCCCATCTCGACTTCAAAAGTTACCTTGTCGTTCTCGTTGATGGTGAGGCCGCCCAAGGCGTTGGCGTGCACAAAAATGCTCTCCTGCGTCTGCGAGTCGCGGATGAAGCCGTAGCCTTTCGACGAGTTGAAGAACGTAACGCTGCCAGTGCGCTGCGTGTCTTCGGGCTCGCGGTCTTCCTGCTTAGCCACGCTGATGCGGATGTCCTCGTCTTTGATGATACGCTTCTTGGTGGGGTCGGGCGGGGTGGAGGTAATGTTGCCGTTTTCGTCGACGTAGGCAAACATTTCCTCTAAGGCCGCGCCGGATTTGGCGTTGGCCTGGCGCTCAACTTTGCGCTCTTCCTTCTCGGTTTTCTTCTTCGCGCGCTTTTTCTCGTTGTCTTTTTTACCAAATGTCTCTTGAGACCTACCCATAGTGTTGTGCTGCTAATTCGTTGTTGCTTTCGGTACTGGTGGCAAACGCAGCACCAAAAGCGGTGTGGATTGCTACGAAGATACGCAATATATCAGGTCGTTCGTTAGGTTGGGTTATTGCGCGGCGGCCCAACGCGTTTTTCGCCAGGTTTCTTGTTGCGCCGGCGTAAGGAAAGTCCAGGCCACCAACCGGCTTTTCTTCTGGCCCTGAGCCATTTCGATGGTGCGCACTTCGGTAGCGCCGGCCGTTTGCAGGGCGCGGTACACGCCGGGCAGCGTTTCTTTTTTCGATACGAGCGAAGTAAACCAGTAGGCGGTGCGGGGCCGCCGGCCACTTTCCTGCACCATGCGCCGAATGAAGCTGGCCTCGCCGCCTTCGCACCATAGCTCGTTGTTCTGGCCGCCAAAATTCAGCACCGGCCGCGCGCCGCGCCCGGTGCCCAAGCTGCTGGTTTTGCGCTGTGAGCCGGCTGCCGCCGCCGCGGCCGAAGTGTGGAATGGCGGGTTGCACATGGTCAGGTCGAACAACTCGCCCGATTGTATGAGACCGTCGAAAATGCGGGTGCGGGCCGGCTGCAGGCGGGCCTCGATGGCCCCGGCCAGGCCTGGGTTGGCGGCCTCAATCTGCTGGGCGGCGCGCACGGCAATGCCGTCGATGTCGGAGCCCACAAAGTGCCAGCCGTACGCCCGGCGGCCAATGATGGGGTAGATGCAGTTGGCGCCCACGCCCACATCCAACACCGTGATTTCTTCTCCGGGCGGCAGCACGCCGCCGTTGCTTTCGGCCAGCAAGTCGGCCAGGTAATGCACGTAGTCGGCCCGGCCGGGAATCGGCGGACACAAATAACCTTTCGGAATGTCCCAGTGCTCTACTTCATAAAAGTGCTTCAACAGAGCTCGGTTCAGCGCTTTAACCGCGGTAGGGTCGGCGAAATCAATCGACAGGTTGCCGTATTGGTTGGGCCGCACATACGCCGCCAGCGCCGGGCTTTCCTTGCTGAGCAGGGGGAAGTCGTAGGGCGCGCGGTGCGGGTTGCGCGGGTGCAATTGGTCTTTCTCGGCTGGCGCAACTGGCACAGCGGGAGGGGAGGTTTTTTTCATAAATCTGGTGCACAAACAGAACGTCCTGCAGAGTGGCAGCGAAGCATCTCGCTTGGTTTGGTAATCCTTTGTCAAAAACCAGTCACTGCAGCAGGCGAGATGCTTCGCTGCCGCTCTGCAGGACGGGTTACCCTACGAAGTTTTATATAAGTACCAACCCTCGCCCAGCGGCCGCAGCACGATGATGCCGTTGGGCGACATGGCTGGCAGGCTGCTGGCTTCGGGCTGGTAGAGCAGACCCACCGAGCTATTGGTTTTGCCGCCAATCACGAAGGTCAGACAGCTGCCGCACTCGGTGCCCCGGCGCGTGACGCGGCCCAGAAACAGACGTCGCAGCAGCGTGTGCACCGCTGGGTCGGCGTTGGCGGCTTGCTCGGCGGCCGGCTCATTAGGGCTAGGCAGGGGAGTGGCGAAGAACTTGCCCACCTGCAAGCGCCGCAGCAGCTTCTGAAAATCGGCTTGGTGACGGTGGAAGTGGGCGGCAATGTCGGCGTCGGCGCTGGTCCACAGGCGCAGGTTGCCCACCGTGAAGGCGTGGCTAGCATCGGGGTGCTTGCGGTCGTAGTCGGCCACTTCGGCCCGGGGCAGGCCCGTAAGCAGCGCCACCATGGGCGGGCCCAGGTGCGTCATGGCCAGCGACCGTATGGCACCCAGCTTCCAGCCGGTGCTGTCGTGCCGGAAGTGCAGGTAAAAATCGCGCCGGCTGGCCGAGTCACGCAGCTCCACCGCCACTACCGCCGTGGCCGAGTCCTGTTGTATGAGCTCGCAGCGGCGGCGCTGGCGCACCGGAATCTGCTGGCCCAGGGTCTGCTTTTTGGCTTGGCTGGCTACTTCACAGCAGAGGTAGTCCTTCATTTCGGCCCAGCCCGCTGAGGCTACAAACCGTTCGGCAATTTGCAGGGGTGGCAGCGCAGACGGGGCCACGGCTGCCAGCATGGGCAAGCACAGGCACAGCAACAGTAAAAGGTGCTTCATCCGAAAGCTAACGGGGAGAGGGCAACGATAATTCCAGCAGAAGCTTAGCGGGGCCGTGCCGGACCTTTGCCGCGCCCGCCTGCACCGCTACGGCCAGCCGGGCGGCTGCCAGCGCCCGAACCGCTGCTTTTGGGCCGCGCCGAACCACCCGCACCCGCGCTTTTGGGGCGCGCGGCGCCTGCCGCTCCGGGGCCTTTAGGCCGCGTACCCAGCCCTCCCGACCGGCTCGGGCCGCCTGGGCCAGCTTTGGCCGGGCGCTTGCTGCCGGGCATGGGTTTGCTGCCGGGGGCTTCTTTCTCGGGGCGCGGGCCCCACCAGCCGGTGCCCGAGGGGTTGTACATGGTGGGTGGGCCCGGCTTGCGTGGCTTGGGCTTACCGGGCTGGCCGTCGGGGCCGGCGGCATTGGCGGCAGCTTTGCTGGCCGGTGCCTTGCCGCGGCGGCCGCCCGAAGCTTCTTCGGTGCCGCTCGATTTGGCTACCATTTTCATGATGCCGGCCAATTCCTCGGGCGTCAGCTCGCGCCAGTCGCCTACGGGCAGGCCTTTCAAACTCACATTCATGATGCGCACGCGCTCCAGCTTCATCACTTCGTAGCCGAAATGCTCCACCATGCGCCGAATCTGGCGGTTCAGGCCCTGCACCAGCGTGATGCGGAAGATGTAGGGCGTTTCCTTCTGGATAACACACTTTTTCGTGACCGTGCCCAGCATGGGAATGCCGGCGGCCATTTCCTCCAGCATGCGGTCGCTGAGGATGCGGTCCACCGTCACCACGTATTCTTTTTCGTGCTGATTACCGGCCCGCAGAATCTTGTTCACAATGTCGCCGTCGCTGGTCAGGAAAATTAGGCCCGACGAGTCTTTGTCCAGTCGGCCGATGGGAAACACGCGGGCGGCGTGGTTCACGTAGTCGACGATATTGCCGCGCACGCCCGGCTCGCTCGTGCTCGTGACGCCCACCGGCTTGTTAAAGGCCAGGTATACAGCATCTTCGGCCTGGCGGGGCTCCAGCTTGTGGCCGTTCACACTCACGCGGTCGCGCGGGCCCACCTGGTCGCCAATTTGGGCGGGCTTGCCGTTCAGCAGCACGGCGCCTTCGGCAATGTAGCGGTCAGCCTCGCGGCGCGAACACATTCCGCTTTCGCTGATGAATTTATTGAGGCGAATGGAGGAGCTGGACGGCATAAGGCGCGGCGAATAGAGAAAAAAGAAACGCTGAAACCCAAGCAACGCGGGAAGCGAACGCCGCAAAGGTACGCCAGGGGTGGTGCGGGCATAGGGTGCTGTAGCGTGCAATCCGCGAGTTCGCAACTGGGCAGGCTTATTGGCACGAGCAAAAGGTCTGGCCGTCCCGACCAGGCGCGGACTCGCAGAGTCCACGCTACATTCCGGCAACCCACACCAGAGCCGCCCGTTAGCCCAACAGTTCTTTCAACCATTTATTCTTTCGCTGATGTCTGATAAACCCACCATTTTCCCTCCCCAGAGCCAGGACGCGGGCGCTGGTAAGCCCGGCCTCGAATTTAAGATGACGCCCGAGCCTGAATTCATCCGGCCCGACTACAAAGGGGCCGATAAGCTCAAGGGCAAAGTGGCCCTCATTACGGGCGGCGACTCCGGCATCGGCCGGGCCGTGGCGGTGCACTTCGCCGTGGAAGGGGCCGACGTGGCCATCTGCTACTTCCCCACCGAGCAGCAGGATGCCGAAATGGTGCAGGAATTGGTGCAGGCCCACGGCCGCCGCTGCCTGCTGCTGCCCGGCGACCTCAAGCAGCCCGCCTTTTGCCAGGAAATCGTGGACCGCACCGTGGCCGAGCTGGGCGGCCTGAACATCCTCGTGAATAACGCTGCCGAGCAGAACTGGCACGACTCGCTCGAGGAAATCAAGGACGAAGAGCTCGACAGCATCTTCAATCTAAACATCATTGCCATGTTCCGCATTTCGCGGGCCGCCGTGAAGCACCTGAAGGAAGGCGACTCCATCATCAACACGGCTTCGGTAAATGGCTTTAAGGGCAACGAACTGCTACTTGACTACACTGCGACCAAAGGCGCTATTACGGCATTCACGCGGGCGCTGTCGTTGCAGCTCATTAAGAAAGGTATTCGGGTGAACTCGGTCGCGCCCGGCCCCATCTGGACGCCCTTTATCACCGGCATCGGTCTGCTGAAGCTGCCGCTGTTCGGCCACGACGTACCCATGGGCCGCGCCGGCCAGCCGTCGGAAGTAGCGCCCGCCTATGTGTTCCTGGCTTCGGAAGATGCTTCGTACTTCTCGGGCCAAACCCTGCATCCCAACGGTGGCTCGGTGGTGAATGCTTAAGGCACGGGCGCGAATGGAGTGGCAATAACCCCGCAGCAAGCCCCGCCGTATCAGGCCCTAAAAGTGGCTTCATCGTCATTTTACACTTCTTAAGTACCCCGCACATGAACATCAAAATCCTTGGCCTGATGGCCGCCACTGCACTGGCCACTGCTTCCTGCACCCAGGATAAAAAAGTTGAAACCACTACCGCCACCACGCCCGAAACCGTCACGACCACGACTACCACCACAACCACGGTAGACACGGTAGCCGTGCACGATGAAGCCCGCCGCCTTGCCGCCCGCATGGCCGAAGACCTCAAGTTGAGCGACCCAGCCGTGGTTACCCGCATCGAACGCACCTACTACACCCGCGGCCAGCGCCTGGGCGAAGCCAACAACCGCTACGTAAGCGACACCGTAGGCCGCTACGCCGCCCTGCGCCAGATTAACGACGAGGCCGATACCGAAATCCGTACCGACCTTAACAACCCTGGTTACTACAACACCTACTCGACTAACCGCGCCAACTACGGCGACGGCCCTTACTCGCTGGCGCCCGGCACGGTTACCACTACCTCTGCAACCACCTCTGCAAACACCACGCGCCGCGGCACCGTAGGTCAGGGTTCGGGCGTGAAGAAAGTGGATAACGAAGAGGACGGCGACCGCAAAACCAAGTACATGAACGGTGCAAAAGTGAAACGCGACGACGACGGGTCGGTGAAAATCAAGATGGCCAACGGCACGAAAGTGAAAATCGACGAAAACGGTAACCGCACCGTAAAAAAGAGCCTGTTCAAGTAAGCCTCTTTGCAAGCACGCAAAAGCCCGTTCCTGCTGTAGGAGCGGGCTTTTTTTATGCAACCCTTCGTCGTGCAGCTATTCTTAATCCAACCTTCGGCCGGCCCCGCCAGATGTTGGATACTCTGCTAAATGGTCTCGCCGTGGATAATCTGCCTCACGTGGTGCTCCAGGTGCAGGGCGTAATCGCTGATGAGCCAGTGCAGTGTAGTGGGGTTCCCGTTCAGGGTAAGGTACTGGGCTTCGAGCAGGTGCGGGGGCAGGCGGTCGAGCAGGTGCAGCATGAGGGTGTTCAGGCTGGTCCAGAGCGTGAGCAGGTCGGCGCAGGGGTAGTGCTGGTAGTCGGCCACCCGCACCCAGGCTTCCTGGTCGTAGGGGCGCAGCCGGTGGGGCGGCGGGGCCAGAGAAGCCACCACAATGCGGCGGTGGTTGTTCAGGGCCGAATCGATGAGATGTCCCAGGATTTCTCTGCGGCTCCAGCGGCCGGGGCCGGGCCGGGTGCTCAGCTCCTGCTCTGAGCAAGCGTTCCAAAAATCGGCCAGCAGGTCCAACTGGTGGCGCAACTGGGCCCGGCTCTCGGCCAGGGGCGGGGTGGCAACAGTCGGGAAGTAGACGGCCATAGCAGTAACGATAAGGCGGCGCGAGCCGTGTGGTCCGGTACACTAAAAGTATGCTCGGAAACTGGTAACCCATCAACGAAATTGGCCGCCTGCCGGTTTTCGTTTATTTACAGGCGAATCGACCAGCTGGCTCCCGTAAACGGGCCGTAGGTGTAGGGCGCAAACTGCCCGTGCCGGTACCAGCGCTTGGGCCGGGGCAATACCCGAAAGCCCGTGCCGGCGCCCATGGTGCTATCAACCGGGGCCTCTACCCGGGTGCGGCCGTTGCGCACGGCAATTTTGGCAAAGGCATAGCCCAGCGCAATGCCTACCGGGTAGTCGCTGGCCCAGTGCACGCCGTTGTTGAGCATGGAGTAGCCAAGCAGGCCCATCAGCGAGTAGCCCACGGGGCGCACAAAGCGGTATTCGGGGTAGTTCTCGGCGATGACCGTAACTGTGGCCATGGCCGTGGCCAGGTGGCCGGTGGGGAAGGCGTCGTAGTTGGGTACGAAGTGCTGGTAGGTGCTGTAGGAAGGAAACAGGTTCCACTCGCCGCGGTCCTGGGTGGCCACGTAGGGGCTCTGGCGGCCGGTGAGGCGCTTGGTAACCTGCACCACCAGGCCGGTGCTGAAAATAGCTTCGCCGAGTTGGCTGGAGGTGCGCAGGGCGCGGTTGTCCTTCTTGATGCCGCCATAAATCCAGAAGCTGCTGGCCACGGCCAGGTGCGTCCAGCCATCGCCCAGAAAATAGAACGTGCTGTTGAGGTTGTCGGGTGCGTTGAATTCGAACGGCAGATTCGCCGAGCCCACCCGGAAGGGAATGTACACCAGCGTTTTCTGGGTGCTGGCCGCCTTCAGTCCGACAAACTGGCCAAACCGCTGCGAGCCGTCCACAATTACCTGGTCTAGAGCCCACAACGCCACCGAACCGGCGGCGATGCCCAGCAGCGTCCCCTTATTTTTGGACTGGAAAGCGAACTTGGGAAACTGCCCCAAATCGCGCGGAATGTGGTAGGCCCAGCTGAAAGCCTTGGTGTTCTCGTAGTGCCAAGTTACCCCGGGCGCCACGGTGTAGTCGGTAACGCGGCCGTTGGCGTCGCGCGGATGGATGTGCGGCGGATTATTGAACGGGGCCGGCTTGGGAGCGGCCACGGCGGCTACCGGCAGCGCGGCAGCGCGGGTGGTATCGGCAGGAGAAGCGGCAAAAATAGTATCAATAGAAACGGGCGCGGCGAGGGCCGGCTGGCTGCTACTAATAGTTAGGCCAAGAAAGAGCGGCGCAAGCAGCCACTGAGACCGGCCAAAAGTAAAGAACGACACGTAACGTACAACTAATTAATAATGAGCCCGCCGCGGGCGAAAATGCGGTGGGCCGGGATAGCAACGGAATCAGCTAGCGGGGGCGGAATCTGCGAACAAGGCCGCAAAGGTAACACCAACCGCGCGAAGTGGATGCACTGGGTAACAAGCCAAGTGCCCTGAGGTTGACGACTGAGCCGACAAAATGCTGTGCAAGCCGCGTATCTTTCTGGCAGGCCGGCTTCGGTGCCCGCCTTCCTAGCCTTGCCACCCATGCAACCACCCGCTTCGCCACTTGTTGCCGCGCCCGCCCAGGCCCTTGCAGTCCCCACGCTCAATCCTTTTCAGGGCCAGTTTGATGCCTTGCGGCAACGCGCACCTCTGCTGCGCAGCGAGGGCGTGAGTGAGCGCCGGGCCCGGCTGGCTAAACTCAGCAACTGGCTGCATGCGCACCGGACGGATATTCAGCAGGCCTTGCTGGCTGACTTCCGCAAGCCCACCGCCGAAACGGACCTTACCGAAATCTGGACCTCGCTGGTCGAGCTCAAGCACACCAGCAAGCACCTGAAAAAGTGGATGGCTCCGCGGTCGGTGGGCGTAAGTATGGCCCTGCTGGGCACCCGCTCGTGGGTGCAGGTCGAGCCCAAGGGCGTGGTGCTGATTATCTCGCCCTGGAACTACCCGTTTTACCTGGCGGTAGGACCATTGATTTCGGCCATTGCGGCTGGCAACGCCGTGGTTATTAAGCCGGCCGAACAAACACCGGCCACATCGGCCCTGCTGCAAAAGCTCTGCGAAGACCTGTTCCGGCCCGACGAGGTGCTGCTGCTGCAAGGCGGCAAGGAAGTGGCCACCGACCTGCTCAGGCTGCCCTGGGACCATATTTTCTTCACCGGCAGCCCCGAAGTGGGCAAGATTGTGATGCGCGCCGCCGCCGAGCACCTCTGCGGCCTCACGCTGGAGCTGGGTGGCAAAAACCCCACCGTGGTAGATGAAACTGCCAACCTGCGCGACGCAGCCGAGAAAATTGTGTGGGGCAAGTTTCTCAACAACGGCCAGACCTGCGTGGCGCCCGACTACCTGCTGGTGCACGAAAGCGTGCAGCCGGCGCTGGTGCAGGAGCTAAAAGCCGCCATCGAGCGCGCCTACAACCCCAGCGGCGCAGGTATTGAAGCGTCGGATTCCCTGGCTCGCATCGTGAACGAGCACCACTTTGCTCGCCTGGCCGGCCTGCTCGAAGATGCGCAAACCAAGGGCGCCACGGTGGCCGTGGGCGGTACCGTCGATGCCAGCCAGAACTACATCGAACCCACTATTCTGACCAACGTGCCGGCTTCGGCCCGCGTGCTGGAAGAAGAGATTTTTGGGCCGTTGCTGCCCGTGCTCACCTTCAAAAAACTGAGCGAAACGGCGGCTTACGTTAACGCCCGGCTCAAGCCGCTGGCGCAGTACGTGTTCAGCACCAACGCCGAAAACCGCCGCTATTTGCTTGAGAACATGTCGGCGGGCGGCGCAGGCGTAAACGAGACCGTGCTGCATTTTGCACACCCCGAGCTGCCCACGGGCGGCGTGGGCAACTCGGGCCTGGGCAAAGCCCACGGGCATTCGGGTTTCCTGGCATTCAGCAACGAGAAAGGCGTGATGCGGCAGCGCGTGGGCTTCACCGGCATCAAGGCCATGTACCCGCCCTACACCCCCAAGGTGAAAAAGCTGGTCGAGCTGCTGGTGAAGTACCTGTAGCATGGAGTTTCGCGGAAAAGTTGTCTGGATTACCGGGGCTTCGGCCGGCATTGGCGAGGCGCTGGCGCGGGAGCTGGCCGGGCAGGGCGCCCGGCTGGTGCTGTCGGCCCGAAACGAGGTGGCGCTGCACCAAGTAGCCACCGCCTGCGCGCCGGCCGAAACGCTGGTGCTGCCGCTGGATTTGGCGGCGCCCGACACCTTCGACGCAGCTGTGGCGGCCGTGCAGGCGCATTTTGGCCGGCTTGATGTGCTCATCAACAACGGCGGCATTAGCCAGCGCAGCCTAGCCCTGGAAACCTCGCTGGCTGTCGACCGCCGCCTGATGGAAGTAGACTACTTCGGCCCGGTGGCCCTGAGCAAAGCCGCGTTGCCGGGCATGCTGGCGCAGGGCGGCGGCCGGCTGGTGGTCATCAGTAGCCTGGTGGGCAAGTTTGGTACGCCGTACCGCAGCGCGTACTCGGCGGCCAAGCATGCGCTGCACGGGTTTTTCGATTCGCTGCGCGCCGAACTGCACGGCAGCGGCGTGGGCGTGAGCATCATCTGCCCCGGCTTTATTCATACCGGCGTGTCGGTGAATGCGCTGACCGGCGACGGCCGTGCCCTGGGCCAGATGGACGAAGCCACCGCCAACGGCCTGGCCCCAGCCGAGTTTGCCCGCCGGGCCGTGCGTGCCCTAATCCAGGAGCGCGACGAGGTAGCCATTGGGGGCCGCGAAACCTGGGCCGTCCTGCTCAAGCGGCTGGCTCCGGGCCTGTTTGCGCGGGTGTTGCGGCGGGCCAGGGTGCGATAGCCAGCGTTGGTGGCGGCCCCTGGAGGTTACCTTTTGTGCCCTGCCGGCATACAATGGCATGGGAACACTGAGCTGGTTACGCGCGCTGGGAGTGAGTATGGGTGCCCTGCTGCTGGGCGGTTGCGACGATATCCAAATCGAACGGATATGGTTGGTGGATTTTGCTCAGCCCTTTCCGGCCACCCGTTCGGATTTGACTGCTTTCCCGCCTCGGCACCAGGGCGTGTACACGGCCGCCGACTCCACTGAGTCGCTGTGTATTGGCCCTACGACCGTGTGGCAGCAGGACCTGCACAGCCTGTTGCGTAGCCGGCGGGAACTGGCCGGGAAGGGAAAGGGCCTGCGCGCCGATAGCACGTATCAGCAGGAAGGTGTGCTGCATTACCTGCACCGGGTTGGGCGCGACTCGGTGCGCGACAGCTGGTTGGAGTGTGATACCATTTTCAACTGTGCAAAACCAGAGACCGGCCGGCTGCGGCGTTTTCAAGGCCATTATTATTTGAATACTTCTTTCGACAGCACCAACAACTGGTTGGTGCAACGGCTGGAAATTTCGGGCCGCCATCTGGTCTGGCAGCGCCTGGGCAACGATACCCTGCGCCTGGGTGTGCTGGCCCCCGGCACCGTGCGCCTCGACCGGCGTGCCGGGCATCCCGCTTTCTTCCGGCTGGCCCCTGGCTCGGCGGCCGAAGTCCGCCGCATTGGCCGCTACGAGGGATTGTGGGAGCCCGTCCGCGAATACGACCGGCGGCACTGAGAGGCGGTTGTGCCAGCCCCACTGGTTCCGGCCCCTATTGCCGCTACTGCTTCTGCTGCATGTTGGCGGCAATCTTCTGTTGCACGCCTCTGGTTTGCAATAGCTTGAATTTCTCGGGGCCAATTACGGTGCGCAACTCTTTTTGCGAGCTGATATTGATGCGCTTGAGCTCGGCCATGAGTTGGGGCGACTGAGCGGGCAGCTTTTCCTTGGCCGTGTTCGATTCCTTTAGGGTACCGTTGAGGACGCTACGTACGCGGGCGGTCTGGTCGGGAGTGAGCCGGAGTTCAGTGCTCATCACATCGGCGAGGTCGCGGGCGGCGGTGGGCGGCGCCGGCGAGCTTTCGGTGCGCACGGTTTCGACCACTGGGGTCGGCTTGTTGCGGTGGAAAATAGAGCAGCTGGCGGTTAGGAGCAGAAGAGCTGGAAGGAAGCGCGTTTTCATTGGTTGGATGCAGGTGCGGCCCCTCAGTACGTAGAAAGTGCCCACAAAGCTACCAAATGGCTGTTTTTAATTGTCCGGGATTATCTGAAGCACAGAACGAGCAGGTGTAAACCCGAGACGCCGCTCAATCTTTGCCCGGTGCCGCCGGAACAACCGGCGCTGCTTCGCCGTCATAAAAAGGGCCAGCTGGGCCTGAACTCCTGCCTCAATACGCCTCAGTTCGGCCCGGCGGGCGGCGGCGGGTTGGGAAGTGCCTGGCTGGTACGCCTGCCGCTGCTGCTGGGCAAATTGTAGCGCCGCCCGTAGCTGCGTGAGCTGGGTCGGCTCGAAGTCGTCGCCGAGCAATTGGTAGGCCGTGCGTTGCGTGAGGGCCTTCTGCAGCACGCCGCAGTTGCCAAACAGCAGCACCGCTAGCAGCGGCAGCAATAGCAGACAGGGCAGTGGCGGGCGTTGCATAGCGGCGAATGTAGCGTGGAGTCTGTGAGTCCGCGCCGGGGCAAAGGGGCTAAATAGTTCTGGGCATGCGCGGACTCGCGGAGTCCCTCCGGGTACGGCCACGCTACACCGCCACGGCGTGGGCTTTCACCGGGAAAGCCGCTTTCATTCCCTGTGCCATAAAGTGGGCCAGGGCCATAATGGTGAGCATGGGGTTGACGCCGCTGCACGCCGGAAAAGCCGAGCCGTCGGCTACGAAGAGGTTCTGTACCTCCACGGTTTCGCCGTTGAGCTTGAGCGGGTGCGTGGCCGCATCGCCGCCCATGCGGCAGGTGCTCATCTGGTGGGCGCTGTAGAGGCCGAACTGGTTGGGTTTCCAGCCCAGGTGGGGCAGTTGGTCGAGCAGGGCAGAGTTAATAATCCGGCCATCTTCAACTTTGAGCGTAGGCAGCGTGCCGTGGGGCAGGTAAATGGTATGGGCCCCTGCTGCCGCGTGGATGTGAGCCGCGGCGCGCACGCCCTCGAGCATGTTGGCGCGGTCGAACTCCGACAGCACGTAGTCAATCAGCGGCGCGCCGTTTTTGTCGATGCTCACGCGGCCGCCTTCGCGGTCGCGGGTGAGCACGATGAACGAGCCCAGGTGGCTGGCGTCGCGCATCATTTCGTGGTGCTGCTTGCCCGAGCGCCACGGCAGCACCATGCTCAGCAGGCCGGGGTGGGTGGGCGGCGTTTCGAGCTTAGCGCCGAAGTTGGTGCCGTGCAGCATGGTGTAGGTGTCGTTTACCACGCTCATGCTCGGGCCGTGCCACGAGTCCATGGCCTGCGGGTAGCGGCCGGCCACAATCACGGTGGGGTGCAGGTGCAGGTGCTGGCCCAGGTGCGGGTGCTTCAGGCCCGAGCGCAGCAGCAGCGCCGGCGTCTGAATGGCCCCGCCGGCCACCACCACCCGCCGGGCCCGCACCGTAATGCGCACCTCGCGGCCATCGTGGGTGCGGTGCACGGCCTCGGCGCCGGTAGCGCGGCCTTCGGCAATGGTCACGCGCTCCACCTTGGCATCGGCCAGAATACGCGCGCCGTGCTCAAAGGCCGTGAGCAGGTAGGTGTTGAGCGTGCCCTGTTTGATGCCGTGGGCGTCGCCCAGCGTGGAGTAGCCCAGGCTGCGAAAATGGCTGTCCGAATCGGTCAGGCCCTTTTCGTTGCGCGGAATCAGCTTCACTTCCTGGCCCAGCTTGGTCGAGCCGTCCCACAGGGCTTGGTTCTGGCCGTTGTGGCGGGTGTAGTTGGTGTTCACTCCGATGGTGCGGGCCACGGCGTTGATGCTTTCCTTGAACTCCAGGGTGGTGAAATGGGGCGCGTTGTGCTCGCGGGCCCATTCCTGCAGCACGTAATCGGGGGTGCGGAAGGCGCCGGCCCAGTTCACGGTGGTGCCGCCGCCCAGGCAGGAGCCAGCCAGAATGCCGATGCCGCCGTCCTGCGTCGAGAGCGTGCCCTTGGCGTCGTAAAGCGTGCCCAGCATGTCGACTTCGCGCTGGGTAAAGTCGCAGCCGTGGCAGTAAGGGCCTTTTTCGATGACCAGTACGTTGTGGCCCGCCGCAGCCAGCTCGCCAGCTACCACGCCACCGCCCGCGCCCGAGCCAATCACCAGCACGTCGCAGTCGTAGGTGGTGTCGGCATCAGGTTTCAGGGTTTGAATGGGCCTGGGGGTATCCACGGGCCGCTCGTCGGGGCCAGGGTAGCCGAGGTGGCCCCAGGCAGCCGGCACTTCGCTCATGCTGCCGCCGTAGTAAAGCAGCGTGCACAGCTTGCGCAGCGCCTGAAAGCCCTTGCGCAGCTGCGGCACGTTGCTGGCGGCCCAGCTTTGCAGCAGCTGCTCGCGCTGCGCGGCATCGAGCTTGCGGAAAGGCTTCAGCGGCCCAAACCACGTCAGGCCCAGCAGTGGCTTCTCCATTAAGTCGAGCAGCTGGCTGAACTCGGCCTGCGCGCCGGCCGGCTGCTCCCGAATGGCTTCTTCGAGCTTCTCCAAGTTAAGGCCAGCCGAACCGGCTGGGATGCCCTCTGACAGGGCGGGAACAAAGGTGTCGGCCAAGGCCTGGAGAACAGCGGAGCGGGTGGGATTAAGCGAGAACATGCGGTGCGGAAAAAGGAGCACGCAGCCTATGCGGCATCGGGCGGTAAAAGGTAAGAATTTTTCCGCAAAGTGTTAGGCGTGCCGAGTAGTTAGTGGGGCGCAGCCTTTGCTGCGCCGGGCGTAGCACGCGGGTGGGCTGTTTCTTTGCTCGACTTTTTCGTTTCAACGCCGGCGCAGCAAAGGCTGCGCCCTACAATTCGCAGCAAAAGCTGTGTGCTACCTATGCCCAAGCTCACCCAAACGCCCGAAACCACCTACCGCGTCCACTTCCAGGACTGCGACATGCTGGGCCACCTCAACAACGTCCGCTACTTCGACTACTTTCTTAACGCCCGCGAAGACCACACCACCGAGCACTACGACCTGAACATGGGCCAGCTGGCCCGCGAACAAAACGCGGCCTGGGTTATCACCAAGCACCACATCAGCTACCTCAAGCCGGCCAAGCAGGGCGTCATGGTGCGCATCCTGAGCCAGCTCATTCACTTCGACAACTCCAGCCTGGTGCTGGAGCTGCAGATGCGCAGCGAAGACGGACTGCGCCTGCTGGCCCTGCTGTGGTCGGAAATGGCCTACGTGACCATGCCCGCCGGCACCCGCACCGACCACGGCAACGCCATGATGGACCTGCTCGACGACCTCGACGTGGAAGACGTGAGCTACGACCCCGACGGATTCGACGACCGCGTAAAGGAAGTGCGCCAGCAACTGAAGAAACAGCGGCGAGGGGCCGGAGGGGAAGAATAAGTTGGTTCGTAAGAAAGAACGTCATGCTGAGCGCAGCATGACGTTCTAAGAACTTTGCAATATTGGCGGCCCGCCACAGCTCCTAATTAAACGAGTAGCGCAGGCCCAGCTGCCCCTGCCAGCGCGAGCTGATGGGGTCGGTTTGCCAGGGCGTGCCGGTGGGGTTTTTGAACTGGTAAACCGGCTTGTTGTTCTCGATGCGCAGGAAATCGAGCAGGGCGTAGCCCGAGTTATTGATGTTGGGCACGAAGTATTGACGACCCCATTCATTGTTCAGGAGGTTGCCGAGGTTGAGCACGTCGAGCGTGATTTCCAGGCGCTGGGTACCGGCCTGCGTGAGGGGCAGCTTGGCCGTCAGGCGCAGGTCGAGCTGCTGGGTCCAGGGCGTGCGGGCGGCGTTGCGCTCGGCGTAGCTGCCGCGGCGCCCGGCGAGGTATTCGTTGTTATTGATGTAGGCGTCGAGCTGCTCGTACTGCTGCTGAGCCGAAACGGGCGCGCTGCCCGTAATATCAGCCAGCACGATGTCTTCGCGCTTGGCCGGGATGAAAAGCAGGTCGTTTTTGGCCGAGCCGTCGCGATTCACGTCGCCTTCGTACACAAACGAGAACGGACTGCCCGAACGCGCGATGTACACAAGGCTGGCGCCGAGGTTCACCTTCTTCAGGTTCAGGTTGTAGTACACGTTGCCGATGAACTTGTGGCGCAGGTCGAAGTTGGAGTAGGCCAGGGCGGGGCTGTTGGCCACCAGCGACTGGTTCCACTCGTAGTTGGCGGCCGGCGACACGCGCACGCCGTTCACGATGTCCTTGCTCTGGCCGTAGCTGTAGCCGGCCGAGGCCTCCAAGTGGTCCTGGATGCGCTTATTGAGCGTGAAGGTGGCGTTGTAGTTGTAGCCTTGGTTGGTGTTGCTCATCACAAACACGTTGGTGAAGGCCGGGTCGATTTTGGCCGCGTTGCCGGTGTTGGTGAAGTAGGGCCGCTGGTCGGCGCCGGCAAACGTGGACTTGGCATCCTTGAAATTGATGCTCTGAAACAGCATGCCGCTCACCACTTTCGAGAACAGGCCCTCGGCCGTGAAGGTGAAATCGCGGGGCAGCTTCACGTCGAACGCCAGTGTAGACTTCCAGTCGCGGGGCAGCTTGAAGTCGTTGTCAATCAGGTTGATTTCGGCAATGCCGGGCTGCACCGACTGCAGGGTCGACAAATCTTCGGCAATGCGCAGCACGCCAGTGGGCTTGTAGTCGATGTTGTTGTAGCGGTTGCCCGAGATGTAGTGCGCGTAGGCGTACCACACAAAGGGAATTCGGCCCGTGAACAGCCCCGAGCCGCCGCGCACCTGCATGGTGTTGGCCTCGTTCAGCTGGTAGTTGAAGCTCAGGCGCGGGTTGAACTGCGGCACGCCGCCAAACTTGTTCTGGTACTGCGCAAACTGCGGGTTCTTGAACACGGCGGGGTTCACGGGCACCTTGTCGGGGTGCAGCTGCATGTCGAGGCGCAGGCCCAATTGCACGTTCAGGCGGTTGGTCACGCGATAGTCGTCCTGGGCGTAGGCGCTCAGCAGCAGCACCCGATAATCAGCCGACGGCTCATTTTTGTTGAAGGCCGCGTCGTTGTTTTCGGTGTTGTACACGCCGCGCACGCGGTTGGGGCGGTTGGCCAGAAACGCATCCACCGAGGAATACTGCCAGCGGCCGTTGAAGGCCGTGAGGAAGCGGTATTCGATGTTGTTCAGCTCGTTGGAGGTGCCGAAGGTGAGCGTGTGCTTGTCCTTGAAAATCGTGAGGTTGTCGGTAATCTGCGTGGTGTTCAGGCTGGAGCCGAAAATGGCGGCCTCACGGTAGGTGCCCGCATAGATGATGGTGGAAGCGTTGTAGTTGATTTCGAGGTGCGGGAACAGGCGGTTGTCGTAGCTCCGGTTTTCGTTCACGGTGTTGAAGCCGACAATCAGCTGGTTGGAAACCTGGTTGCTGAGCGTGCTTTTCAACTCGGCCACCAGGCTGTTGGTGCGGCTGTTGTGGCGAAAGCCCTGGTTGCCGTAGTTGAGCACCGTAGGCGAGCGTTCGAGGTTGTCGGCAAAGCCGGTCACGTAGTTGTCGCGCAGCGTGAGGCGGTGCTTTTCGGAGAGGTTGTAGTCGAGGCGCAGCAGAAATTTGTCGCTGTTGCGCTTCAGGGCAGCTTCGCCAAACGTGCCGGGGTCGTAGCCGTACTGCGCCTTCAGAAAGTCGCTCACTTGCTGGGCCACGGCTGCCGGCACGTTGGCGCCGGGCGTGCCGGGCGCGAACGACACCGGCTCCTCGCGGCGCTGCAGCTCGTAGTTGCCGAAGAAAAACAGCTTGTTTTTAATAATAGGCCCGCCCAGGCTGGCGCCCGACTGGATGTCGTAGTAGTTCTCGATGGGTGTGCGCAGGCCGTCCACGCTCTTGCCCGTGATGGCCTGGTTGCGGGCGTAGCTGTACACGCTGCCGGCCACCCGGTTGGTGCCGCCCTTGGTTACGGCGTTGATGTTGGCGCCCGTGAAGTTGCCCAGCGTGACGTTGAAGGGCGACAGCACCACCGAAATCTCGTCAATGGCATCAATAGAAATGGGCTGGGTGCCGGCCAGCGCGCCGGGCGTACCTGCCGCTACCGTGCCCGCCGCCCCGCTGGCCGGCTCCTGAAACCCCAGCACGTCGTTGGTGGCCATGCCGTCGATGCTCAGGTTGTTGAAGCGGTAGTTGGAGCCGCCAAAGGAGTTCTTGTTGCCTTGCGGCATCAGCTTGGTGAGGTCGCCGAGGCTGCGGTTCACCGTGGGCGTGTTCTGGATGGCCGTCTGGCCCAGGTGGTAAGCCTGGCCGTTTTTGTCGGTCGTGAAGGGGTCGCTTTTGTTGGCCGTGACCTGCACGCCGGCCAGCTCGGTGGCCGTTTCCACCAGCGAAAAGGTTTGCCGGGCCACCTTGCCCAGGCTCAAATACAGGTTTTCCTGCACCTGCGGCGCGTAGCCCACAAAACTCACCTGCACCTGGTAGGGGCCGCCGGGCTTGAGATTGTTCAGGAAGAACTTGCCGCTGGGGTCCGACTGCGTGCCGCTGCGGGTGCCCGTTGGCACATGCGTCAGCACCACCGTGGCGCCCGGTATGCCTTCGCCGGTTTTGCTCACAACCGTGCCTTCAAATGCGCTGGTTGTGAGCTGGGCAAAGGTGAGCAGCGGTAGAAAAGTGGCGAGTAGGAGGAACAGGACCTTTTTCACTAGTGGGTATTTGTGATAACGGCGACGAGACGCAATATTTTGCGTCTCGTCGCCGCTGATGGTGATTAATCTGCGCGGTTTTGCGCGGTTTTGCGCGGTGTTGTGTGGTTCGGAGCAGTTCGGTGCGGTGCTGGTCGTTCAACGACGAGACGCAACATGTTGCGTCTCTACCTCATCACCGGCCCAGGGTGCGAAAAGCAAAATAGAAACCCGCGCTCAGCAGGGCCGCCACCGGCAAAGTTAACAACCACGACAAGCCAATCTTGGCGATTTCCCGGGAGTTGGCCGTGCCATTGACCAAGCCGATGCCGTAGATGCTGCCCACCGAAACGTGCGTGGTGGACACCGGCAGGCCAAACTTGCTGGCCACAATCACCAGCAGGCTGGTGATGAGGTTGGCCGTGAAGCCCTGGCCGTGGTTGAGCTTGGAAATCTTCTTGCTCATGGTGTCGGCTACTTTGCGGGCGTTGAGCAAGCCGCCAATGGCCATGGCCACGGCCAGAATCAGGACGTTGACGGGCATGGCGAAGAACTTGCACACCAGCAGCAGGCCCAGCAGTTTCGGCGTATCGTTCAGGCCCCGGGCGAAGCTCATGGCAGCGGCACTGGCGTAGTGCAGGTTGTTGATGAGGGGCTGGAAATTTATGCCCAAAAAGGTGCCCTGGTAGAGGCTCTGGCACTCGGCCTGGGTGGCCACGCCGGCCTGCAGCGTGGGCAGCGCCGTGAAGGCGGCGGTGGGCGCCGAGGCCACCGGTACCCAGGTGTTGCCCACGCACACGCACGATTCTTCGCTGATGCCGGCGGCCTTGCGCCCTTGCCGGAACAACACGTACACCAGGCTGCCCAGCCCCACGGCCAGCACCGGTCCCAGAATCAGGGGCAGGAAGAAGGTGCTGCCCAGCTTCGAGAAGTTTACCGCCGTGCCCATGGCCACTAAGCCGGCTCCCACCAGGGCGCCCACCAGGCCGTGCGTAGTTGAAATGGGAAAGCCGTAGCGCGTGGCCAGCAGCACCGTGATGCCCGCCGCCAACGCCACTGCCAGCACAAACGCCGCCGACCCAATAATCTCATCGGGCACCAGCCCCTTGCCCGAAAAATTCTTAATCAGCTGCTCGGCAAAGAAGTACGAGCACACCGAGCCGGCAAACGTAGAAACAGTGGCCAGCAGCAGCGCCGGGTTGTAGGCCAGGGTGCCGCTGCCCCACAGCGTGGCCACCCCCTTAAAGTTGTCGTTGGCGCCGTTTGAATACGTGAGCAGCACGACGGCTAAAAAGAGGAGAATTAAGAGCATACGCGGGCCATTAACGAGGTAAGCAAAAGCCCCTCGCCTTATTATAAACGAGGGGCTTTGCGGCACAACTTACGACCAGGATTCCGCTATTGGTTTGGTTTTATCAGGAAATTGTCGTTGAGTTGTTACACACGACCTGCTCCGGCGCACAGAGCGCCTGCCGCAGCTACCGCTGCGTCCAGGTGTTATTCTCCTCGTTGGCGTCCATGAAGATGCCGCCTTGTATTGTCACAGCTTTTGGAGTTTTGGGTAGTGAAATGTAGGCTTGCCGCGGGTCGGTTTTCCATACGGCAGGCGTTTGGTGCAGAGTAGCTTTGCTGCCGTCTGTATACTCCACCATCACATCGAACGGCACGGCGAAACCGCCGAAGTTTTGGACGGTGACGCCATTGCCGGCAAAACCGAACACCGCCAAATCAATGTAGCCGTTGGTGAAAAACCAGTTGTTGAAGAACCAGGTCAGGTCCTGGCCGCTGGCGCTGCTCATCGAGTTGAAGTAGTCCCACGGAATGGGGTGTTTGCCGTGCCAACGGTCCATGTACTCGTGCAGGGCCTTCTTAAACAGCGCATCGCCGAGCATGTCTTTCAGGGCCAGGTAGCTGAGGGAGGGCTTGCCGTAGGCGTTGTTGCCGTAGCCGGCCTTCAGCTCGCTGCTCGGCGTGATGATGGGCAGGTCCTGCGCCGTGGCGGCGTCGTGAATCCAGCGGTTCACCCGAAACATCTTGTAGAGGTTGTCGGCGGCTTCCTTACCATTTTCGGTGCGCCCGATGAGCAGCTCGAACGTGGTGGCCCAGCCCTCGTCCATGTAGGCGTAGCGGCTTTCGTTGATGCCCATGTAGAAGGGGAAGTAGGTGTGCGCGATTTCGTGGTCCTGCACAAACTGCGCAAACTTGGGGTCCTTCTGCGGGCTGTCGTTCACCATCATCGGGTATTCCATGTCGGCAAAGCCCTGGAAAGCCGTCATCTTGGGGAAAGGGTAAGCCACACCGGGCCAGTTATTGGGGTTCGAAAACCAGCCCAGCGCATACTGCGCGTTCTTCACCGACTGCCGGAAATCGACCGTGGAGTCGGCATAGGCGGCCTGCACGCTGGCGCGACGCTTGGCTTTGGCATCCACAACCACGCTGGCGGCGTCCCACACGTAATGGTCGCTCACGCCGAAGGTGACGTCGGAGATGTCTTTCGCGGTCCAGACCCAGGTGTTCAGGGGCTGCTGCGCGGTGATGTTCTTCTTAGCCAAATCGGCGGCGGTAGCGACGTGAATTACGGCATCACTGGTCATGGATTTGTCAAGGCGCTTGGCCGCGGCTGGCTGCAGCACCTGCTTGGGGTTTTGCAGGGTGCCGGTGGCCCACACAACGTAGTTGGCCGGCGCCTGCACGCGCAGGGTGTAGTCGTTGAAGTCGTTGTAGAACTCCTTGCTGTCCACGAAGGGCACCCGGTCCCAGCCGGCGTAGTCATCGTACACCGCAATGCGGGGGTAGAAGTAGGCCAGGAAGTAGGTGGTGGGGTCAATCATGCCCTCGCGGCCGCTTTCCTTGGAGATGGGAAAGTGCCAGGACACGGCAAATTTTACCGAATCGTGCGGGGCGAGCGGGCGGGCCAGGCGCACGTTCTGCACGGTGCCGAGGCCCTGGCCGGCCGGCATGGGACGGGTTTGGCCGGCTACCTGCAGCGTATCGACCACCAGCCCGGTGGTGAGGTAGTCGGGCGAAGCATCCCCGTCGCGCGACACGCCGGGCCGGTGAATGTTCATGATGAGGCGCATCACCACCTGCCGCAACGTGTCGGGGCTGTTGTTGAAATAGGTGATGGTTTCGCGGCCGCGAATGTCACGGGCCGGCGGCGCAGCCTGCACCGTGATGTCGTAGCGGGCGCGGTTCTGCCAGTACTTGGGGCCGGGGCGGCCGTCGGGGCTGCGGGTGCCTTTGGCGAAGGCGGCCTTTATGTCGCGCGGCTGGTACAGGGAAGTGGTTTGGGCCAGGGTCGGCTCGGCCAGGGCACCGAGCAGCAGCAGGGGCAATAGTCGTTTTATTTTCATTGCGGAGACAGACGCGGGAGGAATGATGGCGTTGCAAAAGTGCCGGGGCAAAAGTAGGAGTTTGGTTGCGTGGGGCGCTCCCCGCGCCATCGGTTGCGGTAGCCCCGGTCGATGCAATGCTCCCGTTCAGCGAGGAGGCGTTCGGGCCTGTTGGGTTTGCGCGTACTTTTCCGGCCTAAAACCTTTTCATGCCCGCTCCGAATACCTCGCCGGACCTTGCCAGTCCGGTTGCCTGTTTTACCAACCCGGCCTGGCTGCGCCGGCTGGTTCTGCTGTTGCTGGCCGGGCTGATAGCCGCCAGTGCCACAGCTCAGCCATCCCGCGCCCGGCCCGCCGCCCCCGATACCGTGACCCACGACGACGCCCACCGCCTCGAAGTGGCCTACACCACGCTGAGCGGCATTTCGGGGCAGGTGCGCAACGTATTCGACTCGCGCGAAGTAGCCGAGGAGTTGCCTGCCATCGAGGAAAACCTGCACGCCATTCGGCACAGCGTGGCGGAAACCGGCCAGGTGGTCGACATCAAGCAGCTGCAGATGTGCCAGCTCATGCTCGTGAACATTCAGGAGCAGCTGGCGGAATGGCGCACGGCCCTGGGCGGGGCCCACGAGGAACTCGAAGGCATGCAGGCCCGGCTCACTGGCCTGGCGCACCCACCCATTCGGCCCGCAGCGACCGATGTCGCGGCCCGGGCCCTGGCGCACGCCGACTCGGCCCTGCAGCTGCGGCAGCAACTCATTGGTGGGCTGTTGGCCAAGCGGTTTGAAAGCACCCGGCAGCTGCAAACGCAGGTGGCGGCCAGCTATATTCAGACGCTGGAATTGCAGGACGAGGTGGGCGACCAGATGCGCCGCTTCGGCCGCACCACCATCAAAGCGGCCTTCCCGCCGCTATGGGCCGCGCACACTGCGCAGTCTTCCCTCGTCGATGCCGACCACGCCGCAGCCGACCGGCGCGAAATCATCAACTTCTACTTCGCCAACAATTGGGACAACTGGGCCTTTATGGGCCTGATTGGGCTGGTGTTCTACGGCTGGGTCAGCTTCAACTACCGCCGGGTGCAAAAGCGCACGCTGGCGCTGGAAGAGGACTTCCGCTACCTGCGGCCGGGGCCCCTGGCAGCTACCAGCGTGGTGGTGTTTAGCCTGGCGCCGGCCCTGGAGCTGCACCCGCCGCCCGTGTACCTGGCCCTGCTGCAGGTGCTGTTGCTGGTGGCCCTTACGGCCGTGTTTGCGCGTAGCTGGGCGCGGCCGTTGTTTCGGTATTGGTTGGGGCTGGTGGTGTTTGTGGTGGTTCTGTCCATCACCAATGCCAACGCCGCCACCGGCCTGGGTGCCCGCTGGGGCCTGTTGGTGCTGAACGTGCTGGCCGCCGGCCTGGGCGCGCTGCTGCTCCTGCGCCTGCGCGAGACCATGAAGCTGCTGCGCTTCCTCATCCCCGTCATGTGGTTATTTATTGGGCTGAACGTGCTGGCGGTGGTCTGCAACGTGTTTGGGCGGCTGAGCTTGGCCAAGATGTTCGGCACGGCGGCCATTTTCGGGCTCACGCAGGGCATTGGGCTGGCGGTGTTTGTCGAGCTATTTACCGAAGCGTTTCACCTGCAGATTCTCGGTACCCGCTCGGGCAATGGGGGCCAGGCTTCTTTCGATTTCGACAAGATTGAGAAACACCTACTGCGCCTGCTTACGGGCGTGTCGGCGGCCCTGTGGCTACTGGTATTCACCTCCAACCTCAACCTGTATTCCACGCTCTACGCTGGCATAGGGCAGGTGCTCACGGCGCCGCACACGCTGGGCAGCACCGAGTTCACGCTCGGCAACATCCTGCTGTTCTTCTTTATCCTGTTCGTGTCGGCGCAACTGCAGCAGTACATCGGCTACTTTTTTGGCGATGTGGGCGAAGATGCCAGCGCCGAAGCGCGGCACCGGGGCTCGTGGCTGGTGGCGCTGCGGCTGCTGCTGGTGGTAGTGGGTTTCGCGCTGGCCACGGCGGCTACCGGCTTGCCGCTCAGTAAAATTGCTATCGTATTCGGGGCGCTCAGCGTGGGCATTGGCCTGGGCCTGCAAAGCATTGTCAACAACCTGGTTTCCGGCATTATCCTGATTTTCGAGCGGCCTTTCCACGTCGGCGACTTCATCGAAGTGGCCGGCAAGTCGGGCCGGGTGCTCGACATTGGCATCCGTTCCAGCAAGCTCACCTCGCTCACAGGCTCCGAAATTATCCTGCCCAACGGCGACTTGCTCTCGCAACACGTCATTAACTGGACGCGCACCAACGACCACATCCGCGTCGACCTCGTTCTTAAGCTCGCCCCTGGCACCGACTTGCAAACCGACCTGCAAACCGCCCGCCAGCTGATTGAGGAGGAAGTGAAGGCCAGCCCCTACACCCTGCACAGCCTGCCCCCCGAAATCCTGCTCAGCAGCATCAATGCTCAGCTTTACGAGCTGAAAGTGCTGTTCTGGATTACCAACATCCGGCAGGAGCAGCTCACGAAAAGCGAGATTCTGGCCGGCATTTACCGGCGCTTCACGGCGCAGGGCCTGCTGCTGAGTTAGGGATACTGATAATCAACAATGCGAGCCCGGCTTATACCTTTTGCTTACCTGCCAAGTCGATTGCTGATTAGGGAAACGTGTGCTATTGTGTGGTTGGGAATGCTACTGCTTGCCGGCTGCCAGCGTCCCGAAGACGTGGTGGTCGGCATCAAAGGCACGCAATACCACCGCACGCCCGCCCAAATGGCGCAGGGCCAGCTAACGGCCGACTTGGACGATATCGACTATCAGCTGGTAAGCGACATGGCCATGTTGAGCGCTATTGTGTATTCGGGCGCAAAAGTCACTGGTCACCGCCCTGATTACCGCCAGGACACCGTTAAGTATGCCGTGGAGCGGCGCGAGCTGGCCCGGCGCGGCTGGCGGCCCTTGTCCGTGGGCTACTCATCGGCCCCGGTGGAAGGAAAATTGACTGCTGGCGGCCTGGTGTACGATGTTTGGGTACAGACCCCAGCTGGGGCGCCACCGTTGGCGGTGCTGGTGTTTCGGGGTACCAACTACCTGGAATTCGCCGACTGGGTGGCCAACACGCGCCCGCTGACCAACAACCCCTGGCTCTGGGACCAGTACGAGCAGACCCGCGCGCTCACGCCGGCCGTGGTGGCCAAAATCGACTCGGCTTATGGCGGGCAGGTACGGATTTTCGCCGCCGGCCATTCGTTGGGTGGCGGGCTGGCCCAGCACGCGGCGCTGGTGAGCCCGCGTATCGAGAAGGTGTTCGCCTTTAACTCCTCGCCACTGACCGGCTACTTCGACTTGCCCAAAAGTGAACGACTGCATCATAATCGTCGGCTGCGCACCTACCTCGTGTACGAGAGCTACGAGGTGCTGACGCTGTTTCGCTTCGTGCCCGTCTACCTCAACCGCTTCGCCAAGGATGCCGACCTCGTGGTGGTGCGCTACAACTTCGCCACCGGGCTCGATGCGCCTTCGCCATTTCTGCAGCACCAGATGCAGCGGCTAGTGGCGGGGCTGAATGCGCAGAAGTGAGCGCCCGGCCGGACCCGTGTGGTTCCCGAAAACCAGTGATGGGCGTTTAGGAAGTGCAGGCGATGGAGCAGTAGCGCCTCTTGGTGGGGGGCTACAGGTTATGGCTGTATTGGCCGCTGGGTAGCAATTTTGCCGGATACCTTCTTTTTCTGCTATGAAACAAACCGTATTGCTCCTTCTGGCTTCAAGCCTCAGCCTTAGCTTGTGGACGGGCTGCCAGCCGCAAACTACTGCTGATAAGCCTACTGCCACCCCTGGTAAGCCGGGCTCGGGCCCGAATGAGAGAGCTGCCGTTCCCAGCCAGCCCCGCCCGCAAGTGCCGGCGTCCAAGCTGCCCAAAGGCGCAGTGAAGGGCGACTTCGACGGCGACGGCACCACCGAATACGTGTGGCTGGTGGCGCCCGAAGTAGTGGATGAAATGGAATGCAAGGGCGAATGCACCAGCTACCTGCGGTTCTCGAAGGCACTTTTCCCGGCCATTACCAGAGAGAATTGCATCGGCGGCGTGCCCACCAATCTGGGCGATTTGAACGGCGACGGCAGCGACGAAATCGGCCTGCTGCCGGATTGGTTCACCAGCTGCTGGATGAATTACTTCGTGTACACCTACCGCGCCGGTCAGTGGCAACCCCTGGTGGAACCCTTTGCCACCCACTGCAACCAGTGGGAGGCCGAAGCAAAGCCCATTGAAATAGACCCCAGCAAAAAAGGCTTCGTCCTGGTTCGGTACACCGACATGGACGATACCACATTTGCCGTGAAAACGAAATCGGTGCCGGTACTGTAGGATGCAAAACAAAAAGCAAGCCCCACCCAAATTAGTAGGTGAGGCTTGCTTTTCGGAATCCTAGTTGATTTTTGGCTTGCTGCCCCGGCCTTCATTAGCCGGGTGATTTGTCTCAGGTATTATCCGGCGTGGGCCACCAGCAGGCCAAGCAGGCCGAGCAGCGTGAGCCCCAGCAGGCGCGGAAGTAGCAATGAGGAACGGCGGGCGGGAGCAGTATTGAGCATGGCGGGTATAGAATAAATAAGGTGGAAGTAGTCAAATGTGCGTGCTGGCTTATTCCGATGCGGGCCAACTCGGCCACTGGCGGTAAGAAGTCGGCCAAAGTCGCCTGCCGGCCGACCACGGGTAGCGGAGCGACAACGCTGGTCCCAAGCGAAGGCGGCCCGCTTGTCTGCGAAAAACGCTGCTTGTCAGTCCTTATCGCACCGTCACGCCTTGGGTAGCCGCAGTGGCTCGGGGGCCGGATAGGCTGGTGAGGTAAGCGCGCAGCTCGGCGACTATGCCGGCCGGGTGCACCTTTCGTAATACCATCGAGTTGGAAACGAGATGAGCCTGGACCCTAAAAGTCAACAGCCCCAGAAGTGTAGGCAGCATTAGCCCCGGCAAGCGGGGCAACCCAGAGAACGGATGGTGGGAAGGTGGACAGCCAGCAGCAGGGGGAAGCCGATTCAAAGTCGGCGAATATCCAAAGGTGCTTTGCCAGGCCAAGCAGCCCAGGCCAACTCGGCTACTCGCGCACTATAATGGCCAAATTCCGGCCCGGGGCCGACTGCCAGAATTTGCTGCGTGCAATAGACCGTCAGGGCTCTGCTTATCAGGCTGGCAGCTTGTGAGCCCTAATCTTATCAAACCTGCGGCCTTCCCGGGCGTAAACCCTAGCAGCCGGGCATCCTTCCGGCGTCACACTTCCATCTTTCCAAAACGCCATGAGCATCTTCAGCAGCGACAAACTCAAGGGCAAGAAAATTGCCATTATTGCCACCGACGGCTTCGAGCAGTCCGAACTCGACGAACCCAAGAAATACCTCGAAGGCGAGGGGGCCGAAACCCACGTCATCTCCCTCAAAAGCGGCTCCATCAAGGGCTGGGATGGCCCCAGCAAGGACTGGGGCGATAAAGTTGACGTTGACAAGGTTATTACCGACGTGCAGCCGGCCGACTACGACGCCCTGGTGCTGCCCGGTGGCCAGATGAACCCCGACATCCTGCGCATGGACAAAGACGTGGTGAGCTTCGTGAAGCAGTTTGCCGGTTCGGGCAAGGTGGTGGCCGCCATCTGCCACGGCCCCTGGCTGCTGGTGGAAGCCGATGTGGTGCGCGGCAAGCGCGTAACCAGCTGGCCCAGCCTGCATACCGACCTCAAGAATGCCGGTGCCCACTGGGAAGATTCGGAAGTGGTGTGCGACCACGGCCTCATCACCAGCCGCAAGCCGGAGGACATTCCCGCCTTCAACAAAAAGATTGTGGAAGAGATGCTGGAGCCTCAACACGGCGGCCACAACTAGGCGGCCTTTCCGACTTCAGCTGAATAGTTGAACGGCAAAATAAGTGAACGTCATGCTGAGCATGACGTTCTTTTTGTTTCTACACGTCCTGCATGGTAAGTGCTCGTTCAAAAGTAAACGAGTAAAAGCACGTCATGCAGAGCGCAGCGAAGCATCTCGCGTGCAGCAGTAAATCAATCGTTTGACAATGCTAGCGAGATGCTTCGCTGCGCTCTGCATGACGGTTACTTTTGCTTGAGTACTTACTCACAAATTACCAAGCGCGTTGTAACAGTGCCAGCTTGGCTGACCAAACCCAGCCCGACGCGGCGGCTACCGCTGCGCGCTCAGCCAGCGCTGGATATCGACCAGCGCGCTGGGCGAGAGGGGCGTTTCGAAACCAGCGGTTTCCTTCGTGATTTGCAGCGCGTGATTGAGGCCCGGCAGGCGCAATTCAGTTACTCGCGTATTGGCTTTCAGGCCTTTTTTGAGCAGGCTCAGGTTGGCGGCGGGGTTCACTTCGGTGTCGTCGTCGCCCTGCAGCAGCAGCACGGGGCAATGTACCTGCGCCAGGGTTGGCAGCGGGTCGAACGACAGGTAGCTGCGGTAAGCGGGGGTGGTAAAGGCCTGCACGCTGGCCTGCACGTCGGCCGGTGCCATGGCGGGGTAGCGCTGGCGCAGCATGTTGCTGAGGATGGCGTGGGCTTGGGCGTTGTCGGGCGTCTGGCGCACAATTTCGAGCATGGCGCGCTGGTGCTTCACGCGGGCTTCCTGGTCGCGGCGCTGGGTTGCTTTCAGGCGCAGGCGCTGCTGGTCGAGGTAAGTTTGCACCTGGGCGGAGTTCGAGCCGGCGGCCCGCAGCTTGGCGGCTTCGGTTTGGGCCGTGGTTTCGGCCAGCCGGTAGGTGTGCTGCTGATGCGCTTCCAGGGTGTCGCGGCCCAGCACTTTGCCGTACATCACGGGCTGGTTGGCCAGCAGCTCGCTGCCCGTGAGTCCGGCGGCGGCCACGGCCACCACATAGGTAGGAGCGAGTGGGAGCGAGGCGGCCAGCAGCGCCACGTTGGCGCCTTCGCCGTGCCCAATCAGGCCCAGCCGCGTCACATCAACCTGGGGCTGGGTGCGCAAAAAGTTGAGCGCCGCAATGGCATCGTCGGCACGCTCGGCCAGCGTGGTGGCTGGAGTGGTGCCCTCGGAGCCGTTGTTGCCACGTTCGTGCAGGCGCAGCACAATCACGCCCTGGCTTACCAGTTGGTCGGCAATGTTAGTCAGCAGCAGGTTGTCGGCCGAGAGGGCGTGCGCGTCGGAGCCCCGCTCGGGCAGCAGCACGGCCGCCGCGAAGGGCCCGGTGCCGGTGGGCAGCTGCATCAGGGCACTCAGGTGCGCGCCGCTAACCGGTGAGGTTAGCTGCACCTGCTCGACCCGGTTGAGGGGGCGGGCGGCGTGGGCGGCGGAGCCCAGCAGGGTGCAGCAGGCAATCAGGAGGAGGCAGAGCAGGCGCATAAACGAGAGCGGTAGCCGGGGCAGTGCGCGTCAGGAGTTTGAAGCGGTGTTGCGCTGGATTGCTACACAAAGCTCTTACAACTAGGCACGGGCGCACCGTTATTTTCGTTGAACCGGGACTTTTCGTCGCCCTACCACGGATGATGCCTTTTAAAAATAAAGCTAATTGCTGTGATTGGTTGTTTGTCCGAAAAAAGCACTGTCCAATTACTTACGCCACGAACGGCGGCCAGCCACGCGCCAGCCAGTGCAGCAAGGCCCACATTACGCCATCAAACAGCAGCAAAAACCCGCCCTGTACCCACAACGAGCGGCCATAGCCCAGCAGGCGCTCCGGCCGGGTTTGGTTAGGCCGCGTGGCCCGGCGGCGCAGGTAGCTGCCGGCCAGTACGTACAGCACATCCAGCCCTGCATTCACAGCAAACAGCGTTTCGTAGAAGTGCTGGCTGTTCAGCAGTTCGGCCGCATCCAGGCCCGCCGGCGGGCTGAAATGCAGGCGCAGAATGCCCCAGGCCGCCAATCCGGCGTTCACCAGGTTCCACAGCACGTTCATGCCGTGGAAGTGGAATGCTTCCTGGCGGCGGTCGGCGTGGGCGAGGTAGTAGCCACTGCCAATCAGGTTCAGCAGCACCCAGGCGGCGAGCAGGGCCAGGCCCCGACCCAGCAGCACTTCGCGGCGCATAAACAGGACCGCAACGTCGGCAGCGGGCAGGGCCAGCAGCATGCGCTACCTGCGGAAGCCAATGCCCAGGTACACCTGGATGGACTGGTTGCGCACCTTGCCGTCGGTTACCGTGAGGGCGGTGTTGCCGTACTGCACGGCCGCGCCGGTCTTGTAGATGTCGGCCAGGCTCAGGTCGTAGCGCACGCCCAGGCGGGCCGGGCCCAGCCGGGCTTCGGCCCCGCCAATTACGCCGTAGTCGAGCGTGTTGTAACCGTTGGCATTCAGGTCGAGGTTTTTGCCATCGTTCAGCACCTTGGTGAGCACCGAAATCTGCGGGCCCACGTGCACACTCAGGGTTTCGGTGATGTTGCCCACGAACAATACCGGCAGCTCGAAATAGTCGAGGCGGGTGTCGTGCGCGCTGTAGGACGTGCCCGTGCTGGTGGTGCCGGCATCGGTGTGGTAGCCCTTGCGGATGTAGAGCGCCTCGACTTGCAGCGAGGCGAAATTGCTGAACCCAAACTGCCCGTAGACCCCGGCATTGAAGGCGGCGAATGAATTTTTGTTGGGAAACAGGTCGGCGCCGCTGCCATTGATGTTCGACGTGTTGTAGCCGCCTTTAATGCCGAAGCCGGTGTTGCGCGACTCGGTGCCGGTAGAGCCGTTGTCGTAGTCTTTCGAGCTCATGCCGCTCTGCGCCAGGGCTTGCGTCGCGGTGGCCAGCGCCAGGGCAAGAAATAGAACTGGTTTTTTCATAGGAGTAAGAGGATGCCGCCCACCACTTGGGCCAAAAAAAACAGGAGGCCCCGGGGAGCCTCCTGCATATACTATCGGGAGCGGTACTTGGTTATTGACGCAAGCCCAGGGCTACATACAACTGCACCACCTGGTTGTGCACCGAAGGTGGCGTGCCCGAGGTATTGCCGCCGTTCACGTTGGGATACGACTTGCTGGTGTCGAAGATTTTGCCGAACGACAAATCGTAGCGCGCTCCCAGCTGGGCCGGGCCCACGCGGAAGGAAGCACCCACAATGCCACCGTAATCAACCGTATTAAAGCCCTTCTCGGAGAGGCCAAGGTTCGAGTCGCCCTGCTTGGCCAATATCAACAACGACACCTGCGGCCCTACGTGCACGCTGAAGTTGTCGGTGATGTTGGCCACGTACAAAACGGGCAGCTCAACATAGTCGAGGCGCGTGGTTTTGTTGGTGACGGTGGGCGGGCTGGTGAGGCCGTTGATGTCGGAGTTGTAGCCCTTGCGGTTATACAGCAGCTCGACCTGTACCGACGAGAAGTTGTTGAAGCCAAACTGGCCGTACACACCGGCGTGGAAGTTATGGTAGGCCGAGACGTTGGTGAGGCCTTCGCCGTAGGGCCGCGAGAAGTTGTAGCCGCCCTTTACCCCAAAGCCGGTGTTGCCCGATTCGGTGGTCTTGCCGCCAGTGTAGTCCTTCGAGCTCATCGAGCCGCCCGGACGGGCTTGGGCGAAGGCAGCCGTGCTGGAAGCAAGGCCCAGTAACAAAAATAGAAGAGTCTTTTTCATGGGTGAAAGAGGAAAAGGGGCGATGGCGGAAGCCGCCTGAGCAGGGAACGATAATTATTTCTGTTTTGCCCTATACTTTGCCGGGGCCAGAAGGTTGCCCACGGCTGCCCCGCCACACGAAAAAATGCGGATGATTACGCACCCATCGGATTGGTGCACTACCTTTGAAGCGGCAGCGGCTTCGGCCGGCTGCCCGACCTGGGGTGTTAGCTCAGTTGGTTCAGAGCGCCACCCTGACACGGTGGAGGTCGTTGGTTCGAGCCCAATACGCCTCACAAAAACCCTCATTGCATGGTGCAATGAGGGTTTTGTTTTTTATGGCCCCCCGTTTTGCCCCACCCTATTGGTATTTTTAAGCGTCTCCAAGCGTAAAAATTTAGGCATGCCTAAGGCCTTTAAATATTCTGCCTGACTCTGTCGGCAGCGTACATTAGTGCCGCCTCTTCTACCGCTTCATGCTTACCCCCGAACAGCACGCCCGTCAACTCATTGATGCCCAACTAACCGCCGCCGGCTGGGCGGTGCAAGACAATAAGCTGCTGAACCTGGGCGCCAGCCCCGGCGTGGCGGTGCGGGAATACCCCACCGCTTCCGGCCCGGCCGACTATGCCCTGTTTGTGGACCGCAAGCTGGTGGGCATCGTGGAGGCGAAGAAGGAAGGCACTTCGCTCACGGCCGTGGCCGAGCAGACCGCCCGCTACCAGGCCAGCGCCACCAAACACGCCCAGCGCGTGGCCGACCAGTTGCCCTTCGGCTACGAGGCCAACGGGCAGGAAATCCGCTTTGCCGACGCCCGCGACCCGGAGCCGCGCTCGCGGCCGGTGTTCGGCTTCCACCGGCCCGAGACTTTGCGCGACTGGACCCGGCAACTGCACACGCTGCGGGCGCGGCTGCGCACCTTGCCGGCCGTGACCACGGCGGGGCTGCGCGACTGTCAGATTGAAGCCCTGCGCAACCTGGACGTGAGCCTGAAGGACGACCGGCCGCGGGCACTGATTCAGATGGCGACGGGCTCGGGCAAGACGTTTACGGCGGTGTCGTTCATTTATCGGCTCATTAAGTTTGCGGGGGCTAAGCGCATCTTGTTTCTGGTGGACCGGGGCAACCTGGGGCGGCAGACCTTGCAGGAGTTTCAGCAGTACACGGCGCCGGACGACGGGCGCAAGTTCACGGAACTCTACAACGTGCAGCACCTGACCTCGAACCAGCTCGACACGGTGAGCAAGGTCACCATCACCACCATCCAGCGGCTGTACTCCATGCTGCGGGGCGAGGCCGAGTTCGACGCGGGCAACGAGGAGCGGTCGGGCTTTGAGCTGAACGGCGACGCGCCGCAGCGGCCCCGCGAGGTGGCCTACAACCCGGCCGTGCCGCCCGAGGGCTACGACTTCGTGGTGATTGACGAGTGCCACCGCTCCATCTACAACGTGTGGCAGCAGGTGCTCGAGTACTTCGACGCCCACCTCATCGGCCTCACGGCCACGCCGGCCAAGCAAACCTTCGGCTTCTTCAACCAGAACCTGGTGATGGAGTACAGCCACGAGCGCGCCGTGGTGGACGGCGTGAACGTGGGCTCCGACGTGTTCCGCATCGAAACCGAAATCACGGCGCGGGGCAGCCGCGTGGAGAAGGGCAGCACCATCAAGCGCATGGAGCGCCAGACCCGCAAGCGCCGCTGGGAAACCCTGGACGACGACCTCGTGTACGCCGGCACTCAGCTCGACCGCTCGGTGACGGCCCCCGACCAGATTCGGACGGTGCTGGAGACCTGGAAGGCCCGCCTGTTTACGGAGCTGTTTCCGGGCCGCGAAATCGTGCCCAAGACGCTGATATTCGCCAAGAGCGACCACCACGCCGACGAAATCGTGGACCTGGTGCGCGAGGTGTTCGGCAAGAGCAACGAGTTCTGCAAGAAGATAACCTACGCGGCCGAGGAGAAGTCCGACGAGCTGATAAAGCGCTTCCGCAACGACTTCAACCCCCGCGTGGCCGTGACGGTGGACATGATTTCGACTGGCACCGACATCAAGCCCCTGGAGTGCCTTGTGTTTCTGCGCGACGTGCGCAGCCGGGTGTATTTCGACCAGATGAAGGGACGCGGCACCCGCGTCATCGCCCCCTCCGACCTGGAGGCGGTGACCAGCGACGCCGGCGCCAAAACCCGCTTCGTTATCGTGGACGCCGTGGGCGTGACCGACTCGGCGAAGAAGGACACCGAAAGCGTGGAGCGCCAGCCCGGCGGCCTGGGCTTCGAGAAGCTGCTGCACGCCGTGGCCCTCGGCAACCACGAGCCCGCCCAGCTGCGCAGCCTGGCCACCCGCCTGGCCCGGCTCGACCGCCAGCTCACGCCCGACGACCGGGCGGCTGTGCTCGCCCACACCCAAGGGGCGGCCACCGTGCAGCAGCTCGCCGCCCGCCTCTACGACGCCGTGGACCCCGTGCGCCAGGAGGCCGAGGCCCAGCGCGTGGCTACCGCCGAAGCCCACGCCGCCGGCCTGCCCGCCCCCGGCGAGCCGGGCAGCGCCCTCGATGAGCCCACCGATGCCCACTGGCAGGAGGCCACGCAGGCCCTCACCGAGCGGGCCGTACACCTTTTTGACGACCCGGCCCTGCGCACGCTGCTCACCAAGGTGCACGCCCAGCACGACCTCGTGATTGACCTCGTGAGCAAAGACCAGGTGCTGCGCGCCGGCTTCGAAAGCCAGACCTCGCCCGAGGCCGCGCAGGCGGCCCTGGCCCAGGCGCGCATCGACAAGTTCCAGGCCTTCATCGCGGCGCACAAGGACGAGATTACGGCCCTGCAGCTGCTGCACAACCAGCCCTACGCCCGCCGGGCCGTCACGTTTGCCCAGATTCGGGAGCTGGCCCTGGCCCTGCGCCTCGACAACCCCCAGCTGACGCCCGAGCACCTCTGGGACGCCTACGAGCAGCTCGAAAAGGCCCGGGTGCGCGGGGCCGGCCCCCGCACCCTGCTCACCAACCTCATCAGCTTGGTGCGCTTCGCCCTGCACCAGACCGAGACGCTCACCGCCTACCCCCTCACGGTGGAGGAGCGGTTTGGGGCTTGGCTCGCCCGGCAGCAGCAGGCCGGCCGCGCCTTCAGCCCCGAGCAGCAGCACTGGCTGGGCCTGATGCGCGACAAGGTGGCCACCTCCCTGAGCGTGGAGGCCGAAGACTTTACCCTGCCGCCCTTCATCGACCTGGGCGGCTACGGCCGCGCCCGCCAGGTGTTCGGGGCCGATTTGCAGGCCATTGTGGATGAGCTGAACGAGGCCCTGGCCGCATAAGCATAGCTCATGCGGTGTAGGGTATTTTCCCAATCACAAAAAATACCCTACAAACTTGTAGGGTATTTCTGCCTTTTTAAAAAATAGCCTACAACCTGTCGGTCCTCACGCCGGCTAATACTATCGAATGAACGAAGAACAGGAATTGCCGCAGGGCTGGAAAACTGCCAAGCTTGATGAAGTCATGCTACCTGTTCGGGGCATTGCTTTTCCTAAAGAAGTTAAAGCCCACGCCCCGGCAGAAGGTTATTTGGCTTGTCTACGCACTACAAACGTCCAGAAAGAGGTTGAATGGGGAGACTTGTGGTTTATCCCACGTCAGTATGCGAAAAGAGAAGACCAGATTGTCCAACCGTTAGACATTCTTATTTCGACTGCAAATAGCTACGAGCTTGTGGGTAAGGTTGCGCAAGTTCATGCCATTCCTTACGAATCGACCTTAGGTGCTTTCATATCCTTACTTCGGGTGAAAGCCCCTTTTGACGCCAAGTTCTTTTACCATTACCTATCGGCTTCCTCAACGCAAGAAGCTATTCGAGGCTTTGCATCGACTACGACTAATATTTCTAACGTTTCGACTGGAAAGCTCGCCACGCTGGATGTCGTTGTCCCGCCCCTGCCCGAGCAGCGCCGCATCGTGGCGAAGTTGGAGGAGCTGTTCAGCCGGCTCGATGCGGGCGTGGCGGCCGTGCGCCGCACTCAGGCCCTGCTCAAGCGCTACCGCCAATCGGTGCTGCACGCGGCCGTGACTGGCGAGCTCACCCGCGCCTGGCGCGAGGCCCATCCCGCCCCCACCGAGACCGGGGCCGCCCTGCTCACCCGCCTCCGCGCCGAGCGCCGGGCGCAGTGGGAAGCCGCCCAATCTGCCAAGCGCGGCGGGCAACTCCCGCTCAACGATGCCTGGAAGAAGAAATACGAGGAGCCCGCAGCCCCCGACACGAGCGAGCTGCCGGAGCTGCCGGCGGGGTGGGCGTGGGCGAGTGTGGGGCAACTGGTTTCCGTTGGAACAGGTGCAACACCCTTAAAAAGCAACCCGCTTTATCACTCAGAAGGCACCGTTCCTTGGGTAACTAGCGGAGCATTGAACAACCTATTCATCCGCGAAACGCAACAATTCATTACAGAATTGGCAGTCGAAGAAACCAATGCTAAGGTCTTTCCCGCCGGCACCCTTTTGGTGGCCATGTATGGCGAAGGCAAAACGCGAGGCAAAGTTTCTGAACTGACATTCCCAGCTGCTACTAATCAGGCTTGTGCAGCCTTGATTTTCGATGATGCCGCGATGGATGCGAAGGAAATGGTTAAGCTGTTTTTTGAGAAGAATTACGATGATTTGCGGCGTTTGTCATCAGGTGGAGTTCAGCCAAATCTGAACCTGAGTTTGATAAAAGCAACAGCCGTTCCCCTTCCGCCCCTAGCCGAGCAAGCCGAAATCGTAGCCGAAGTAGAGCGCCGCCTCACCGTGCTCGATGTCCTGAGTCAGACCCTTACCGCCGAGCTGAAACGCGCCGAGCGCCTACGTCAGAGCCTGCTGCACCGGGCCTTCACCGGCCGCCTCGTGCCCCAGGATGCCACCGACGAGCCGGCCGCCGCCCTACTGGCCCGGCTGCGGGAAGGCGCGGCAGGGGCGGCCCCGGCCAAGGGCAAGGCCGGGCGCGGGCGCCAGCCCAAGGCCATTGCCCAACAAGCTACTTTAGGGTTTTAAAGCTGCTGTATGCGCGAAGGGCAAGTGTTTGAGAAGAAGAGTTACCGCAAGGCGTTCGGCCCCACGGCCGACCTGAGCGACCTGGCCAAGACCTGCGTGTGCCTGGCCAACGCCCAGGGCGGCACGCTGCTCATCGGCCTCGAAGACGGCGACGACCTTCCCCCGGCTGGGCAGCAGCTTGACGCGGCCGAGGTGCACAAGCTCGTTCAGAAGCTTAGCACCAAGTCCCGCAACGTCAGCTTTGGCGCCGCCGTGCTGCTGACCGCGCCTAACGGCGGGCAGTATCTGGAGGTGACGGTGAGCCCGTCGCTGCACGTAGTGGCTACCACGGCCGATGGCCGCACGTATGCCCGCTTCAGCGACCAGTGCCAGCCCGTGTCGGGCGAAGACCTGCGCCGGCTCGTGTTTGAGAAATCGGGCCTGCAGTGGGAAATCCGGCCCGTGCCCAACGTGCGCCGGGAAGATTTGTCGCCGGCCGAAATCCGCTTTTTTGTGGACCGGGTGCGCACGGTCGGCAAAGCCAGCGCCTTCGTGCTGGCCAAATCCGACACCGAGCTGCTGGACTACTACCGACTGGTAGACGACCACGGCGTGGCCACCCACCTGGGCGTATTGTGGCTGGGCACTTCCGCCCAACGCGCGCGCCTCAGCTATGGCCTCATGGCGCAGTATGTCGTGTATGACCAGCTGGAGCAGAAGGTGCGCAAGGCAACCTGGTTCGACCACCACCTCAACCCCGCCCAGCTGCTGGAAGACGTGCTGGCGCAGGCCGTGGAGCTGCACTACTCGCACGAAATCCCCTGGGGCCTCACGCGCCGCCTGGTGCCGCACTACCCGCCCGCCGTGCTGCGCGAGCTGCTGGTGAATGCCTTTGCGCACCGCCTGTACACCACGGCCACCGACGTATTCATTCAGGCCTACCCCGACCGGGTCGAAATAACCAGTCCCGGCGGGCTGCCGCTGGGCGTTACGCCCACCACCATCCTGCACGAGCGCCTGCGGCGCAACCCCCACCTGGCCCTCACCTTCGAGGCCACCGGCCTGATGGAGGGCGAAGGCTCGGGCTACGACCTGATTTACCAGCAGCTCAGCCGCGAGGCCAAGCCCCTGCCCGACGTGGACGACACGGGCACCAGCCTGCGCGTGACCCTGCGCGCCCAGCGCCCCGACCCCGATACACTGCGCCTGCTCGACTACCTGAGCGCGCATTACATCTTCAGCCAGAAGGAAACCATTGTGCTGGGCCTGTTAGCGCAGCACCGTCGCCTGAGTGCCACGGCGCTCAGCCAGGCGCTGCAATTGCGGCAAGAGGAGCGCACCCGCTCCTGGGTGGGCCGCCTGGTTGACTGGAACATCGTGCAAACCCAAGGCACCCGCAAAGGCACCGAGTACGTCATCAACCCCGAGGTGTTCGCAGCGGCCGACCTGCAGGTAAAGCCTACGCTCAAAACAATCGAGCCGCATCTGTTGCGCGCCTTACTGACGGAAGACCTTCGCGCCTATCCGGACAGCTCGCTGGCCGAAATGCACAAGCGGCTGGGCGAAGAGCTTGGGGCGCACCTTCTGCGGCGGCAGCTGCTGCAAATGACGCAGAGCGGCTTAGTCGAAACCAGCGGGGCCAACCGCAACCGCCGGTATTCGCTGGTGGCTAAAAAATAATAACTGTTGAATAAACTCGGTAGCGAAACAGCCTACAGATAACCAGAAAGGCTTTCTTGTCTTCTTGCATGTTCAACAAGTGTTGAATAAACGTCCAATAAATCCTCGGCGTCACCCCGAACTACGCGGTAACTCCTTTCGGTAATTCTCCTACTCATGCGCCAACCCACCCTTAATGCCACTGCCCAGTCCCTTGTTCAACGCGTGTGGGGCTACGCCACCGTGCTCCGCGACGACGGCGTGGGCTACGGCGACTACGTCGAGCAAATCACCTACCTGCTGTTCCTGAAGATGGCCGACGAGCAGGCCGGCGCGCCCAACGCCCCCGCTGTGCCCGAGGGAAAAGACTGGGCCAGCCTGCGTGCCCTCGAAGGCGACGCGCTGGAAGTGCAGTACCGCCACCTGCTCACCGACCTGGGCAAGGAGCCCGGCATGCTGGGCGTCATCTTCAAAAAGGCCCAGAACAAGATTCAGAACCCCGCCCGCCTCAAGCACCTGCTGGCCCTGATAGACCGCGAAAACTGGTCGGGCCTGGGCTTCGACGTGAAGGGCGAGATTTACGAAGGCCTGCTGCAAAAGAACGCCGAGGACGTGAAAGGCGGCGCGGGCCAGTACTTCACGCCGCGCCCGCTCATCCAGGCCATCGTAGAGGCCGTGGCCCCCACGCCGGGCCAGACCATCTGCGACCCGGCCTGCGGCACCGCCGGCTTCCTGCTGGTGGCCCGCGACTACCTCGTGGACACCTACGGCAAGGACCTGGACCGCGAGCAGCTCAAGTTTTTGCGCGACCACACCTTCCACGGCACCGACATCGTGGACTCGGTGGTGCGCCTGGCCGCCATGAACCTCTACCTGCACGGCGTGGGCTCGACGGAAAGCCCGGTGAAAAACCAGGACTCGTTGCTCGCCGACCCCGGCGACCGGTACGACTTCATCCTGGCCAACCCGCCCTTCGGCAAGAAGAGCAGCATCACGGTGATGAGTGAGGAAGGCCAGACCAGCAAGGATACGCTCAGCTACGAGCGCACCGACTTCGTGGCCACCACCAGCAACAAGCAGCTCAACTTCGTTCAGCACATCTACACCATCCTCAAGGTGGGCGGCACGGCCGCCGTGGTGCTCCCCGACAACGTCCTGTTTGAAGGCGGAGCCGGCGAAACCATCCGCCGCAAGCTGCTGCAGGATTGCAATGTGCACACCCTGTTGCGTCTGCCCACGGGCATCTTCTACGCCCAGGGCGTGAAGGCCAACGTTATCTTCTTTGAGAAGCGTGCGGCCGCCGAGCAGGCTCAGACCAAGGAAATGTGGGTGTACGACCTGCGCACCAACCAGCACTTCACCCCCAAGGGCAACCCGCTCACGCTGGCCCACCTGCAGGACTTCATCCAGAGCTACGGCCAGCCCGGCCAACGCGCCCAGCGCCAGGAAACCGAGCAGTTCCACCGCTACGACCTGGCCCAGCTCCTGGCCCGCGACAAGGTAAACCTCGACATTTTCTGGCTCAAGGACGATGCCCTGGAGGACAGCGCCACCCTGCCCGCGCCCGATGTGCTGGCCCTCGAAATCACGGAGAACCTGCAGGCCGCGTTGGCGCAGTTTGCCAGCATCGCTGAGGAGTTGGAGGAAACTTCATTGAGGTAGCTCAGTGCAACTTATTAGAATAGCATCGGGTGAGCGCTAACTTATCCATGACTTTCGTAGCTAGTGTTGCTGTGCCAAATGGTGAGATGCTGCTATTGAAGCTGTTCATAAAGTCGCCAAAATCAATCAGAACGTCATGCCTCATCTTGAATTTCTAAACAGCTTCATTCTTTAGAAAGCTTTGCCTCACCAGAGCCGTTCGACGGATACAAGCAAATACCTGAGCCCAATACGCCTCACAAAAACCCTCATTGCCTTTGGCAATGAGGGTTTTTTTGCCCACTGCAACGAACCTGCATTGGGGCTGTTCGAGGCCTTTTTTAACCATGCGATTGCTCGGGCAAGCACCGTGGCCCTTGGCCTCAAATCAATGTTTTCGGAGAATCAGGCCATTTATCACACTTTTTTTATTGCAATACACAAACGATTGTGTAGCTTGCATCGCACAAACGATTGTGTATTGCCGTTGCCCGAGAATTCCCACTTTTTTTCGTCTATGAAAAAGCCCGTACCCAACCTGCGCCGAATAACGCTACCGGCCCTTATCTGCTGCCTGCCGTTGCAGCCGCTTCTGGCCGCAGCGGCGGCGCCATCGGCCACCCGTGAGGTGGCGCTTGCGGCGGCCGGCGTGGCCGGCCGCGTAGTGGATGCCAGCGGCGCGGGCATTCCCGGCGTGAACGTGATTGTGAAAGGCACCAGCGTAGGCACCCAGACCGATGCCGACGGCCGCTACACCATCGACGCGCCCGAGGGCGCCACGCTGGTGTTTTCCTTCGTGGGCTACGCCAGCCAGGAAGTACCGGTGAGTGGCCGCTCCAGCGTGGATGTGACGCTGGCCGTGGATAGCCAGGCACTGAGCGACGTGGTGGTGGTAGGCTACCTGACCCAGGACCGCCAGAACGTGAGCAGCGCCGTGAGCAGCCTCAATGTGAGCGAGGCCACCAAAGCGCCGGTTGCTACCGCTACCCAGGCCTTGCAAGGCCGCCTGCCGGGCGTGCAGGTGACGGGCGGCGGAGCCCCGGGCGATGCGCCCATCGTGAACGTGCGCGGCATCGGCACGCTCGGAAACTCCAGCAGCGCGCCGCTGTACGTGATTGACGGCTTGTGGACGGACAACATCCGCGACCTGAACCCCAGCGACATCGAGAGCCTGACGGTGCTGAAAGATGCTTCATCCACGGCCGTGTACGGGTCGCGGGGAGCCAATGGGGTGGTGCAGATTACCACGAAAAAGGGCCGGGCCGGCACGCCTTCCATCGGCTTCAATGCCTACCGGGGCGTGGAGCAGGTGTACAAGCGCTATAACCTGACCAATGCCAGCGAGTGGGCCGACCGCGCCGTGGTGGCCTACGCCAACGCCGGCCTGAACCCCTTGAACAACGGGCAGAACAGCTTGGCGGGGGCCGTGAAAGGGCCAGGTGGCGCGTTTAACCCCAACATCGACACCGATTGGCAGAAAGAATTTTTCCAGACCGGCAAAGTCGAGGACTACAACCTGTCGTTCTCGGGCGGCAATACCGGCGAGAAGTCGGCTTCCAACTTCCTGATTTCCGGCGAATACTTTCACCAAGAAGGCATCGTGAAAGGACCCGACTTCCAGCGCTACAGCCTGCGCCTGAACTCGGGGCTGACCCGGGGCCGGTTTAAGTTTCAGGAAAATGTGCAGTTCACCCACCTCAATGCGACCCTGCTCAACGGCGCGCCGTTTATCGACGTGCTGATTATGCTGCCGAGCATTCCGGTGTACGACGCAGCCAACCAGGGCGGGTTCGGCACGGGTTCGACGGCCCTGAACACCTTTGCCACCAACCCGATTGGGGCGCAGCAGCTGCTGCGCCGGACGCAGTCCGACAACCGCCTGGCAGGCAACATCAGCGGTGATTTCTCCATCTTCGACTTTCTCACCTACCGGCTAAACGTGGCCATGGACGGGCACGTCTACGGCAACGCCGATGCTCAGCAGGCCGGCATTTTGCGCCAGAATACCCGCATCAATACCTCGGGCTTGAATGAGTTTTTGGGGAACGACGTCTTTTTGATGGGCGAAAACACGTTGAATTTCAACAAGCAGCTGGGCGACCACCGCGTGAATGCACTGGCGGGCTATTCGGAGCAGTCTTACCAGCAGCACAATGTGCAGGCCGGTACCCAGGGCTTTACTTCGTCGCCGCAGTATTACTTTGAGCTGAGCGCCGGCCCCGACAAGGGGGTTATCCAAGGCTCGTCGTTTAAGTACACCAAACGCTCGTACTTCGCCCAAGCCACGTACGACTACAAAAACCGCTACCTGCTGTCGGTGAGCGGCCGGCGCGACGGGTCGTCGCGCTTCATTCCGGCAAACCGCTGGGGCAATTTCGGTGCGGCATCCATCGGCTGGCGCATCAGCGAGGAAGACTTCTTCAAAAACGCGTTGCCGGCGGTGAACAACCTGAAGTTGCGGGCCAGCTACGGCTCCAACGGCAACGATGCGCTGGGCGGCATCTACGGCGGTAGCTACCTGCCTTATCCCATTGTGGGCCAAAACGTGAACTACGTGATTGGCACCGGCCAAACCATCGTGAACGGCGCTTCGCAGCTGGCCCTGCCAAGCCCCGATATCAAGTGGGAAGACCGGTACACCCGAAACTTTGGCGTGGACCTGAGCGTGCTGAACAACCGGCTCACGCTGTCGACCGACTACTACGTGTCCGAAACCCGCAATGCCCTGGCGCCGGTGCAGGTGCTCACGTACCTGGGCCACTTCGGCCAGGCCTTGTTCCAAAACGCGGGCAACATCGAGAACCGCGGGTTTGAATTGGCGCTGGGCTACCACGACACCAAGCGCGCGTTCACCTACGGGGCCGATTTCACGCTGACCACCGTGAAGAACAAAATCACGGCCGTGCCGGTGGAGAACCAAACGTTTGGCGGCGGCGAAGGAGTGACCCGCTCGCAGCTGGACACGTCGCTGGGCGAGTTCTACTTGATTCCGTTCGCGGGCATCTTCCAATCGAGCGACGAGGTGGCGAGCTACAGAAACTCGAAGGGCATCGTCATCCAGCCTTACGCTTCGGCCGGCGATGTGCGCTACACCGACGTGAACGACGACGGCAAGATTGACAACGCCGACCGCGTATTTGCGGGCAAGTCCATCCCCAGCCTGCTGCTGGGCCTGAACCTGAACGCCGCCTTCAAAGGCTTTGACTTGTCGGTGTTCTTCAACGCGGTGAGCGGCAACAAAATTTACAACCAAGCACGCCGCGACCTGGAGAGCTACAACGGCCCCAACAACTACAACGCCGACGTAACGCCCTGGAGCCCCAACAACCCTTCGACCACCACGCCGCGCCTGCTGCAGGGCGGGGGAGTTGGCAACCTGGGCTTGGCCGCTGCTTCCAACGCTTTGTTCAACACCACGCGCTGGCTGGAAGACGGCTCCTACCTCCGGCTGCGCAACGTGCAGCTGGGCTACACCTTGCCCAAAACGCTGACCAGCAGAATGTCCGCCCTGGGTAGTGTTCGGGTGTACGTAACCGGCCGCAACGTATTCACCCGGACGAAATACACGGGCTTCGACCCGGAGATTACCGGCACGGGCTTCTTCAGCCGCGGCGTCGATGTTAGCTCTTACCCCAACGTGCGCAGCTTCACCGGCGGCCTGCAGGTAAACTTCTAAATCAGAACCGGGGACGGCCCGCGCCGGCCCCGCTCCTCCAACCGTATTTTCTCCCTGACATGAAAATTAATAAAATAGCTGCCCTCCTGCTGGCGGGAAGCCTTTTCACGGCGGTGGGCTGCCAGAAGGACCTGCTGGACCAACCCAACCCCAACGCCCCAACCACCGACCAGTTCTGGAAAACGCAGGACGATGCCGTGAAAGGGGTATTCGCCTGCTACTCGGGCCTGCAGCAGTTTGCTTGCTACTACCGCAGTTGGCACTTCATGGCCCACCGCTCCGACGAGTCGTACAGCCAAAGCCCCTTTGTGGAACTGGCCAACTTCACGCGCTTCATCACGCCGGACAACAACTTCTTCATTTCCTCATTCGCGTGGAATGACTACTACCGCACCATTTACCGCACCAACCAGGTGCTGGCGCACGTGCCCGGCATTCAGATGGACGCTACGCTGCGGAGTCGGCTGGTGGCCGAGGCCCGGTTCGTGCGGGCATTGTCGTACTTCGATTTGGTGTATTTCTTTGGCAATGTACCCCTGCTAACGGTGGAGCCCACGGTGGCCACCCGCGCCCCCCAGGGCACCATTGCGCAGGGCGAAGCCCAGGTAATTGCCGACTTGCTGGCCGCCATTCCGGATTTGCCGCTGTCGTACGGCGCCGCCGACAAGGGCCGCGCCACCAAAGGCTCGGCGCAGGCCCTGCTGGCTAAGGTGTACATGCAGCAGAAAAAGTACAGCGAAGCCGCGGCGCTGTTTGCCCAAATTGCCGCCGACAACCAGTACAGCCTCGTACCGAACTACCTCGACAACTTCACCGACACCAACGAGAACAACGCGGAGTCGGTGTTTGAAGTGCAGTTCACGGGCGCGGTGCTGGAAGTAGGGCAGGGGCAGGACAATGCGTCGGCGTCGGAAAGCCACGACCGCCCCAACTTCTTTGGCCCTCCCGGCCCCACGTTCGCCGACGTGCAGCCGCGCCGCTGGTTGCTCAACGCCTACACCGACTCGACGGTGGCGTTTGCGCCCGGCAGCAGCACCAAGCACCTCATCGACCCGCGCCGCGACATCTGCATCATCCACGCCGGCAACCCCGACCGGTTCTACGGCAAAACCTTTGCCCAATGGGGCTGGAACCCCAACCAGCAGTACTGGCGCAAGTACCTCAACGACCGGACCCGTGCCGACGAAAACTTCACCTCGGGCATCAACCACCGGGTGATTCGCTACGCCGACGTGTTGCTGATGCACGCCGAAGCCCTCACGGAGCTGAACCAGCTGAGCGCCGCCTTGCCGCTCATCAACCGGGTGCGCCAGCGCCCCTCGGTGGGCCTCGCCCCCTTGGCCGGCACCTTCACCCAGGAGGCGTTGCGCCAGCTCATCCGCACCGAGCGCGCCCGGGAGCTGGCCGGCGAAGGCACGCGCTGGTTCGACATTCTGCGCTACGGCCTGATGGATACCCAGGCCGGCATCGACGAGTTGAAAACCCGCGACTCCGACTTCACCAACTTCCGGTTGGGCATATCGAAGCTGCTGCCCATTCCGCAGCGCGACCTGGACATCGACCCGGCCCTGAAGCAGAACCCGGGCTACTAATTTGAAAATGAGTGGTGAGCCGAAAGCCGTTCCGGACTGCAACCCGGGGCGGTTCTTCTGCCTCAAACGCCCTCGACACAATATCAAAAAACAGGAACGTACGCATGCGCAACCTCTGCAAGTTTACCCGCCGTACGCTGCTGGCCGTGGTGCTATTGGGCAACCTTGCCTGCGGTAGAACCAAAACGGCGGTGCCGCCGGTGGCCTCGCCGCCGCCCAAGGTTAGCAGCACCACCTTTCAAAATCCGCTGCTGCCCAGCGGCCCCGACCCGTTTGTGGCCCAAAAAGATGGGTACTACTACTATCTGCACACCTTGAACGACCGGCTGGCCATCTGGCGAACCGCCACCATGTCGGGCCTGGGCAGTGCGCCCAGCACCGTGGTCTGGACGCCGCCCGCCAACGGCGCGGCATCGGGCAATCTCTGGGCTCCGGAGCTGTATTTTCTCGACGGCAAGTGGTACCTCTACTACACGGCTGGCCCCACCGGCACCAACCTGGGCCTGCAGCGCACCTGGGTGCTTGAAAACGCCAACGCCAACCCCACCGTGGGGACCTGGACCGACAAAGGCCGCATTTTTAACCCCATCGAAGACTTTTGGGCCATCGACGCCACGGTACTGGAGCAAAACGGCAACCGCTACCTGCTCTGGTCGGGCCACAACGGCATCGACGGCGTGCAGCGCATCTACATCTCGCGCATGGCCAACCCCTGGACGCTGACCGGGCCGCGCGTGGAGCTGTCGCGCCCGCAGTACGCCTGGGAAAACGTGGGCCCGCCCTTTGTGAACGAGGGGCCCGAAATTATCAAGCACGACAACAAGACCTTCCTGGTGTACTCGGCCAGCTTTTGCGGCACCGACGACTACGCCCTGGGCCTGCTCACGGCCAGCAGCACCGCCGACCCCATGCTGCTGAGCTCCTGGACAAAATCGACCACGCCCGTGTTTTCGCAGCGCCCGGCCAGCCGCGCCTACGCCACGGGCCACAACGGGTTCTTCAAGTCGAAAGACGGGACTGAAGACTGGATTATTTACCACGCCAACTCCAACCCCGGCGAAGGCTGCGTGGAGAAGCGCAACCCGCGCATGCAAAAGTTTGCCTGGAACGCCGACGGCTCGCCCAACTTTGGCGTGCCGGTTCCCATCAACACCGACATTCTCAAGCCTTCGGGCGAATAGTTACCTGTTTTTCAACGCCGTCCTCTTCCGCTTCCCGCCATGTTAACTGCCTCTCTTTTTGCGCCCGGCCCGTGCCGTTGGCCGCTGCTGCGCCGCTGCCTGCTGGGCCTGTTCCTGCTGGTGGCCATGGCCTGGGCTGGTCCCGCGCAGGCCCTGCAAGGTTTCCCAGGCATTCACGACCCGTCCACCATCATCAAAAGCGGCAACACGTACTGGACGTTTGCTACTGGCCAGGGCATCTACAGCCTTTACTCTACTGATTTGGTGAAGTGGACGCCGGGCCCCCGGGAGGTGTTTCCGAACAACGCATACCCGGGCTGGATAAACACCAAGGTGCCCGGTTTTGGCGGCGTTTTCTGGGCCCCGGAGTGCGTGTTTCAAAACGGCAAATACTACCTCTACTACTCCTGCTCCACGTTCGGCTCCAAGGTGTCGGCCATCGGGCTGGCCACCAACGTAACCCTGGACCCCAACAACCCGGCTTACAATTGGGTGGACGAAGGGGAGGTGATTTCGACCAACAACGGCAGCGCCGTCAACGCCATCGACCCGGCCATTTACCGCGACGCCAGCAACAACCTCTGGATGGCGTACGGCTCGTTCTTTGGCGGCATCCGCATCATTCAGCTCGATGCGGCCACGGGCAAGCCCGTGGCGGGCGCACCCCAAACGGCCGTGGCCAACGGCGACGTGGAAGCGGCCTATGTGAAGCAGCGCGGTGCTTTCTACTACCTGTTCATTAATCGGGGCACGTGTTGCCAGGGCTCGAGCAGCACCTACCGCATTCTGGTGGGCCGCTCGGCTTCACCCACCGGGCCTTTCCTCGACAAAAGCGGCGCAGACCTGAACAACGGGGGCGGCACCCTGCTGTTCAGCGCCCTGGGCCGTTACCGCGGGCCGGGCCACACCGGCATTTTTGAGGAAAATGGCGTGGCCTACTTCTCGCACCATTACTACGACTCGTACGACGGCGGAGCCCCCAAGCTTGGCTTGGCCAAGCTGACCTGGGACGCCACCGACTGGCCCGTGGTGAGCCGCGACTGGCTGAATGCCCCCGCCGTGGCCGGCGCCGCTGTGCGCTACACCGTGGCCACGGGCCCGGCCGCTACCAGCCTGGTGTGGCAGTCGCAGGGCTGCACCGGCGCCAATGGGCAGGCCATTACGCAGGCCACCCGCACGGGCGGCACCTGCCAGCAGTGGGATTTCACGGCTCTTGGCAACGGCGACTACAAAGTCACGAGCGCGCTCGGCGGCCTGGCGGCCAGCGTGCTTTATTGTTCCGATGCCAACGGGGCCTTGCTTGATCTGGAGCCCTACACCAACCAGGACTGCCAGCAGTACCACCTGGACCGGGCCAACGACGGCAGCCTGGTGTTTGCCTCGCTGAACGGCAACCGCGTGGTGGAGGTGCCCGCTGCCTCGGCCAACCCCGGCACGCAGCTGGCGCTGTTCGACTACAACGGCTGCGCCTGCCAGCGCTGGTTTCTGACGCCCACGGCCGGCGCCACGGCCACGGCTGCGGGCCAGGGCCTGCCGGGCGTGAGCATTTTCCCCATCCCCGCGCCGGCGGGCAACTTCACGGTGGACCTCAGCGCCCGGAAAGCATCTGAAGCCGTGACGGTCGAGGTATTGGACGTGCGGGGGCGCGTGGTGTATCGCCAAACGGTGGCGCGCCCCTCGGCGCAGCTGGCGGTGGATGCGGGCTTGCCCACAGGTCTGTTTTTGGTGCGTGTGCGCATCGGAACGGGCCAACTCACCCAGAAGCTAACGGTGCTGTAAGGGCAGCGCAGCCGGTTTTACTTCCAATGTCCACGTAATCTTTTTCATTTTCGATGACTACCTCTTTCCGTCTGGGGCGTTTGGCTTTGTCCTGCTCCGGCCTACTCGCGCTGGCCGCCTGCGGGGCCAACAACACTGCTGCCGACCAAGCCGCAACTGGCGCGGCGGCTTCGGCAGCCGCCAATTCCACTCAAACGAAATCCGCTGCCATGCCCACAGCCGCTTCCTTTGGCAAAACCACCGATGGCACCGAGGTGCAGCTTTTTACGCTCACCAACGCCCACGGCCTCAAGGCCACCATCAGCAACTACGCGGGCACCCTCACCAGCCTGTTGGTGCCGGATAAGGAGGGCAAGCTGGGCGACGTAATCCTCGGCTTCGACAACGTGAGCGGATACCAGAGTGCGGCGTTCCGCAAGTCGAACCCCTACTTTGGCGCGCTCATCGGCCGCTACGGCAACCGCATCGCCAGGGGCAAATTCACCCTCGATGGCAAAGCCTACCAGCTGCCCACCAACAACGGCGTGAATAGCCTGCACGGTGGCAAAACGGGCTTCGACCAGCGCGTGTGGGAAGCCACGCCCGGTACCTCGCCCGCCGGTCCCACGCTCACGCTGAAATACCTAAGCAAGGACGGCGAAGAAGGCTACCCCGGCAACCTGACCGTGACCGTGGTGTACACTCTCACCAACGACGACGCCCTGCAAATCGACTACACCGCCACCACCGACAAGGCCACCGTCGTCAACCTTACCAACCACGCCTATTTCAACCTGAGCCACGGCGTGAGCAAGGACATTCTGGCCCACGAAGTGACTCTGCCCGCCGGCCGCTACAATGTGGTCGATGCCGGCCTGATTCCGACCGGCGAGCTGAAGGCCGTTAAGGGCACGCCCTTCGATTTCACCACGCCGCACGCCATTGGCGAGCGCATTGCGCAGGTGTCCGGCGGCTACGACCACAACTGGATTCTGAACACCGCCACCGGTCAGCACGCCGCGGCCAGCGTGTACGACCCTGCCTCGGGCCGTACCATGGAAGTCACCACCGACCAGCCCGGCATCCAGTTCTACACCGGCAACTTCCTCGACGGCACCCTCACCGGCAAAAACAGCACTGTGTACGGCAAGCACGCCGGCTTCTGCCTCGAAACCCAGCACTTCCCCGACTCGCCCAACCAGCCCAAGTTCCCCAGCACTGTGCTGAAGCCGGGCGAGACCTTCCATTCGGTGAGCTCCTACAAGTTCGGCGTGCGGAAGTAGAACGACTCCAGAACGTCATGCCGAGAATTCTGCGCATCAAGCAGAGACCGAGGCATCTCGCTCGAATCGTTGCAATGGCATCGATTACTGCTGCACGCGAGATGCTTCGGCTGCGCTCGGCATGACGGTTCTCTTTATACTTAATTATCTGATAACTAACGTGCAAGAACAAACCACCGCTTACGTCATCGGCATCGACTACGGCACCGACTCCGTGCGGGCGCTGCTCGTGAATGCCCGTACCGGAGCCGAAATCGCTCAGGCCGTGCACTACTACCCGCGCTGGAAGGCCGGCCGCTACTGCCACGCCGCCAAAAACCAGTTCCGCCAGCACCCGCTCGACCACATCGAAGGCCTCGAAGCCACCGTGCGCCAGGTGGCGCAGCAGGTGCCCGCCGCCCAGATTGTGGGTTTGGCCGTGGACACCACCGGCAGCACGCCCGGCCCGGTAAACGCCGAAGGCGTGGCCCTGGGCCTGCTGCCCGAGTTTGCCGAGAACCCCAACGCGCTGTTCGTGCTCTGGAAAGACCACACGGCCCTGGCCGAAGCCGCCGAAATTAACCACAAAGCCCGCACTTGGGGCGGCGAGGATTACACCCGCTTTGCGGGTGGCATCTACTCGTCGGAGTGGTTCTGGGCGAAAATCATGCACATCCTGCGCGAGGATGAGGCCGTGGCTGCCGCCGCGTATTCCTGGATGGAGCACTGCGACTGGCTGACCTTGCTGCTGACTGGCGGCGACCTCGCCAGCTTCCGGCGCAGCCGTTGCGCCGCCGGCCACAAGGCCATGTGGCACGAGAGCTGGGGCGGCCTGCCCCCCGAGCAGTTTCTCACCCACCTCGAACCTCAGCTGGCTGGTTTACACAATCGATTATTCACCGAAACCTACACTGCCGACCAGGTCGCCGGCCACCTCTCCGAAGAGTGGGCGCAGCGCCTGGGCCTGACTACCGACACAGTGGTAGCTGTGGGCTCGTTCGATGCCCACGCCGGCGCGGTGGCGGGCGAAATCGAGGCTTACTCGATGGTGAAGGTGATGGGCACGAGCACCTGCGACATCGTGGTGGCTCCGACCGCTGAAGTGGGCGACCACCTCGTAGCCGGCATCTGCGGGCAGGTCGATGGCTCGGTGATTCCCGGCATGTTGGGTTTGGAGGCCGGGCAGTCAGCTTTCGGCGATTTGCTGGCGTGGTTCCGCAACATCGTGGAGTGGCCCCTGCACCACGTGCTGTCGCATTCCAAAGTGCTGACACCGGAATTGCAGGCCGCTCTGCGCGAGGAAATGAGCGACGCGCTATTGGTGCAGCTCAGCGACGCGGCCGTTGCCATCGACCCCGAAGAATCGGCCGTGCTGGCCCTCGATTGGGTGAACGGCCGCCGTACCCCCGATGCCAACCAGGCCCTGAAAGGTGCCCTAATGAACCTCACGATGGGCACCAACGCGCCCCAGATTTTTCGCGCGCTGGTGGAGGCCATTTGCTACGGCTCGAAGCAGATTGTGGAGCGGTTTGAAAGTGAAGGCATTCCGATTAAGCAGGTCATCGGCATCGGCGGTGTGGCCAAAAAGTCGCGCTTTGTGATGCAGACGCTGGCCGACGTGCTCGACCGGCCCATCAAAATCGCCGTGTCGGAGCAGGCGCCTGCGCTGGGCTCGGCCATCTACGCCGCCGTGGCCGCCGGCATTCAACCCGACGTGACGACCGCGCAGAAGGCCATGGGCTCGGGCTTCGCCGAAACCTACACGCCCAACCCCGCCCGCGTAGCCGACTACGCCGCCCGCTACGCCCAGTACCAGGCCTTCGGCCAGTTCGTGGAAAAGGCCACGGTAGGGCATGAGCTTGGCACCTCCGGCAAGGAAGAGCATCATGCTGAGCTTGTCGAAGCATCGCTACCGCAACACTAACCGGCTGCCCCGGTCCGACCGCCCTAGGCGGTCCGACCGGTTGCCGTGAGAACGCCGACGCACCAACGATAACCGGTCGGACCGCCTAAGGCGGTCGGACCGGCAGTTCTGCCCCAACGAGCAACTGACAACTAACCCATGAGTCAATACCAAGCCCTGAAACAAGCCTGCTACGAGGCCAACATGCAGCTGCCCAAGCTCGGGCTGGTGCTGTTCACCTTCGGTAACGCCAGCGTGGTCGACCGCGAGCGGAGCGTGTTCGCCATCAAGCCCAGCGGCGTGCCTTATGCCACGCTTACGCCCGAAGACATTGTGATTGTCGATTTTGAGGGCAACGCGGTGGAGGGCAGCAAACGGCCGTCGTCGGATACTAAAACGCACGCGCTGCTCTTCAAGCAGTGGCCCGGGATTGGCGGCATCGTGCACACGCACAGTACTTACGCCACAGCCTGGGCCCAGGCGCAGTTCGATATTCCGATTCTGGGCACCACCCACGCCGACCACCTGACGGTGGACGTGCCCTGCGCCCCGCCCATGAGCGACGAGCTCATCGCCGGCGACTACGAGCACCAGACCGGCTGGCAAATCATCAACGAGTTCGAGAAGCGCGGCCTCTCGCCCAGCGAAGTCGAAATGATTCTCGTGGGCAACCACGCGCCCTTTACCTGGGGCAAAACCGTGGAAAAGGCCGTGTACCACAGCGCCGTGCTCGAAGAACTGGCCTGCCTGGCTTACCTCAGCTGCACGCTGCGCCCCGGCGTGGAGCGGTTAAAGGATGCCCTGATTACCAAGCATTACGAGCGCAAACACGGCGCGAAATCCTACTATGGGCAACAGTAGCGCGGACTTTTAGTCCGCGTTTGCGTCTGAACCCCCCCCCCCTCACCTCCCCAAACGCGGACTAAAAGTCCGCGCTACATTATGATTGACCTCACCCACTACGAAGCCTGGTTCATCACCGGCAGCCAGCACCTCTACGGCCCCGAAACGCTGGAGCAGGTGGCCCAGCACTCGCAGCAGATTGCCGAAGCCCTGGGCTCGGCGCTGCCCATCAAAATCGTGTACAAGCCCGTGCTGACGGGCCCGGATGGCATCACCCAACTGGTGCGCGAGGCAAATACTACCGAGAACTGCGTGGGCCTGATTGCCTGGATGCACACCTTCTCGCCGGCCAAAATGTGGATTAACGGCCTGAAAATCCTGCAAAAGCCGCTGGCGCACCTGCACACGCAGTTCAACCGCGACATTCCGTGGGCCGACATCGACATGGACTTCATGAATACCAACCAGTCGGCGCACGGCGACCGCGAGTTTGGCTTCATCGGGGCGCGGCTGAAGCTGAAGCGCAAGGTGGTGGTGGGCCACTGGCAGAGCGCCGACGTGCACGAGCGCCTCAGCATCTGGGCGCGGGCGGCCTGCGCCTGGGCCGACTGGCAGGGCGCGCGCATCGTGCGCTTCGGCGACAACATGCGCTACGTGGCCGTGACCGAAGGCGATAAAGTGGAGGCCGAATTCAAGTTTGGCTACTCGGTGAACACCTATGGTATTGGTGATTTGGTGGCTGTTATCAATGCCTCGGCTGATGCCGACGTAGACGCGCTGCTGGCCACCTACGAGCAGGAATACGACCTGGCCGACGACCTGAAAGCTGGCGGTGCCCAGCGCGAAAGCCTGCGCGAAGCCGCTAAAATCGAGGTCGGCATGCGCAAGTTCTTGCAGGACACCAAAGCCATCGGCTTCACCGATACCTTCGAGGACCTGCACGGCATGGCGCAGTTGCCCGGCATTGCCACCCAGCGCCTAATGGCGGAAGGCTACGGTTTCGGCGGCGAGGGCGACTGGAAAACCTCGGCGCTGGTGCGGGCCATGAAGGTGATGGGCGCGGGCCTGGCCGGCGGCAACTCCTTCATGGAGGATTACACCTACCATTTCGAGCCCGGCAACGAGCAGGTGCTCGGCTCGCACATGCTCGAAATCTGCCCCAGCATCGCCGAAGGCAAGGTGAAGGTGCAGGTGCACCCGCTGGGCATCGGCGGCAAGGCCGACCCGGCCCGCCTGGTGTTCAACTGCCCCGCCGGCCCGGCCCTGAACGCCACCATCGTGGACCTGGGCCACCGCTTCCGCATGATTGTGAACGAGGTGGAAGCGGTGCTGCCCGCCCAAGACCTGCCCAAGCTGCCCGTGGCCCGCGTGCTCTGGAAAGTGCTGCCCGACCTGAACACTGGCGCGGCCGCCTGGATTCTGGCCGGCGGCGCCCACCACACCGGCTACAGCCAGAACCTGACCGCCGAATACCTCGAAGACTTCGCCGAAATGGCTGGCATCGAGTTCGTGATTATCGACGCGGATACCAAGCTGCGGACCTTCAAAAATGAGCTGCGCTACAACGAAGTGGCATTTAGCGGTCGCTAAAGCGGAAGTAGGGGCGGGGCTTGCCCCCGCCCGGATGTTTGCACGGTCTCAATGATTTCGTGCAACGACGGGTGGGGGCAAGCCCCGCCCCTACACGTTCTTTTATAAATCCCACCCAAACCCTTCCCATGCGGAACAACCTTACCACGCTCGACCTGCTGGTCTTTTTCGTCTACCTCATCGGGGTGTCGGGCTACGGCTTCTACATTTACCAGAGCAAGAAAAAGGCCGAGCAGAGCACCAAAGACTATTTCCTGGCCGAGGGCTCGCTCACGTGGTGGGCTATTGGCGCGAGCATGATTGCTTCGAACATTTCGGCCGAGCAGTTCATCGGCATGTCGGGCTCGGGCTTCAAGGTGGGCGTGGCGGTGGCGGCCTACGAGTGGGTGGCGGCCGTGGTGCTCATCATCGTGGCCGTGTTCTTCATGCCGGTGTACCTGAAGAATAAAATCTTCACGATGCCGCAGTTTCTGGAGCAGCGCTACAACTCGACGCTGAGCCTGATTATGAGTATTTTCTGGTTGTTTCTGTACGTGCTGGTCAACCTCACGTCCATTCTCTACCTCGGCGCGCTGGCGCTCAGCAACCTCGTGGGCGGCGACAGCTTCCACACCATCATCATCCTGCTGGCCCTGTTTGCGCTGCTCATTTCCATTGGCGGCATGAAGGTGGTGGGCTACACCGACGTGGTGCAGGTGGTCGTGCTGGTAGTGGGCGGCCTCGTCACGACCTATATCGCCCTGAGTTTGGTGAGCACCAAGTTCGGCCTGGGCGGCGGAGCCATCTCCGGTTTCAATGCCCTGATGGACAAAGCGCCCGACCATTTTCGGATGATATTCGACAAGCCCACTGGGGCCACGCCGCAGGTGGAAGTCGACAAATACCTGGCCCTGCCCGGCATCGCCATGTACTTCGCCGGCCAATGGATTGTGAACCTGAATTACTGGGGCTGCAACCAGTACATCACCCAGCGCGCGCTGGGAGCCGACCTGCACACGGCCCGCACCGGCATCCTGTTCGCCGGCATGCTCAAGCTGATGATGCCCGTGATTGTGATGCTGCCCGGCATTGCCGCCTACGTGCTTTACCGCAACGGCAGCCTGCAGGCCGAGATGGCCAGCACCGGCGCGTTCAACTCCGACAACGCCTATTCGGCCATCCTCACCTTCCTGCCCAACGGGTTGAAAGGTCTGAGCATGGCTGCCCTCACCGCCGCCATCGTGGCCTCGCTGGCGGGCAAGGTGAACTCGATTTCGACCATCTTCACCCTCGACATCTACAAGCGCTACCTCAACAAGGATGCTTCGGAGAAGAAGCAGGTGCTGGTGGGCCGTTTCACCATTCTGGCGGCCGTGGTGCTGAGCGTGGCTTTCACCTGGAAGGACCTGCTGGGCATCGGCGGCGAGGGCGGCTTCCAGTTCATTCAGAAGTACACGGGCTTCATCTCGCCCGGCATTCTGGCGGTGTTCCTGCTGGGCATGTTCTGGAAGCGCACCACGGCCACGGCCGGCATCGTGGGCATTCTGGCGGGTTTTGCGCTGTCGGTGTTCTTCAACAACTACGCGCCCGCCGTGCTGGGCCCCGAAACGCTGCTCTACACCGCCTTCCGCAACGGCGCCGGCACGTACGAAATCCCCTTCCTTATTTGCATGGGCCTGTCGTTTGCCATCACGATGGTGCTGATGGTGAGTGTGAGCCTGGCCGGCCCGGTCGTGAACGCCCGCGCCATCCAGCTCGATTCCAGCATGTTCCGCGTGGGCAAGCAAACGCTCACGCTGATTGTGATTACGATGCTACTGCTCACGGCGCTGTACGTGAAGTTCTGGTAGGGGAGGAGCATTCCCTTTAGTTAGAACGGTCATGCTCATCTGGCGTCCGCGTAGTCGAAGCATCTCTACCGCGCCAGTAATCAATGCTGATTGCAACGATGCGGTAGCGATGCTTCGACTGTGCGGACGCCAGATGAGCATGACCGTTTTGGTAGCACAACCATCCTATGAATCGACTTCGAGCCCGCCTCCTCCCTGTCACCCTCCTCGCCGCCGCCCTCGCCACCCAACCACTGGCGGCCCAGAAAGCCGCGACCGCTGCTAAAGCCGATTTCCACGCCTGGGCGGCCACACCCCCGATGGGCTGGAACAGCTGGGACTGCTACGGCCCCACCGTGACCGAAGCCGAGGTGCGCGCCAACGCCGACTACATGGCCAAAAACCTGCGCCGCAGCGGTTGGGAGTACGTGGTGGTGGACATTCGCTGGTACGTGGGCAACGACACGGCCCACGGCTACAACGAGAAAAACCCCGAATGGAACCTCGACGCCTACGGCCGCTTCGTGCCGGCGGTGAACCGGTTTCCGTCGGCCGTCGGAGGCAAAGGATTTAAGCCGCTGGCCGATTATCTGCACGGCAAGGGGCTGAAATTCGGCGTTCACATCATGCGCGGCGTGCCGGTGGTAGCCGTGCAGCGCAAGCTGCCCATCCTCGGCACCAAGCTCACGGCGGCCGACATCTATTCGAAAGAGGGACAAGCAGGCTGGTTGCACGATATGTACACGGTAAAAGCCGGCCCGGGTGCGCAGGAATACTACGATTCGCTGTTCAAGCTCTACGCCGCGTGGGGACTCGATTTTGTGAAAGTGGATGACCTTTCGGAGCCCTACCACAAGCCCGAAGTGGAGATGATTCGGCGGGCCATTGATAAGTCGGGCCGCAAAATCGTGTTCAGCACCTCGCCCGGCGAAACGCCGATTGCCGAGGCCCAACACGTGGCCGCGCACGCCAATATGTGGCGCACCGTGGGCGATTTCTGGGACAGCTGGGAGCAGCTGAAGGAGCATTTTGAAGTGTGCAACCGCTGGGCCCCACACATTCAGCCCGGTGCTTTTCCGGATGCGGACATGCTGCCGCTGGGCCGCCTGGGCATCCGGGCCGAGTGGGGCGACGACCGCAGGAGCCGCTTCACCCGCGACGAGCAATACACGCTGATGACGCTTTGGAGCATCTTCCGCTCGCCGCTGATGTTTGGCGGCGACCTGCCCAGCAACGATGCCTTCACGCTGGGCCTGCTCACCAACCAGCATGTGCTGGCGATGCACCGCCGCAGCACCCACAACCGCCAGCTGTTTCGGCGCGGCGACCTCGTGGCCTGGACCGCCGACGACCCCGCCACCGGCGACAAATTCCTGGCTCTCTTCAACGCCCAGGACCAGGAGCTGGCCCCCGCCAGTGAGGCCGCCTGGACTGGCCCGCCCATCACCCGCCAAACCCCCGGCCAAAACCAAACAGTGGATGTGGACCTCACCGGCGCCACCAACCTCTACCTGAACGTGCGCGATGGCGGCGACGGCATTGCCTGGGACCACGCCGACTGGCTGAACCCCACGCTCAGCAACGGCACTGCCTCGAAAAGCCTGACCGAGTTGCCGTGGCAACGTGCCACTGCCGGCTGGGGCCAGGCCACGGTAAACAAAAGCGTGTCGGGCGCACCGCTCATCGTGGACGGCAAAACGTACGAGAAGGGCATCGGCACCCATGCCAATTCTTTGATTGAATACACGCTGCCGGCCGGCTATACCCACTTTCGGGCCACGGCTGGCCTCGACCAGGCCGGCGCAGCGCAGAACACGGGCGGCACGCTGCAATTCCTGGTGTTCACCAAAAGCCCGCTGCGCCCAGCCCCGGCTGACTCAGTGAGGATTCCGGTGGCGTTGGCGCAGCTGGGCCTGCAAGGCGCGTGCACCGTGCGCGACTTGTGGACCGGCAAAGTGACGACTGTTTCGGCGGGCGAATTCGCGCCCTACGTGCGGCGTCACGGCGCGCGATTGTACCGGATTTCGAAGGCCACAAAGTAGGGCAAGGGAATCGTGCCGGTCCGACCGCCCTAGGCGGTCTGACCGGTTGAAGCACCACCGATTTCATCCTGACAACAACCGGTCAGACCGCTTAGGGCGGTCGGACCAGCACGCACATCTCAATTCCTGATTGGCCATGAAAATGCATTTGCCGGCCCTGGTGGCTATTCTGGGGCTGGCCACGGCCTGCCAGAAAGAAAAGCCCGCACCGTTTGTGCCGGGCGTCGTTCCCACGTTCCGCAACCCGATTGTCAAAGAGAAATTCACGGCCGACCCGGCGGCGCTGGTGTCCAACGGCATGGTGTATATCTACGCGGGGCACGACGAGGCCGCCGCGGGCCAGAACCAATACGTGATGAACGAATGGCTGTGCTACTCCTCGCCCGATATGGTGACTTGGACCGAGCAGCCCGTGCCGTTGCGCGTGAGCACCTTCACCTGGGCGCGGGCCGATGCCTGGGCCTCGCAGGTGATTGAGCGCAACGGCAAGTTCTACTGGTACGCCACCGTGGACCACCGCACGTTGCCCGGCAAAGCCATTGGCGTGGCCGTGGCCAATAGCCCCACCGGCCCGTTTGTGGATGCGCGCGGCACGGCCCTCATCACTAACAACATGACCACGGCCGTGAACAGCTTCTTCGACGACATCGACCCCACGGTGTTCATCGCCAAAAATGGGCAAGCCTACCTGTATTGGGGCAACACGGCCTGCTACTGGGCCAAGCTAAAGCCCAACATGACCGAACTCGACGGCCCTATCAACCAGATAACCAACCTGCCCGCCTACACCGAGGCACCCTGGCTGCACCAGCGCGGCGCGTGGTACTACCTGAGCTACGCCAGCGGTTTCCCCGAACGTATTGCCTACGCCATGAGCCGCAGCCCGGAAGGGCCGTGGACGTACAAAGGCATCCTGAACGAGCTGGCCACTAATTCCAACACCAACCACCAGGCCATCATCGACTTCAAAGGCAAGTCTTATTTCATCTACCACAACGGCCTGATTCCGACTGGCGGCGACTTCCGGCGCTCGGTGTGCATCGATTACCTGCGCTACAACGCCGACAGCACCATGCAACAAGTGGTGATGACCAACCTCGGCGTCGACCCCGCCTTGTAGTCGTGCTGCGGGCGCGGCTGCCAATAGAAAAGGGGCTGACCAATCGGTCAGTCCCTTTTTTATTGGCCATTGGGTGCGGTTATTCCACCGTCAGGCGCTGGTGCAGGGTGCCGCAGCGTAGCACGTAGAGGCCGGCGGGCAGGCCGGTGAGGGACAGCGTGGCCTCGGTGCCGGCCGCCGGGGCCGGCTGGGTGCGCACGAGGCGGCCCAGGGCGTCGAACAGGTGCAGCGGCGCGGCCGGCGCGGTGCCGGGCAGCGCGACCCGCACGGCGTCGTGGGCCGGGTTGGGGTAGGCCAGCAGTTGCTCTGAAGGCGTACTAGTTGAGCCACCGGCCGTGGCCAGGGTGGTCGTACTGGTCCGGCCAGCAGTTGCGGCGGCAATCGTCCAGCGCTGGCAGGTGTAGCCGCCGTAGTCGTACAGTGCCAGCTGCACGCCGGCCGTGGTTGAAGCGCCGGGTACTTCGATTACGCGGTTGCTGGCGGCGGCCGGGCTGAAGACGAACGAACCGTCGGACGCGCGCTCCACTTTCATTTTCTGGCAGTCGTTGTTCAGCCAGTCGTAGATGGCGATGGTGGTGCCGTTGCTGTTGGTGCAGCCGGTCAGGTCGGCCACGCGGTTGGCGTTCAGAGCGTTCGTGATTTTGTAAAAGCCGTCGCCCTGCGCCACGAAATCCCACTGCTGGCAGGTGCGGCTGGCCCAGGTGCCCTGCGCGATGCGCTCGCCCAGGGCGGCGGTGCAGCCCCACGAATCCCAGCACAGGCCGCTGTTCAGGTTGGTGATTTTGTAGCGGCTGTTCGCCAGCCAGTTGCGCGTGACGATGGGCCAGGCGGAGGCGTCGTACTTCAGGTTGGCGATGTCGAGCTTGGGGTCGCCGTTGGCCGTGGTGCCGTCGTAGTAGTGCATCGACACGAGGTTGACGCCGTTGTCGCGCAGCAGGCCAAAGTGGCCCGGCCCGATGTAGCGCCCCGACGTGCCCAGCACCAGGGTGCCCACGCTGCCATAGCTTCCCGCCCCGGCATTGGTAGCGGTCAGGGTTACACCGTGGCGGTCCCGAAATGGCCCGGTGGGGCTGCCGGAGCGGCCCACCACGATTTTGTAGGTGCTGTTTTTGCCGTTGCAGCAGGCACCCCGGTTGGCGTAGAAGTAGTAGTAGCCATTCTCCTTCACCACGTAGGCCGCCTCCCAGTCGCGGGTGCCGCTGGTGGTGTTGCCGGCGATTACCACGGTCGAAACCCCCACTTTTTTGAGGCCCGTGGTGGGGTTCAGCTCCAGCACGCCCAGGCCGCCGTTGAACGAGCCGTAGTACATGTACAGCCGGCCGTCGCTGTTCTTCAGAATGGCCGGGTCGATGGCGTTGACGTTGGTGCTGCTGCTGGAAGCCGCTACCTGGCCCAAATCGGTCCACTTGTAGTTGGTGGATGTGGGGTCGAGTGTGGGCGAGGTGGCCACGCCGATGGCCGATGTGGGCGAGCCAAACGCGGAGCACGAGTAGTACATATAATACTTGCCATTCATGTAAATGCACTCTGGGGCCCAGAAATTGCCCGCGAAGCCCGGCACCACCGCGTTAATCCACGCCGGCCAGGTGCCTTTCGGGAAAATGGTTTTTGGCCCCGGCGTCCACTTAATCAAGTCGGTGGAGTAGGCGGCGTAAATGCCGTCGCCGGTCGTAAACATCCAGTATTTACTGCCCTCCTTCACTAGGCTGCTCGGGTCGTGGGCGCCGGGCGAGCCTTGCAGGGCCGCTGCGGGGTGGGCCGTGCCCAGGCCCAGGGCCAACAGGAGGAAGAATGCCCATTGCCGGGCGGTGCGAACAGGGCGGGCGGCCCCAAACCGGGCCTGCGAAAAGTGTAAAAAAGACTGCATGTGGTGGGTTTTTGGTGGATGAAAAAAGTGTGTCGATTGAGTTGATGCGGGACGGATATTTGCCGCAATCGTTTGGGGTAAATGGCAAAGAAAAAGCCGGCCTACGGCGCGACCATTGGCCAGCCGGCTGCGTCCCAGCGCAGCGGCTCGATGCGCAGCTTCGAGCGGCCTTTGTCGGCCGCATCGTAGGCGTGGAAGACGAGGTAATCGGTGCCGTCGAAGGTGGCCACGGCATTGTGGCCCACGCCGTACCAGTTTTTGTCGCCCTGCAGCACCAGCGAACTGCCGCCTTGCTCCAGCGGTAGGCCCGCCTTGTCGAGGTAGGGGCCAGTGAGGGCTTTGGCGCGGCCCACCACCATTTTGTAGGTGCTCTGCGGCCCGCGGCAGCAGTAGTCGAACGAGGTGAAGAGGTAATAATAGCCGCCTTTGCGAAACAGGAAAGGCGCTTCAATGGCCCCATCACCGGGCAGCGAGTCGTTGAGCTGCGGGTTGCGCGGGCGGCGAGCCAGCGTGCGCCACTGCTCGGGCTGGGCCGGGCCCGTGAGGTCGGGCCGCAGCTGCACAAGCTTGATGCCGGCCCAGAACGAGCCAAACGCCAGCCAGGGCCGCCCGGCCTCGTCGCGTATCAGGTTGGGGTCGATGGCGTTCCACAGGTCGCGGCCCGGCACCGACTGGATAACCCGGCCGTGGTCGGTCCACTTGAAATTGGGCGCCGCTGGGTTGAGGGTAGGGGAGGTGGCTAGCCCAATGCAGGATGTGTTTTTCCCAAACGCCGACACCGAATAGAACAGGTAGTACACGCCGTTGTGCACCGAAATATCCGGCGCCCAGATGTGGTTGTCGCGGAAGCCCGGCACCGCCTGCGTGGCCCAGGCCGGCGCGGCGGCAAACACCGGCTTCTCCCGTTTCCAGTTCTGGCGGTCGGCCGACGACCACACGGCAATGCCCGGCCCGGTGCCGAACAGGAAGTACGTGCCGTTTTGCCGAATCAGCACCGGGTCGTGCACCGGAATGGGAGCCGGGGACACCTGCGCCGCTACTGGCACACTGGCTCCGAACAGGCTCAGCCACAATGCCCAGGGTAGCCGATAGAATACAGACATAAACGATTGTGTATTGAAGGTGCTCTTGTGAAAACGCATGTGGGTGCCATTGTAAAGGTGACAAGCAAATCTACGGAATTTATTTACACAATCGTTTGTGAAAACAGACTATGCTTTGTTATATTTGTCAGGTAGCCGCCTCTGGTAATGGGTGCGGCCTGGGGCCAGCAAGTCTCTTTTCAGTAGTTCCTTATCACCATTTTTCCTTCAAATTCCCATGAAAAATTCTGTACTCTTTGGGGCACTGGCCGCTTTGGGCCTGCTCGTCGGCAGCACCGCGGCCCGGGCCCAGGGCGCCATTAGCAACGGTGCTACCTATCGCATGACGCACTACGGCGTGCCGGCCGATAATTCGGCCGTGCAGTACGGCGTGCCCACCGGCTCGCCGCTTTGCCTCGATGTGGACCGCAACCTGACCACCGCTGGCGCTACCTTGGGCCAATGGGGTGAAAACGCCAACGATGGCCAGCAATTCGTGTTCGAACTGCAGTCGGACGGCTCCTACAAGCTGCGCCACAAAGGCACGGTGATGTACGTGCAGACCGTAGGCCTGTCGAAAGCCGTGAATACCCGCATCGAGCAGAATGTGTTGGTAACCAGTAATGACGATGCCCAGCGCTGGCTCATCACCGACCCAAATAACAACGGGCGCTACAAATTCACCCTGAAAAACTCGGCCAACGCGCAGGGCGTGTTGCAGGTGCTGGAAATAGGCTTCGCCAGTGCCGCGCCGGGTGCCCCGGTCAACCTGTACGACGACAACGGCTTCGAGCAGGCGCAGCGTTGGGTGCTCACCCGCACCGTGCTGGCCACTAAAAATGCCGCCGGCGAAGTACTCTGGCTGCAGGCTTACCCCAACCCCGCCGCCCGTGGCCAAGCCCTGCGCCTGCGGGTAGAAGCCCAGCGTCCCGGGGCCGCTACCATCGAAGTAATTGATGCCCTCGGCCGCCCGGTGTACCGCCAGAGCGCCTCATTGGTAGCTGGCGGCAACCCCGTAGAACTGACCAACGCCGCGTTAGCCCCCGGCCTCTACCTTGTACGCATGACCCAAAGCGGTTTCGTGCAGCAAACACGCTTCGTGCAGCAATAAACTGCCCCATAAGCAGAAAAAAGCGCGCTTCCCCGCAGGGATGCGCGCTTTTTGGTGTCAACATCACCCCCGCTCCGAAAAAAGGAGGTACCGGTTCAGCTTGAGTATAGCGTGGCCAACTTTATGACCGGGGTGGTGCACTCGTTGTTCGCGGCCTGCTGGTGCTCGACCCGAAAAACTGTTGAACACCCGGAAGAGCGAAATCGAAGCCTTGCTGTGGTTTAGTCCGAGCCATTTAGCAAAGCAGCAGCAAGGCTTCGATTTTGCTTGGGCGAAACCACGGTACGGATGAGGAAACGGCTTCAGCAGGTGTTGCAGCCCATTGCCGGCCCCATGCACGTGGGGCCGGCAATCGGCAGCTCGCGTCCCTTTGGCCTCGCCTATGGAAGTGCGGCATTCCCTGCGGCGATTGTTTGGGTATGCGGTTCAGGCGTGTTTACCGGGCGTCCAGCCATGGCCGGCCAGTTGCTGCTCGCCCAAGGCCACGGCGCCGGGCTCTAGGTGCGTGCCCATCGAATCGTTCCAGCGGTTGAGGTAGCCAAACAGGCTGACGACGCCCAGCATCTCTACGATTTCGCCCTCGTTCCAGTGCTGGCGCAGGGTGGCAGCAATGGTTTCGTTCACGGCGTTGGGCACGGCCGAGGCGGCCACGGCAAAGTCTAGCGCTGCCCGCTCGGCCGGCGAGAAAGCAGGGTAGGTGGCATATTCCCAGATGTGGTCCATCTGCTCCTGTTCGGCGCCGTAGCGGCCGGCTGCCAGCATGGTGTGGGCCTGGCAATAGAGGCAGCCGGCCGCCAGGCTGCTCACGTAACCAATAAGGCGCTTCAGGGCGCTACTCACGCGGCCTTGGTTGGCCATCACGGCCTTGTTCAACTCGATAAAGGCCGTGGCAATGGCCGGCCGGTGCTGCATGGTGAGCACGCTGTTGGGGCAGAAGCCCAACGTTTCGTTGAAGAAAGTGGCCAGCCGCGCCACGTCGGGGTTGGCATCGGCAGGCAAGGGCGCTACGAGGGGAAGGGACATAAAGTCAGAAAACAAGGCGAATGATGGCCGCGCAAAGCTGCATCAAAATAACTGGCCCGGCTAAGCCCCAACCGCGCACCCACAGCCACCGCCCCCTACCGTTTGGCTGCCCGCGGTGGGCGGGCGCAAATGGGCGATGGCGCAGGTACAGCCTGGTTTTACACTAGCAGGCGCGGCGGCCCCCAGCTCGCAGGCGCGGCCATGCGCTGCAAGGCGGCAGCAGGCAGTGCCTGCGGGCCGGGCCATCAGGTGGTCGCTACCTGTGGGCACATAAGCCTCGGGGCGGAAGGGCGGGTAGGGATGCGGGGTCGGCCGCGCTGGCCAGCTTCGCGCCCCCCCAGTGGTGGGGGCGTTTATTTTGCCGCCCGCACACCCTCGGTGGTCATCACCACGCGCTTCAGGGTACCGTTGGGGTTGTAGTAGAGGTAGTCGATGCACACCGAGCGGCGGAAGCTGCCGCCGTCGGTCGGGAGGCTGCCGTTGTGGTACACGAAGTACGACTGGCCCTTGAAGTCGATGATGGCTTGGTGGTTGGTGTTGGAGTTGCCCGCCACCTCGTTTAGCAGGCCTTTAAACACCCACGGGCCCATAATGCTGCGGCTCATGACGTAGGCGATTTTCTCCGGAAACTGGCAGGCGTAGCTCAGGTAGTACCAGCCGTTGTGCTGGTGCACCCAAGGGGCTTCGGTGTAGTTCGGCAGGTTAGTTACCTGATGAATTTCGCCATCAATCTCCGTCATGTTGGCCTTTAGCTTGGCCCAATAGCAATGCGAGTTTCCCCAGAATAGATAAGCCTGCCCGCTTTTTTCGATGAATACCGTCGGGTCGATGTCGTCCCACATAATCTTGCTTTCGGTCTGGTTATTCGTCACCAGCGCCGAGCCACGGGCATCCTTGAAGGGGCCGGTGGGGCTGTCCGAAACCGCCACGCCGATGGCCTTGCCCGGCATACTGCCGTGCTCCACCGCCGCGTACCAGTAAAACTTGCCGCCGCGCTCCACCACCTGCGAGGCCCAGGCATCGTCCTTCGCCCAAGCAAACGCCTTCACGTTCAGCGGCGACGGATGCTCTTTCCAATGCACCATGTCGGTGCTGGAGTAGCAGAGCCACTCGTGCATCACGTAGCGCTGCTCGGGGGCAGGCGCTTCGTCGTGGCCGGCGTAGAGGTACACCGTGCCGTTGTGCACCAGCGCCGCCGGGTCGGCCGTGTATTTGTCTTTGATGACGGGATTGCCAGCTGAGGGCATGGCCGAGGCCTGCGCCAGCGCCGCTAAGGGAGCAGCTAGCAGCAGCGCAGCGGCTATAATGGCTTGGAAAGCAGTTTTCATGGAAGTGGTTTCTGAACTTTTGAGAGCGATGTAGAGACGCGACCCTTCGCGTCTCGGCGTCCGCGCCGCATGCGGGTCGTTCAACGAGTCCGTTCAGCGGAACTAACGCCAAGACGCGAAGGGTCGCGTCTCTACATCGTTCTTGCCTAGCGCTTGCCGGGGATGCGCAGCACCGTGAGCGAGTACGGGGCCAGCGTGTAGCTCACGTTAGAAGAAGCTACTTTGAACGTGGACTCCTGCGGAGCGAGGTGCTGCGGTTGGTCGAGGCTGTTTACCGCGTTCAGGTCGGGGCTGGCGAGCACAGTGGCTTTGCCGGTTTTGCCGAGCTTTTTCACGCCGGGCAGGCTCAGGGCTACCGGGCGGGCGGTAGCGGAGTAGTTCACCAGCTTCACCACGATGTCGCCGCTGGCGTCGTCGGCTACGGCGCTGGCGAAGAGGTTATCGGTGCCGTTGGCAGCGTTGGCGGCGCGCTGCACGGGCAGCATGGTGGTGCCTTTGTTGGTGGCGTACAGCTTCTGCACGTAGTAGTTGGGCGTGCCGTAGGTGCGCAGGTTGTCGAACCAAATCATGTTCGGTGTCCACTGCCAGGCGTCCACGTGGGCCAGCATGGGGGCGTATGACGCCATCGATACCTTGTCGGCGTTGCGCTCCAGGCCGGTCATAAACGCGGCTTCCGAAATGGCGGCGTCCCAGCTGTTCTTGTTGTCGGGGCTGGCGATGCCCACGGTCTGGGCCGCGTACTCACCGGCGAAGATTTTCGCGCCGTTGGTGGGGTAGTTGTCGTAACGGGCCACGTTTTTGCGGAACCACTCGGGGCTGGCATAGTAGTGCTCGTCGATGTACTCGGCTTTCCACTCGCGCAACTGCTTGGTGGCGGTGTCGAACAGTGCACCATCGGGTGCGGGGCCGGCGCTGCTCACAATCTGCATGGCCGGGTACTTCGCCTTCACGGCCTTGGCAAACGGCTCGTAGCGAGCCAGGTACTGCGGTCCCCACTGCTCGTTGCCGATGCCAATCATCTTCATGTTGAAAGGTGCGGCGTGGCCCATGGCTACGCGCTTAGCGCCCCAGGGGCTGCTGGCCGGGCCGTTGGCAAACTCAATCAAATCGAGCGCATCCTGAATAAACGTCTCCAGCGTCGGCTCGTCCACCGCAGCAGCGGTGCCCGCGTTCGGCCCCTTGGCAGCGCTGCTCATGGGGGCCAGCTCGGCCGAGTTGAACTGGCAGGCCATGCCCACGTTCAGAATCGGCAGCGGCTCGGCCCCAATGTCCTCCGAGAGTTGGAAATACTCGAAGAAGCCCAGGCCGAACGACTGGTAGTAGTCGGGGGTGAATTTGCTGATAAACTCGGTGTTCCAGCGGTTTATCAGCGGCTTGCGGGCCGCCACGTCGCCGATGGTTTCCTTCCACTGGTAGCGCTGGGCCAGGGTGCGCCCTTCCACAATGCAGCCGCCGGGGAAGCGCAGGAAGCCGGGCTTCATGTCCTTCAGCAGCTGCACGAGGTCGGGCCGCAGGCCGTTTTCGCGCTGGTTCCAAGTGTCCTTCGGGAACAGCGACACCACGTCCAAATCGAGCGTGCCGGTGCCTGCCACGGTTAGTTTTAGGCGGCCGTGGGCGGCAGTAGCGCTGGGTTTCAGCACCACGCTGTACTTCTTCCACTCACTGGTGAGGCCGGTAATCTGAGTCTGGGCCAGGGTGCGGCCTGAGGCGGGCGTTTCGGGGCCGGGGCCGCTGCGGCCGGGCTCCTCCAGCGTCACGTTCAGCGCCGAGATGCTGCCCGCGCCGCGCCGCAGGTAGATGGAAAACGTGTACTCCGCATCCTGCTTCAGGCCCATGCCCCGGAAGCCTTCGTTCACGAAGCCGGCGTCGGGGTTAGCCGTGGCCACGCTCAAGCGCAGGAAGTGGTTGTTGGTGGGGCCGATGGGGTTCTCGCCCGCCACGCGGTAGTCGGCCAGGCCGGCCGCGCCGCGCAGGGCCTTCCAGCCAATGAGGTGGTCGTCGGTTTCGAACGACTTGTTTTTCACCCGCTCGGGGTAGAGGCCACCATCAGCGGCAAAGTTTATGTCCTCAAAAAACAGCCCGTACATGTTTTTGGACACGGGCGCGCCAGGCTTGTTCACCTGCACAATGAGGGAGGTGGGCGCCGTTTGGGCACTGGCAGGTAGCAGGCCGAGTAGGGGGCTCAGGGCCAATGCGGCCAGCGGCAACAAGCGTGTGGGAGTGAAAACGGACATAGCAGCGGAGAATGGAATGAGAAGGGTAGGAGAGCAGTGAAGCAGCAGGGGCGACTAGACCGGCGGGCAAGTCCGCCCCATTGAATGAGCTCTGAATTGATAGTTGACACAATCGATTGTGTAAAGTAAAGACAAAAGGTTTGCATCTGGTGTATCTTTCGCCAAAACTGTCTGGATAAGTACCGCCTTACACAAGTATTTACCTCTTGCCGGGTAGCTAAAACCAGCTGAATTAACGTAGTTTTGGGGGATTTTCAGTGGGGAATTCTTCGGTGTTTTACACAACTGGTTTCCCGCGTCCTTCCTTGTGCTCAGCACGCTCCTATGGCTCCCCGAAAAAAAACTGCGCCGGACACGAATTCCACCAGTCCGGTATCGATGGCCGACCTGGCCCGCGAGCTCAACGTGTCGATGACGACCATTTCGCGCGCCCTCAGCGACCACTTCAGCATCGGGCCCGCCATGAAGCAGAAGGTGCTCAAGCTGGCCAAAAAGTATAACTACCAGCCCAATCACATGGCCTCGGCCCTGCGCAAGGGCAAAAGCAAGCTGCTCGGCATTGTGGTGCCCTACATCGAGGGGCGGTTTTTCCCGTCGGTGGTGCACGGCATCGAAACGGCCGCCAGTAAGGCCGGCTACAACGTCATCATCTGCCAGTCGAACGAAGACGTGGCCCAGGAGCGCCGCAACCTCGACTCGCTGCTGAGCGCCCAGGTGGCCGGCGTGCTGGTGTCGCTCTCGCGCACCACCCTCGACCACAAGCACTTTGATAAGCTGCGCAGCCGCGGCCTGCCGCTGGTGTATTTCGACCGCGTGGTGGAGGGCGACAACGTGAACACCGTGGTGCTCGACGACCGCGAGGGCGGCTACCTGTCCACGCGCCATCTTATAGCCCAAGGCTGCCGCCACATTGCCCACCTGGCCGGCCCGCAGCACCTGAACATCTACAAAAACCGCCGCCAGGGCTATTTCGATGCTTTGCGTGAAGCCGGCTTGCCCGAAGACGAAAGCATGGTCGTCTACACCGACATGCTGCAGGAGCAGGGCGCGGCCGGCCTGCGCCAGCTGCTGGCCCTGCCCACGCCGCCCGACGCCGTGTTTGCCGCCGGCGACTTCTGCGCCCTCGGGGCCATGCAGGAAGCCCGCCGCCAGGGCCTGCGCGTGCCCGACGATGTGGCCATTGCCGGTTTCAGCAACGAGTCGTTCACGCTCGTGGCCGAACCCAACATCACCACCGTCGACCAGCGCTGCGAGGAAATGGGCCAGGCCGCCGTGCGGCTTCTGCTTGAGGTTATCAACTCCGCAGGGGCTGCTTTTTCGCCCCGGCAGGTTGCGCTGCGCCCCGAGCTGCTGGTGCGCGCCTCTTCGTTGCGGCCCGCGCCTGCGGCTACACCTGTGCCTAAAAAAGTAGCTGTTAGCCGCCCCAAGGCCGTCGGCTAAGCCCAAAAACAAAATACCCCGGCCGCAGGGCTGGGGTATTTGGTGATGTCTCTGGGGTTTCCTCAGCTTTACCAGCAGCTGGTGGCCGTATTCACGTTAGCAAGAAGCACACCGAAGCGCAGAAAGGCAAGCGCAACAGCTAACTTTTAGCGTTACAAAATTGTGTAGCCATTAGTGCCATACGGGCTGCCAACTTTTGCTCCATGCTTTCCATTGCCTTCGCGCCCTGCTACGCTCACCCATTGCCCGCTGGCCACCGCTTCCCCATGCTGAAGTACGAGCTGTTGCCCGAGCAGCTGCTGCACGAAGGCACCGCAACCGCCGCCGATTTTTTCGTGGCCCAGCCGCCACCGGATGAGGACATTTTGCGGGTGCACGACGCCGACTATTACCAGCGCCTGCGCCTGGGCCAGCTTACCCGGAAGGAGGAGCGGGCTACCGGTTTTCCGTGGTCGCGGGAGTTGTTCGAGCGCGAAATCACCATTCTGGGCGGTACCATTGAGTGCGCGCGGCGGGCCCTGGTACACGGCGTGGCCTTCAACATTGCGGGTGGCACGCACCACGCGTTTCGCGACCGGGGCGAAGGCTTCTGCCTGCTGAACGACCAGGCCGCCGGCGCCGCTTGGCTGCTGGCCCACGGCCACGCTACCAAGGTGCTGATTGTGGACCTCGACGTGCACCAGGGCAACGGCACGGCCGCCATTTTTCGGGAGGAGTCGCGCGTGTTCACCTTCTCGATGCACGGCGGCCGCAACTACCCCGCCCGCAAGGAGCAGTCCGACCTCGACCAGCCCCTGGCCGACGGCACCGACGATGCCGAATACCTCCAGCTGCTGGCCGAAACCCTGCCGCGCTTGCTGGCCGACGTGCAACCCGATTTCGTCTTTTACCTCGCCGGCGTCGACGTGCTGGCAACCGACAAGCTCGGCCACCTGGGTTTGAGCCGCGAAGGCTGCCGCCGCCGCGACGAGCTGGTGCTCGGCCTCTGCCACCAGCACCGTCTGCCGGTGGTGGTATGCATGGGCGGTGGCTATTCCGAAGGCATCATCGACATCGTAGAAGCCCACGCCAACACTTTTCGAGTAGCCGCCGCACTTTTTTAACGGTTAACGGTTAGTGGTCAATGCTTAATGGTAAGTGCATGACTGTGCTTCGCTTCAGTTAACCACTTGCCATTAAGCATTGACCACTAAAATCAGCTGCCAGCGGAAGGCCCAGCGCCAGCGCAGCTCGTAGCGCGTGATGCCGGCCCGCGCCAGCAGGGCCACCCAGTCCTGCCGCCGAAAGGCCCGGGCCACCGACAGCGGCGCATCGTGCCGCACCAGGTACGAGCCGCCCAGCAGCCGCGTCAGCCACTTGATGCTGTGGTAGGCCAGCCAGTGCCGGTGCAGGTCGTTGATGACCACCGCCACCTGCGCCTGCGCCTGCCACTGCTGCAGCAGCGTCACCAACTCCTCATCACTGAAATGGTGGCAAAACAGGCTGCAGGTGAGCACATCAAACGGTTCAGCCTGAAATTCGGGAGAGAAAATATCGAACTGCTGAAAACTGATTTCGGGAAATTCCTGGCTTTTGGCCGTGGCGTATTCCAGCATGAAAGCATTGGCGTCAATGCCCGATAATTCCGCCTCAACAGCGTTTTTGCGCGTCCACCTGGCTATGTGGCGCAGAGTGTCGCCACCGCCGCTGCCCAGGTCGGCCACCCGCAACGGGCGCCCGGCCGGAAAGCTTGGCCGGAGACGTTTCAGTGCATCGAGCACAGGCGCGTAGCCGCCCAGCCAGGTATTAATGGTTTCGAGCTCATCGAGGTTCTGGCGCAGGTCATCGCTGGCCAGCGTCAGGTCGTCCATCAGCTCGGGGCCAGGGGCTCGTTTGGTTAGCAATGCACAGTGGGTAAGTAGGTGAGATTTGCCGCCGAGCCAAGGGGCGAGCCTTACGCAATGGCTTCAGTTAGCGCGGTGGCCTGCTTTCGGCTCATTGCTGCTTGTTCATTACTCACCGATAATTGCAATAGCATGGCCTCCATGGTCAGGCCCGGGCCAAAAGCGAAGCTGAGCACCGGCGCACCGTGGTCGGCGGGGGTAGCAGTGGCCAGCACCTCGCGCAGCACAAACAGCACCGTGGCCGACGACATATTGCCGTAGTCGCGCAGCACGCGGTAGGCATGGCGGTTGTCGTCGCGCGTCAGCCCCAGCTCGGTTTCGATGGTCTCCAGAATCTTGCGCCCGCCGGGGTGAATGGCGAAGTGCCGGATGTCGGCCAGCTGCACCGGCAGGCTGGCCAGCAGCCCATCGGTCAGCTTCCGGATGCCGCGCTGAATGAGCTTGGGCACGTAGCTGCTCAGGGTCATCTCGAAGCCAAAGTCGTTGATGTGCCAGGCCATGTCGTCGTGGCCATCGGGCTCCAGGCCGCAATGGAAGCCTTCGAGCGAAAGGCTCGGCACGCCATTGGGCAGCGGGCGGGCTTGCACCAGGCAGGCTGCCGCCCCGTCGCCAAACAGCGCGTTGCTGATGAGGTGGTCTTCCTCCGGGCTTTTCTGGAAATGCAGGGTGCACAGCTCCACGCTCACAATCAGTACGCGGGCCTCGGCATCGGCCCGGCAAAAAGCATCGGCCAGCTTAATGGCGTTCACGGCCGCGTAGCAGCCCATAAAATTCACGCAGGTGCGGCGCACGTCGGGCCGCAGCCCCAATGCCTGCACCAGCTCAATATCGAGGCCCGGCGCGTACATGCCCGTGCAGCTTACCGTCACGAGGTGCGTGATGGTGGCTGCCTCCACATCGGGCACCTGGCCCAGGCTGGCGCGCACGGCTTCCACAGCCAGCGGCAGGGCCTCGCGGCGGTAGGCTGCCATGCGCTGCCCCACGCTCGGAAAGGGTTCCAGCGTGGGCGTGTTGGGGAAAAACGTGTACTCGCCCATTGCCCGGCCGTAGTCGGGCAGCACCGAGTAGCGGTGTTCAATTCCCGAAACGCGGTATAGTGCCCTCAGCTTGCGCGTGTCGCCCTCACCAAACTGCAGCGCCCGGGCCATAAACTCGGCAATTTGCGGCTGGGCAATGCGGTGGATAGGGTTGGCAGTGCCGATGGCACCTAAATAACTCGGCATGCCGGAAATAAATTAGGAAGACGGATTGTGGAAAGCTGGTGGAACGCAACTGCCGGCTTACACCGCAGGTTTTAACATCTACGGTAAAAGAAGCACGTTTATCGCTTGGCGCATCAAAATCGGGCCAATAACATTGTGGCGTAGGCCTGCCGCTACCTCCTGGCCCATATGCTCAGCCCGGCTTCCTGCCCGCCGTTAAAAAGGCTGCCCGTGGGTGCGCCGCATCAGCGCGCGCACGGCGGCTGGCCAGTGGCGCAGGCCGCCCACTACCAGCTCGCTCAGCACCGGGCCGCCAAACAGCCGCTGCACCGCCCGGCCCACCCGCAGCCGCGCCCCAAACTGTGCCTGCCAGGCTTGGGCGTAGTCATGTTCCAGTTGCGGCCGGGAGGTGTGCCCGGCCAGGAAGTTGTGCGTTGCCGCTACGGCCAGCGCGGCGCCGTGCAGCGCCATGGCCATGCCGTTGCCGCACAGCGGGGTTATCAGCCCGGCCGCGTCGCCCACCATTAGCACATGTTGCTCCACGGGCTGCTTGGGGGCGAAGGAAATTTCGTTGATAACTTCCGGCTGCGGGTACAGCACCTCGGCCGAATCCAGAATCTCGCGCAGGCGGGGGTTGCGGGCCAGCACCGCCTGCTCCATGGCCGGAATGGTGCCGTGCTGCTTCAGGTTGTCTCGCGTGGTGAGGTAGCAAAAGCACAGCTTGTCTTCCTCAATAGCCGAAATGCCAGCGTAGCCATCGGCGAAGTTGTGCAGCGCAATCACGTCGCGCGCAAAACCAGGCAGGCGCAGGTGGTATTTCACCCCGATGTAAGGCGAGCGTTGCGCGAAAAACGGCCGTTGCAGCTGGCGGTCCAGCGCGGCGCGCTTGCCGTAGGTGCCCAGCACCACGCGGGCCATCAGCTGGTGGCCGTCGGCCAGCGTCACGGTGTGGCGGTCGGCCACCGCGTCGTAAGCCACGTCGGTTACGGTGCTTTTCAAATAGAACGTCACGCCCCGCGCCATAGCCAGGCGGTACAGAAAATCATCGAGCAGGTAGCGGCTCACGCCAAAGCCCCCCAAATCGAGCGGGCTGGTGAGCACGCGCCCCCCCGGCGAGCTCAGCACAAACTGCGCAATGGCGGCTGGGGCCAGCGCGGCCGGGTCGGCCCCGAGGCGGCGCAGGTAGGGCAGCACTTCGTTGCTCACGTACTCGCCGCACACCTTATGAAAAGGATATTCCTTGCGCTCTACCACTGCCACGCGGTGGCCGCGGGCGCTGAGGTCGAGAGCAGCTGCCAGACCGGCAAGGCCGCCGCCAATTAATAGTACATCCACTTAGTTGGTCGGCAAAGAGCCGGTGATAATGGCGAAATTAGTTTGCTTTATCGGGGTTTTGATATATTTCTGCTGCAGCACCAAAACGATTTCGTACCTTTGCTAACCTAAATCAAAATCTATCGTTAAGTTCTAGCGCACTGCGCTTAGTCTTGAGGGGCCTAATTCTACATATGATGCAACGCTACTTACTTACTCTACTCATCGGCGCATGTCTGGGCCTGGGCCTGGCGCCGCTTCAGTCGGCCGCGCCGGCTGCTGCTGCCGTGGTGCGGCACCGCCCCGGCCAACCGGGCAAGCCCGGCGATGAAGGCAAAACCTTGCTCGTCTATCCCAACCCCAGCACGGGCATCGTGCACCTCACCATCAACAACCTCCAAGGTAAAAAAGTGGAACTGAGCGTGCTCAACGTCATTGGCACGGTGATGTACCGCGAAACCCTTACCGAACTCAACGACCGTTACACCAAAATGCTCGACCTGAGCAAATTTGCCAACGGCCTGTACTACGTACGCCTCGAAGCCGAGAACACCAGCCAGATGTGCAAGCTGGTTATCCGCTAAATAACCCCGGACTTTCGGCAACATCAACATAAAAAAAGCAGCCGTTGGGCTGCTTTTTTTATGTCCAAATAAAGCGAAATCTAGCGGGCGCGTACGGGAACGGGCACCAGCATTTCTTTTACATTGGAAGCAGTTTTGAGCGCGAGGATGGCCGTGGCGAGCAACAGGCCGAGCATGAAGATAAACATGGTGCGAATAGGAATGTCGGATGGATAATGGGCCGCGCCTTTCGGGGTGGGCTTCAGTGCTTCAACCCCGAAACCAGCCGGCAGGTTTCAATAAGATTTGGGCATTCGCGATGGGGCTTCCGACCACTGGTTATGTGCTTATTGCCCAGCCAGCAGGGCGGCCACCACGCGGCGGGCATCGGCTCCGGCTCCGTTCAGCAGAGCCGAACTGCGGGTATCGAGCCAGCTCAGGCCCAGAAAGGCTACGCCAAGCGCCGCAGTGAGGCCGCGCTGGTGCTGCGGGCTGCCATCGGGTGCTAAAATGGGTAGCTCAATCCATGGGTAGTGAGGGCGGTAGCCAGTGGCCCATACCACGCCCTCCAGCGGCGGCGTAGCCGCCCTTTTTCCCTGGACAACACCGCCAGGCAGCACACCGGTGGCCCGACCAATAAACATCGCATTGGCAAAGCTGCGCAGGTGGTGCAGGTCGCCGCTCACCACGCCGTCGGGCTTGCTGTGCAGCCAGCGGCCCAGCACCGTGTGGCGCGACACCCGCAAAAAGCCCGTGGCCGTCATCCCGGCCCATATCAACTGGTTGTTGGGAGCGGCGTTGGTGCCCTCGTCGAAGGCAGCCAGCACGGGGCGGCCGGTGGCAGCCAAGTCGGCGGCAATTTGCAGGGCCGAGTTACCGCTGCCCACGACGGCTACCGGGCCGGTGCCAGGCAACTGGCCGGGGCGTTGGTAGTGGCGGCTGTGCAACTGCACCACGGCCGCCGGCAGTTGGCTGGCCCAGGCGGGCACCCGGGGCTGCATATAGGGCCCCGTGGCAATAATGACGTAGCAGGCCAGGTAGGTGCGGCCGGCAGCAGTGTGCACCACATAGCCGGGCTGGTCGGGAGCCGGCGCCAGGCGCGTCACGCACTGGCCGGTATCGATGGGCAAGTTGAACTGGGCCGCGTAGTCGTGCAGGTAAGCCACGGTTTCGTCGCGGGTAGGGTAGTGCAGTGGGTTTCCGAGCCAAGGCCGGCCGGGCAGCCCGCTGGCCCAGGCCGGCGAAAACAGCCGCAGCGAGTCGTAGCGGGCGGCCCAGGCCGCGCCTACGGCCGGCTCGGCCTCCAGCACCCGGAAAGTCACCCCGCGCTTTTGCAGGTAATAGGCTGCTGCCAGTCCGGCCTGGCCCGCACCAATTACCAGCGCATCGAGCACGACGGGAGGCGGAACAGATACTGTGGGCAAAGGAAAGGCCATGCGCGTGCTTAGAGCTGCTCCGGAAACTCGTGGCGCAAGGCGGCCATCACCAGCTCGGTGGTGGTGCGCACCAGCGTTACCTGTTGGGCGGCGTGGGCCGGCTCGGGCACGGTCTCCCCATAGGCCTCAATTTCGCGGATGACGTGGCGCAGGCTCTCCACGCCCAAGCCGTCGAGCGAGCTTTTGAGGTGGTGGGCCGCATCGCCGACAGCCTCCCAGTTGGCAGCGGTGAGGGCTTCGTCGAGGGCGGTGAGAATGGCGGGCGTAGTTTCGATGAAGGCCCAGGCCAGACGGTGCACAATGGCTTCATCGTTTCGCACCAGCTGGCGCACGTTGCTGAGGTCGTATAGCGGTATTGCTGAAGGCATGGGGGCGGAGTTAGGATAGGCAATAACGGGCTCGGCGGCTTGATTGGCGCTTGCGATGACCGTACGGATGGTTTCGAGCAGCTGTTCTTCGCGGTAGGGCTTGGCCAGGTAGCCGGCAAAGCCGGCTTTTTGCAGGCGCTCGGCCTCGCCCGTTTGCGCGCGGGCCGTGAGGGCAATGATGGGAGTGGCGGCGCGCGCAGCATCGGGGTGGGCCTGCAGGGCGCGGGCAGCCGTTTCACCATCCATGCCGGGCATCTGAATGTCCATCAGCACGAGGTCGAACTGCCGATGCTCAAAGAGTTTGATTGCGGCCGGGCCGCTGGCGGCGGTGGTTACCTGCCAGCCCCAGTTGCGCAGCACGGTTTCGGCCAGCAGACTGTTCACAAGGTTATCCTCTACCAGCAGCAGGCGGCCGGCATTCTCCGCAACGGCATCGGACATGGTGGGGGGGCTTGCGGGGGCCGCTTCCACCGCTCCCAGCAGCAAGGGCAGGGTAAACGAAAGCGTGCTGCCAACGCCCTGCTCGCTGCACACGCGCAAGGTGCCGCCCATCAGCCGTACCAGTCCCTCCGAAATGCTCAGGCCCAGCCCCGAGCCGCCGTACTCGCGGTCGGTACTGACGGCCGCCTGGGCGAAGGGCTCAAATACCTTGTCCAGCACTTCCGGCGCGATGCCCACGCCGGTATCGTTCACCGTGAAACGCAGCCAGACCGTACCGCTGGGCCAAGTGGAACCCGCGGGGCCCGCCACCAAGCGGCAGCTAAGCTGCACCTGCCCGCTTTCGGTGAACTTAATGGCGTTGCTCACTAGGTTTAGCAACACTTGGCGCAGGCGGTGCGGGTCGCCGAGCACCTGCGGCAGCGCCGTGGGCAACTCAACGCGCAGGCGCAGCTTCTTTTCGCGGGCCCGGGGGCGCAACAGGGCCGCGCAGCCGCGCAGCAGTTCGGCGGGACTAAAGGGCGTAGACTCGGCTTGCAGCTTGCCGGCTCCGAGCCGGGCCGTCGTCAGCACATCGTTGAGCACCGTGAGCAGGTGCTCGGCCGACTCGCCCAGCAGGCGCAGGTAGTCGTGCTGGCTGCGAGTGAGCGTGGTTTTGGCCAGGACGCCCGTCAGGCCCAGAATGCCGTGCAGCGGCGTGCGGATTTCGTGGCTCATGTTGGCCAGGAAATCTTCCTTGGCCTGGGCATCAACTTGGGCCGCCGCTATGGCAGCCTCCAGGGCCTGTTGCGTGCGTTTCAGCTCGGTAATGTTGCTGTCCACGCCCAGCACCTGGCCCTGGCCGTCGGCCCCCATAAACAAGCGCTTCACACTGCTGAACCACAGGGTGGTGCCGTCCGGCAGCAGCACCGTTTCTTCGATGGTCAGGTCCTGGCCGGTACGCAGCACCTGCTCGTCCTGCTGCTGGTAGCGGGACCAGTCGTTGGGAGCCACGAGCTGAGGCGGCGGGGTTATGCGGCCAAGTTCGTCGGGGGTCATGCCAAACACCATGGCCATGGCCTCGTTGGCCAGCAGGTAGCGGCCGTTGGCATCTTTCAGGTACACGGGGTGGGGCAGGGCATCGATAACCTGCCGGAACAGCCGATGCTGCTCGGCCAGGTGCGTGGCGGCCTGCTCGTGCTGCTCGTCGGCGGCCCGCCGCTCGGTAATGTCTTCCGAAACGCCGAGCAGGTTCAGTACCCGGCCCCGTGCGTCGCGCATGAACGGAATATGCGTGGTGCGCAACCACCGAAGCGAGCCATTGCGGTGGTGCAGGCTGTACTCCAGACTACGGGCCTCGCCGTCGGCCAGATTAGCCATTTCCGCCATGTGCTCGGCCATTTGCTGGTAGGAGTGCGGCGGCAGCATGGCCACGAGCAGCTCCCCATGCCCGAGCGAAGTAAGCTCGTCGCTGGTATAGCCCAATAGCTGCTCGACGTGGCGGTTGGCATAGGTATTGCGGCGCTGGCTCAGGTCGTAAATGGTGAGCAGGTTGGGCATCAGGTCCACTATGCGGCGCAGCAGGTGGCGGTTGTGGCGCAGCTCGGAAATGGCCGCGCGGTGGCGGGTTACGTCCTCGGCGCTGCCCATCAGCTCGGTCGGAATGCCAGTGGCGTCGGTCGTGCTGGCCCGCAGCCGGATGCGCAGCCAGCGCCAGTTGCCGTCGCGGTGGCGCACGCGGCAGTCCCAGCTTAGCGACTGGTGCGAGGCCAGGTGGGCCAGCACGTCGTGCCGGTGCAGCTGGGCCCGCGAGTCGGGATGCATCAGTTCATTGGCCAGGCGGTTGCCGAAGGCGAGCATCTCCGCGCTGCTGTAGCCAAGCACGGCCTGGCAATGGCGGTTGCAGTGTTTGAGGCACTGCTGCCGCAGGTCGTAGGTGAACAGCAGAAGAGGCACCTGGTCGGCCAGGCCCTGGCTGAATGTGTCTGGCTCCGCGGTGGCATCGGCAACTGGTCGTGCGCCGGATAGCCGGGCAGGTGCCCGGCGCACGACCGGCACAGCAGCCCGGCGGGCCAAACGCGGATGTCGAAAACGGCGCATAACGGGGAAAGTACTGCAACGGGCTCATATTGGCCTGCTGCTTGGCAATTGGTAAGCGCCAAGCGCGGCGTCTGCTTAGTTTACGCGGAGTTCCTGCTGCTGTATCATCCGGTAAATGGTTGATTTGCCGATGCGCAGCCGGGCCGCGGCGGCCAGCACGTCGCCGTCCATCTCATCAAGGCACTGTTGCACAATGGCCGTCGTTTGCTCGCGCAACGACAGCAGGCTGCCGCCACCCACCAAGGCCCGCCCGGGCCGCAGCGGCAGGTCGTCGCCCAGAATCTGCTCGCCATCGGCCAGCACGGTGGCCAGTTCCACCACCGCTTTCAGCTCGCGCACATTGCCGGGGAAGGGATGCTCGAGTAGCCGTTCGCGGGCGCTTTCCGATAAATGGCACGGTGGCAGGTTGTTCTGCCGGCAAAACTCGCGCACAAACACCTCCGCCAGCAGCAGCGCATCCAGGCCCCGCTGGCGCAGTGGGGGCAAGGTAACGGGCAGCCCCAGCAGGCGGTAGTACAAGTCTTCGCGGAAGCGGCCGGCCTGCACCTCGGTCAGCAGGTCGCGGTGCGTAGCCACCACCAGGCGCACGTCGAAGGCTACAGCTTGGTTGCCGCCCACGCGCGTTACTTCCCGCTCTTGCAGCACGCGCAGCAGCTTGGCCTGCAGGCTGAGGTCGAGGTCCGCAATTTCGTCCAGAAACAGGGTGCCGCCGTTGGCTTCTTCCAGCCGGCCCACACGGCGGGCCACCGCGCCCGTAAAAGCACCTTTCTCGTGGCCAAACAGCTCACTCTCCACCAACTCGCGCGGAATCGCGGCCATGTTGACGGCCACAAAAGGCCGGCCCGCCCGGTCCGACTGAAAGTGGATGGCCTTAGCCACTACTTCCTTACCGGTGCCGGTTTCGCCGCTCACGCTCACGGTAATGGTGGTGCGGGCTGCTTTGGCAATGAGGGTGCGCACCTGCTGCATGGAAGCGTGCTCGCCCAGCAGGGCCTGGGCCGCGCCGTAGCGGGCGCTCACCTGTTGGCGCAGTTGGGTGTTTTCGCGGCGCAGGCTGGCTTGCTGCTCCACCTTGCCCACAATGTTCCAGAGGCGGTCGAGGGTGTTGTCGTCTTTCACCAGGTAGTCGTAGGCTCCTTGGCGCAGCATGCTCACGGCGGTGCTCACGTCTTCCTGGCCCGAAATGACCAGCACTTCGGTGCCGGGCAGGCGCTCCCGAATCTGGCTCAGTAGCTGCTCGCCTTTGGCATCGGGCAGCGAATAGTCGAGGGTAATAAAATCGGGGTGCTCGCCTAGATGCTCCAGGCAGGCTTTGGCCGTGGTGAACCGGTGTACGCTGTGGTTGGGGTTCTGCCCCAGGCGGTGCGCCAGCAACTCGCCGTACCACTCGTTGTCTTCAACAACAAATATTTTGAAGGGTAGAACCGACACCATGAACAAAGTAGAGGAAAGGTGACAAGGAATCGCCAAGTAAACTAAAGCAACACTAGTAATCCGTTACCGGGTAGATGGAAACCAGTGCGAAGAGAGAATTCATTGGAAAAATGATATTGCAAAAATACGCTTCAAATTGTGCAGCAAGCAAAATGCCTTGGATAAACGGCAGATGTACGAAGTGCAACGAGCTGTAGATTTACTGAATAATATTAGAAAATTCCCATTAGTAGACATTTTTCCGCGGATGGGAGTAAAAATATTCATAGGTAAAATAGTATCTAACTGATTGTCAACCTGCCCAGGCAAGAGGAATGCAATGGCGACTGAATTGCAGAGATGGTGCAAATACATCATAGTATCTCACCTTTATTTCAAAAGCTATGCATGCTCTCTCCAACTACAAGGGCGTTTTTGCTGCGGCCCGCGTTGCAGCTTTTAGTCTTCAGGTCAGCCTGTTAATAACGGTGCTGGCGGCCGGAGCATGGGGGCAGGCAGTGCTGCCCGCCTATTACTCGATGGGGGCGACGGGTACTACCTACCAGGTTACCCAGCCCTCGCCGCAGGTAGCCGGGAGTGGCAACGTTGCTGCCGGCGCCAACGCCGCCGATGGCGACTTCGGCACCTTTGCTACGCTCAAAGTAGATGCCACGGCCAGCGTGGGCGTACCAGTGGGCCTGTTGCTGAAGCTGGCCGGCACCGCCCCGGCAGGCTACCGTGCCGGGGTGGTGCTGGCCAACACCGCCAGTGGGCTAGCCAATGTAAGTGCCCTGGGCACCGTAACGCTGCGCACCTACCTAAACGGTACCGCCGCAGCCCAACAGCAGGAACAGAAAGTAGTGCAGGCGAGCGTGCTGCAAGCGCTGCTGCTGGGCGCTGGCACCCGGTCTACCCAACTGGAATTTAGCACGACCAAACCCTTCGATGCAGTGGAAATTGAGTTTGGAGGCGTAGTAGGCATCGATTACACCACCGATATCTATTACGCCTACGGGGTGCGGCCCGGCGTGCAGACGCGGGCCAGCGGCTACATTTCGCGGTTTGCGGCGCCCACGGGCAGCGAGTATGCCGCCGCCAGCACTTCGGGTGTGCTGTGCGTGGCGACCGATGTGGAAAACCCCGCCTTCGTGGCCGATAATGACCTCGCCAATTTTGCTCTGCTGTACGCGACTGCTTCGGTGGCCTGCAACCCGTCGTTGCGCACCAAACTGGCCAGCGTACCTATTGGGGGCGCACCCATCGGATATTATGCTGGGTTCGTGATTGGCCAGCAAAGCCTGCTCGATGTGAGCGTGCTCTCCGGTCTGCAGCTAACTACTTATCTGAATGGGGTGCAGCAGGAAGAAAAAACGGGCCTGGGGGTTCTCGACCTCACGCTGCTGCCCAACAACAAAGCCCAACTGGCTTTTGCCGCCACCAAAACCTTTGATGCAGTGAAAATTCAGCGCGTGGGCCTGCTCACTGCACTCGACGATTTGGAGGTGTACTATGGCTTTGGCCTGGCCCCGGAAGCATTTCAGGGCATCAATCCGGTGCTGTCGAATTTCGGTTCGCCCCAGGCCGGTACCGACTATTTTAACAGCAGCCCGCAAACGGTTAGCACCGGCGTGATGGTGAACAATGTATTCGTTGCTACAGGAAGCGCTACGCTCAGCTCGGTGACCGACCCGCAGAAAGCTGCCGATGCCAACATCAGCAGCACCGATTACGCGGTGCTGAATACCGCGGGCACCAACCTGCTCACGCTGGCCAACACCGCCACGGCCTACCTGGAAGTCAAGCTCAATGGTACGGGCCAGGCTGGCAACCGCGTGGGCATGGTGGTAAGCAACGGCGAAGGCCTACTCGACCTCGACGCCCTGCGCCGGCTCACGGTTTCGACTTATGATGCCAACAACGTCATCATCGAAAGCAAATCGGGCGAGCAGTTGCTAAACGTGCAACTGCTCGATGGCAGCCAGCGCAACAAGGTGTCATTTATGGCCTCGCGCAAATTCAGCTATGTGCGGCTGGACGTGACTAGTGCCGCGTCGGTAAGCTCGAATACCCGGGTGTACTACGCCTTTGCCGAGGATGTGCCCCTGCTCTCGCTGCAATTCCCCCTGCCCGTCGAGCTTACCCATTTTGAGGCCAAGTGGGCCGGCAATGCCACCGAGCTGCGCTGGGCCACCGCCTCAGAGAAAAACAGCCGCTATTTCGTAGTGGAGCGCTCGGCCAGTGGCGAGAGTAGCTACGAGGCTGTGGGCCGCGTGGCAGCTGCTGGCAGCAGCACCAGCAGCCGTCGCTACCAGTTGCGCGACGCCGAGGCCGGCACGCTGGGAGCCACCCGGCTCTACTACCGCCTGCGCCAGGTCGATGCAGACGGTCAGGAAAGCTTCTCGCCCGTTGTAACCGTGGGCAAATCAATGGGCGTGGCTCAACTCGAAGTTTACCCAAACCCCGTTGGCACAACTCAGGAAGTGCGCCTGGACTTTCACAACCTGTCCGCGCCAGGCGGCCAGCTAACGACTTATGCCGAAACCGGCCAGCTGGTGAGCCAGGTGCTGCTTGCCGAAACGGCCGGTCGGGTAGCACTGCCTGCGCTAAGGGCGGGCTTGTACTACGTGGTATTGCGCGATGCCACGGGCCAGAAAGTTGCCGGCCAACGCTTAGTAGTGAGTAATCACTAACTAATGTCCGCTTTTTAAAGCCGGGGCTTGAATTATCTTTTTTATGGATGTTTTTTGTCTGAACAGCCCCGTTGGTAAAACCAGTGGGGCTGTTGAGTAAACGGGTTTGTCCGTTTTCGGGAATTGGTGTATCGCTATGTATATGCAGGCTTGGGCATATGCCATAATTTTATAAATCAGCTAATTGGTGGGATGATAACATAGGCGTAACATTACGGTCGTGGTGAGGTAATCCCAGTGCGGGAATTTTGTGGTCATCACTTTAACCTTTTTCCAAATAAGTTTTATGAAGGTTACGCTTACCCGAATCAGCAGCCTCGCGCTGCTCGCTGCCATGGCCGTTTCCTGCTCGCGCGTCGAGCCGGTTGCTCCCAACCAGGACCCCAATGCTGCCACGGTAAACCAGGACGCCACCCGCGACAGCCACCTCACGATGGGCAACCCCAGCGGTGCCGTGACCGACGCCACATACTACCCCAACAACTACCTGATGAGCAAAACCCAGTATGCCCTGTCGTATAGCCGCGACAAGGGCAAGCCCAACTGGGTGAGCTGGCACCTGAGCAGCGCCTGGCTGGGCAGCACTCCACGCCAGGACAATTTCTCGTCCGATGCCACGCTGCCCAGCACGTGGTTCCATGCCACCAGCAGCAGCTACACCGGTTCGGGCTTCGACCGCGGCCACAACTGCCCCTCCGCCGACCGCACCGGCTCGGTGGCCGACAACTCGGCCACGTTCCTGATGACCAACATGATGCCCCAGGCCGCCAATAACAACCAGCAAACCTGGGCCGGCCTCGAAAACTATTGCCGCACCCTTGTAAACCAAGGCAACGAGCTGTACATCATCTGCGGCAGCTACGGCAGCGGCGGCACGGGCGTGAACGGCTACGCGACCACCATCGCCAGCGGCAAAATTACCGTGCCCGCCCGGTGCTGGAAAGTAGTGGTAGTGCTGCCCGAAGGCAGCTCCGATGCCAGCCGCGTCACCACCGGCACGCGCATCATCGCCATCGACACGCCCAACACCACGGCCATTAGTTCGGCGTGGGGTGGCTACCGCACCACTGTAGATGCCATTGAGCAGGCAACGGGCTACAACATCCTCTCGGCCGTAAGCAGCACCGTACAGACTACGGTTGAGTCGCGGGTAGACACCGGGCCCACGAGCTGATACTGCGCTTAAAGCTTACGGTTTGGCTGATTTATTACGCTGGTAATAGGTAAGCCCACCGGAAATAAAAAAGGCCATGAAATACATTGTATTTCATGGCCTTTTTGCTGCCCACTATATGTAGCGGGAGGCTACACATTAGGGATAAAGAGTCAAAGTTACGGTGGGTTCTGCTTGCAAAGCAATTGGTTACGAAGGCCCGAATTTTTTTGTGCAATCCCAAACAGCGCGAAAAGTGCGTTGGTTAGCTAGTTACGGCGAAAATAAAAGTTGAAAAAAACAACGCAATAAAAACTTAACATTACCATCTATTTGCCCGGTGAAATGATTCCGTAATTTTGCATCGTGCTTCAACCCAAACACCCGTTGATGAAGCGCGGGACCCTGCTCAGCAGCGACCCGCGAGAGGACCGGAAGGTCTTCGCCGCCGTCGGTTTTTCCGATTTTGCCTCCGGCATTTCCGTTATTTTTTCTGGTTGTTGCCCCGCCACCGTTTCGGATTTCGAAACGGTTTTTTTATGCGCGGTTGGTTCGGATAGATAAGTCATTCCTGCGCTACGGCGCTGTTAAATCACTCATTTCACCCATTCACTCATTCACCCCGATGGACACCAACACCCTCGCCCCGACCGTGGCCGCTGCCACCCTCGCCTCGGCCCACGCCGGCAACCGCAACCTGAGCACCGACCCCAAGCGCATGGCGGTAATCAAAGTATGGGACGCCATGATGCGCGGCGCCCGCAAATACTGCGAGCAGGAAGGCTTCGTAACCGTGCATAACATGCCCCACATTGTGGGTGTGACCGGTGCCTGCGAGAACACCGACACGCTGTTCACCCTCGACTGGTACGACGGCAAGAAGATGTTCCTGCCCCAGAGCAACCAGCTCTACATCGAAATGCTGACCCAGGCCGTGGAAGGCGGCCGCGTGTGCGGCGAAATCCAAAGCTTCCGCAAGGAGCTGAACGCTGACAACCGCCGCCTGGCGCAGTTCACGCTGTTCGAAATCGAGCACCTCGGCGACCTCGACGAGCTGCTGGGCCACCTGAGCGGCATTGTGCGCACCGCCGCCAACGAAGTAGCCAGCAAGTGCGCCAAGGAGTTGGCCCTGTTCGGCCGCGACGCTGCCGACCTGGTGAACCTCACCTTCAAGCGCATGACCTACGCCGACGCCATCGAGCGCCTCAAGCCCGAAGGTTTCCCCGACCTGCAGTGGGGTGATGACCTGGGTGCCGAAGAAGAAGGCCGCCTGACCGAGCTGGAAGGCCCCATCTTCATCACGCACTACCCGGCCGACATCAAATTCTTCAACATGCGCAACAACGACGACGACCCGCGCGTGGTGAACTCCTCCGACCTGCTGCTGCCGCTGTCGGGCGAGTCGGCTGGTTCGGCCGAGCGCGAGTTCGACGGTGCCAAGCTGCGCCACAAGCTGGAAACCAGCTCGATGCTGGCCGGCCTCATCCGCCAGGGCATGAAGCTGGAAGACTTCGAGTGGTACCTGAGCTTCCACGAGGAGCACGACGTGAAGCTGCACAGCGGCGCTGGTGTAGGCATGGCCCGCGTAGCCCAGTTCATCCTCGGCCAGGAAGACATCCGCGACTGTGTCCCCTTCCTGATTAACCGCGACAACGTTATCTAATTGTAGTTGTCAGTTGCTGGTTGTCAGTTGTTAGTGAGTGAATTGAGTATTGCTCGATTCGAGGCTAGCGACTGACAACCAGCAATTGTTTTCCCGCTGTGCTAACTTCAGGAAGCGGAATTTTCTGGTTGAACGCGCCACTAAAGGCCTGCCAACTAACAACGACCAACTGACAACTAAAGACTATGAAACTCGGCGGCATCACTCTTCAAAACCCGGTTTGCCTGGCGGCTGCGCCCTGGGACCTTATTGGCGAGGGCTACGAGCAATTGGGCGCGATTTTCACCAAAACCGTGACCATGGAGCCCCGCGCCGGCCTGCCCGGCGACGATGGCATCCTGCAAGTGGCCGACCAAACCCTGCTCAACCGCACCGACCAGCGCACCGAGGGGGCCGAACTGTTGGTGCAGGAGCACCTGCCGCGTCTGCGCCGTTTCGGGGTGCCGGTGTTCGTGAGCATCACCGCGCCGGGGGTGCCGGGTTTCCGCAAGGTTGCGCGATACCTGCAGCGGGAAGTGGGTGAGCAGCTGGCGGGCGTGGAAGTGTACATCACGGTGCCAGCCGGCAATGCAGGGGCCGATGTAACGGCCCGCTTCGTGCGCGAAGCCACCGAGGCCGTGCGCAACGAGCTGCACAGCAATGCTGCTGTAATTGTGAAGCTGCCGCCGTGGCCCGACCACATTCGGGGCCTGGCCCTGGGCGCGCAGGAGGGCGGGGCTACCGCCCTGGCGGCCACCAACACCCTGAAAGTGCTGCACCTGCCCGCCGACCGCGGCGCGGCGCCGCTGGTGGGTGGCCTCTCGGGCGAGGCGCTGCGGCCGCTGGCCCAGCGCTGCGTGTGGGAGTTGGCAAACGACGACAACCTGACGCTGCCCATCTTCGGTACGGGCGGCATTTTTACGCTGCGCGATGTGCAGGACTACCTGCGCGTGGGAGCGCAGGCGGTGCAGGTAGCTAGCGGCGAATGGCTGTCGCCGGGCCTCACGGCGCGGCTGGCGGCCGAGGTGGCGCACGCGGCGCTGCCTACGAATTAGCAAGCGCGGAGTGGTGTCGGTTTGCCCGGCGGCCGCTACCTTGTTTGCTTCATTCACTTCAACATTCCCACCCACCTGCTCCCATGCAAAAGCTCATTGCCCGCGTCCAGTCTGCTAATTCTCTCCTGTGTGTCGGCCTCGACCCAACCGGCGACGACGCCACCGTGGCGCGCCGCCTGCGCGAAGTCATTGCCGAAGCCGCGCCCTACGCGGCTGCTTTCAAACCTAACCTCGCTTTCTTTCTGAGCCGTGAAAACGGAGTAGCCCTGCTCCAACAAACAGTGCGCGACATTCCGAAGGACATTCCGGTGATTCTGGACGGTAAGTTCGGCGACATCGCCAACACCGCCGAGCAGTACGCCCGCTTCACCTACGACGTGGTGGGGGCCGATGGCGCCACCGTGAACCCCTACATGGGCGACGACACCATTCGGCCCTTCGCCCGGCCCGGCAAAGTGGTTTTTTCGCTGGCCAAAACCTCCAACAAGCCCATTCACGGCCTGCAGGATGCCGCCATGACGCGCGGCGGCTCCATTAGCGACTGGGCCGCCCGCCTGGCCAAGCTGATGGACGAGGAAATAACCGACTCGACGGTGGGCCTGGTGGTGGGCGCGACCGAACCGGCCACTGTAGCAAAGCTGCGCGCCGCCTGCCCCGAGCAATGGTTTCTGGTGCCGGGCATCGGCGTGCAAGGCGGCGACCTCTCGGCCACGCTGCGTGCCGGCCTGCGCAAAGACGGCAGCGGCCTGCTCATCAACTCTTCGCGGGGAATCTGGCAGGCACAGGATGCTGGAGCCGCCGCCCGCGAGTTGCAGGAACAAATCAACGAATTCCGGGCCGTGACGAGCCCGACCCATGCCTGACCCAAAAAGCCGCTTCACCGCGGCTTTTTGCATGTTACCCTTTTCGAATCAGATGACTGAAACCACTGAAATTCATTCGCCCATTGCCCTCGATGCCGAGCTGCTGGAGCAGCAGCTGCGGCAGGAGGATGCCCTGCTGCGCGGGCACTTCCGGTTGTCGTCGGGCCTGCACTCCGATACCTACGTGCAGTGCGCCCGCTTCCTGCGCTGCCCGGACCTGGCCGCGCCGGCTGCGGCTGCGCTGGCGGGCCAGATTCAGGCCGCCGGTCTGCAGCCGGATACCGTAGTTGGCCCGGCTATGGGCGGCGTGGTGATTGGCTACGAGCTGGCCCGGCAGTTGGGTGTTCCCGGCATCTTCACCGAGCGCGACCCGGACGGGCAGATGACCCTGCGGCGCGGTTTCACCATTGAGCCCGGCGAAAGAGTTGTCATTGCCGAAGACGTGGTGACAACTGGCAAGAGCACGCTGGAAGTAGCTAAGGTGCTGCGCGAAATGGGCGCGGAAGTACTGGCCGTAGCGTCGCTGATTGACCGCACGGGTGGAAAAGGTGGGTTGGATTTCCCACATTTTGCGCTTTTACAGGTGCAGGCTGCGACCTTTGCCCCCGAGAGTTGTCCCCTGTGCGCCGCTGGTGTACCGGTAGTGAAGCCCGGTAGCCGGCCGGAGAAAGCGTTTTAAATAAGTAGGGGCGGGGCTTGCCCCCGCCCGTCGTTGAACGGAATCGTTCGGCGATAATCGTGCAACGATTCGGACGGAGACTAGCTCCGCTCCTACATTCCAAAATGACCGATACTCACACCATCCAGCTCACGCTGAAACCCGGCCAGCACGACGGCGACGGCCAGCGCGTGGCCGAGGCCGCCGCCCGCCACTTGGGCCTGACCACCGGCCGCGTGCGCAGCGCCGCCCTCTACACGGTGCGCTACCCGCTCACCGAAACCCAGTTGAGCGACTTTGCCACCCGCTGCCTCGCCGACCCGGTGCTGCACGACGTGCGCCTAAACGAGCTGGCGGGCGCGACCGATTTCGCTACTTATATCCTGGTGGCTCGCCGCCCCGGCGTAACCGACGACGAAGGCACCTCCGCCCAAAACGCCCTCGCCGATATACTGAACGAGCCGTTGGACGTGCATACCCAGCACATTTTCAGCAAGAAACTCTACCTGCTCGAAAACGACCTGCCTGAAACCGACCTGCGCCGCATCGCGGAGGAACTGCTCGGCAACAAGCTCATCAACTGGCTGGAAGTGGGCCGCGTGGCCGACGGCATCCGCGACTACACGCCGCGGCCCGGTGGTGGCGCGGAGGCCATTACCGAAGTTATTTCGCTGACTGGCCGCACCGATGAGGAGTTGGTGCAGCTCTCCAAGGCGAACATCTACGCGCTGAACCTGGAGGAAATGCGGGCCGTGCGCGACTACTTCGCCGCCGCTGAAACGCAGGCCGAGCGGAAGGTAGCCGGCTTACCGGCCGACCCCACGGATTGCGAGCTGGAAATCATCGCCCAGACGTGGTCGGAGCACTGCAAGCACAAGGAATTTGCGGCCCTGATTAACTACAAAGACCTGGCAACGGGCGAGGAGAAGCAGGTCGATTCACTGTTCAAAACCTACATCAAAGATGCCACTTCGGAAGTGGACCGCCAGTTGCGCGCCAATGGCAACGACTGGCTGATTAAAGTGTTTTCGGACAATGCTGGCGCGGTGCGTATCAACCCCGATTCGCTGTTTGTGTGGAAGGTGGAAACGCACAACTCGCCCAGTGCCATCGACCCGTATGGTGGGGCCATCACGGGTATTCTGGGCAACAACCGCGACCCGTTGGCCACTGGCATTGGGGGAGCGCGGCTGCTGTTCAATACCAACGTGCTTTGTTTCGGCAACCCGGAATTTGAGGGGCAATTGCTGACTGGGCAGCTGCACCCGCGCCGCATCCTGGAAGGCGTACGCAAGGGCATTGAGGACGGCGGCAATAAGTCGGGCGTGCCCACGGTGAACGGCGCGATTGTGTTCGATGACCGGTACGCCGGCAAGCCGCTGGTGTACTGCGGCACCGGCGCGGTGATGCCCATGCAATTCGCCGGGCTGGACTCGTGGGAGAAGAAGATTGACGCCGGCGACCGCATCATTATGGCCGGTGGCCGGGTAGGCAAAGACGGCATCCACGGGGCGACGTTTTCGAGCATTGAACTCGATGAAACCGCGCCCGCCACGGCCGTGCAAATCGGCTCGCCCATTACCCAAAAGCTGGCGATGGATTTCCTGCTGCTGGCGGCCCGCCGCGGCCTGCTGAAATGCAGCACCGACAACGGCGCGGGCGGCCTTTCCTCATCCGTGGGCGAGTTGGCCGGCATCTCGGGCGGCGCGGTGGTGGAGCTGGAAAAGGTGCCGCTGAAATACCCCGGCCTGCGGCCCTGGGAGATTTTTGTGAGCGAGTCGCAGGAGCGGTTTACGCTGGTGGTGGAGCCCGGCAAAATGGCCGAAATCACGGCGCTGGGCCAGGAAATGGAAGTGGAGCTGACCGATATCGGCTTCTTCACCGCCGATGGTTTCCTGGACGTGCGCTTCGATGGCGCGCCGGTGGCCCGCCTCAATATGCACTTCCTGCACGAGGGCGTACCGCGTAAAATCCTGGAAGCGGAGTGGACGCGGCCGGCGCTAACGGAGCCAACCCCACCCCCCGGCCCCCTCCCCAGTTGGGAGGGAGAGCCGAGCAATTCAGCCGGCGCGTCGACTGGCACCCCTCCCCACCGGGGAGGGGCCGGGGGTGGGGTTGACTACACCGAGACGCTGACGCAGCTGCTGGGCTCGCTCAATATTTGTTCGCGCGAGTCGGTTATTCGGCAGTACGACCACGAGGTGAAGGGCCGCACGATTGTGAAGCCGCTGATGGGCGCGACCGGCCAAGCCCCGCAGGACGCGGCCGTGGTGCGCTTCAATTTCGAGAGCTGGGAAGGCGTGGCCGTGAGCAACGGCATCATCCCGCGCTACGGCGATTTGGACGCGTATGATATGTCGGCCGGCTCGTTCGACGAGGCCGTGCGCCAGATTATCGCGGTGGGCGGGAAGCTTCCGAACCTGACGCCCGGCGACGGGATTTTCTGGTCGGTGAATGACAATTTCTGCGTGCCCGATTCGGTGTACGATCCCACCAGCAACCCCGACGGCAAGCAGAAGCTGGCCAAGCTGGTGCGCATGTGCGAAGCCCTGCGCGACGCCACGGCCGCCTACTGCATCCCGCTCACCAGCGGCAAGGACTCGATGAAAAATGACTTCAAGGCCGACGGCGTGAAGATTTCGGTGCCCCCCACCGTGCTCTACTCGATGACGGCCAAAATGGAAGACGTGCGCCGCGCCATCACCTCCGACTTCAAGCAGGCCGACGACGTGGTGTACCTGCTCGGCGAAACCCACGACGAGCTGGGCGGCTCCGAATTTTACGCCCTGCACGGCCAACTGGGGGCCAATGTGCCGAAAGTTGACTTCGCCCGGGCAAAGGCACTCTACACCCTCGTGGGCCAGGCCAACGACCAGCGCCTCATTCAGTCCTGCCACGACCTGAGCGACGGTGGGCTGGCCGTGGCGCTGGCCGAAACCACGTTTGGCTACGGCTACGGCGCGTTGGTGGAGCTGCCCGCAACGGGCCTGCCGCTGGCCACGCAGTTGTTTTCGGAGTCGCACTCCCGCTTCCTGGCTACGATAGCGCCGGAAGATGTGGTGGCATTCGAGCAGCTGCTCGGCGACCGCGCCACGCGCCTCGGCATCGTGACGGCGGATGGGGAGCTGACCGTACGCCACGCCGGCAAAACGGTTATTTCGGCCAATACCACTGCCCTGCGCGCGGCCTGGACTAACGGGCCTGTCAATCATCTGCTTGGCATCGTATCGAGTGATAACCTCAGCCATTCCAATTCGCTCTAAAAGCACAAGACCCTTTTCCATTGGCCCAAAAGACTTTCGAAATGGTACAAGACTTGGCTCAAGGAGTATATAAAGTTCAATCGGAAGCACAAGATGAAATCACTTTTAGCTAAGGATGTCTTGTATAAGTCTGATAAGGAATTCAACCTTGTTGATGCGTCTGTCAGCCATAGCGAACTACTGTTAAGGTCTGATAAAATCGGGAATGAGGACGGGTTCAACATTGATATCATCTTCTCTGGCGTAGAATATCTACAAATGCCTTCTTTGCTCAATGGTCTTTCGATTTATCGGGATAGCGAAAAAAAGTTTGGCTACAAGAAGGTTGACTGGATGTTGGGAAAAAAGCTTGCAAGCGTTTTTAATATCAAAAGCGGTGGCGACGACTACTATATAGTTGCATTCGACTTCATCGTGTTTCAAAATAAGCTGGCCTTTGGAGAGTCGAGCTTAGGCGTTATTCAGAACAAAGGCAGAGAAAAGGAAATAGCACGAAGCCACAAGAGTAACTAAGTGTCTGACGAATCTATTGACATGGCAGAATCTGATAATCAACCACCAAGCACCAAGTACCAGATGCCAAAGGCGCTCATTCTGACCGGCTTCGGGATTAACTGCGAAGAAGAATTCGCCGCCGCCTACCGTTTGGCCGGCGCGCAAGCCACCATCGTGCACCTCAACCAAGTGTTGCACGGGCAGGTGAGCATCCACGATTTCGATATCCTGAACTTCCCCGGCGGCTTCTCCTTCGGCGATGACTTGGGCTCGGGTGTGGTGCTGGCCAACAAGCTGCGCTACCGCCAAACCAGCGCCGACGGCCGCACGCTGCTTGACGACATCAGGCAGTTCGTTGCCGATGGCAAGTTCGTGCTGGGCATCTGCAACGGCTTCCAGGTGCTGGTGAAGCTGGGCCTGCTGCCCAACTTGGGCGGCGACGTGACCCCCGAAGTAACCCTGACCCACAACGCCAGCGGCCGCTACGAAGACCGGTGGGTAACGCTCCGCGTAAACCCCGCGTCGCGCACCCCCTTCCTCAAAGGCATCGACAAGCTGGAAGTGCCAGTGCGCCACGGCGAGGGCCGCCTGGTGGTGCCCGACGCTGCCACCCGCGCCGCCATCGAAGCCAGCGGCCTCAACTGCCTGAGCTACGTGGACGCCAACGGCGACGGCACCAGCGAGTACCCATTCAACCCCAACGGTGCCGACCTGAACTGCGCCGGCCTCACCGACCCGACTGGGCAGGTTTTTGGCCTCATGCCGCACCCCGAGGCGTTTTTGGCGGCTTATAACCACCCGGACTGGGCTCGGCGGCGGCGGGTTAATCCTGCTGCATCGGAGGAGGGGGAGGGGCTGCGGATTTTCAGAAACATTGTGGAGCATATCGCGCAGAGGCGCTTACCCCACCCCCCGGCCCCACCTTTCCTTGATGCGGAACATCCGGTGGGGAGGGGGAGCCAGACGGATTCAGGTTCAGCTACTCCCACTAGTATTGTGGATGATGTTTTTACGACTACTTCGGCTAAATGGCAGGTGCTGAAGGAGTACGGGCGGGACATGCGCAAACAGCCGACTCCTGCCGAAGAAGTGCTGTGGGAAGCCCTACGTGGTCAAAAACTGGCAGTGAAATTCCGGCGGCAGCATTCCATAGATTCTTACATCGTTGATTTCGTTACCATCCCGAATAAGTTGATTGTGGAGGTTGATGGGGAGGTTGATGGGGAGGTTCATGCCGAAATCAGCCAAGCGGAATACGATGCTGGCCGCACGCATACCCTGCGCGAGTTAGGCTACGAAGTATTGCGCTTTGGCAACGACGAAGTTCTCAATGACCTAGATAAGGTTCTGACTACCATCGAAGAGCACCTAACGCAAACCAACCAGACCAAACGCCTGCGCGCAAATTCCTAAACTTAAGCTTATTCATTAACCTCAAAACAGCCCACTGTCTCCTGGCACCCCCTCCCCACCGGGGAGGGGGCCGGGGGTGGGGTCGCCACATGAACACACTCACCCACTTCGCTTCTCCTCAACTCCCCCTGCTGCACCGCGGCAAAGTGCGCGACAGCCTGCGCGCACCTTCCGGCGACCGCCTCATCATCGTAACCGACCGCCTCTCGGCCTTCGATTCGGTGTTGGAAACGGCCATCCCGCACAAAGGCGCGGTGCTCAACGGCTTGGCGAACTTCTGGTTTGCTAAAACCGCGCACATCATTCCTAACCACGTCATCAAGCTCATCGATGCCAACGCCATGCTGGTGAAGGAAGCCGAGCCCATCAAGGTGGAGATGATTGTGCGCAACTACATCACCGGCTCGATGCTGCGGGGCTACCAAAAGGGCCAACGCACGTTCTCGGGCGTGACCGTGACCGACGGCCTAACCAAGCACCAGCAGTTTCCGGAGCCCATCGTGACGCCGACGACCAAGGAAGAGTCGGACCGAGAAATCACTCCTGAAAACCTTGTGAGCGAGGGTTGGGTGAGCAAGGAACTGTACGACCAGATGAAGGAGAAGTCGCTGGCCCTCTTTAAGGTCGGTTCCGAATTATTGGCCGAAAAGGGCATTATTCTGGTCGATACCAAGTATGAGTTTGGGTTGCTGAATGGCGAGCTGATTCTTATCGACGAGATGCACACGCCCGACTCGTCGCGCTTCTGGAGCGCCGAGGACTACGCCCGCAACCCCGAAACGGCCGAGCAAATGGATAAGGAGTACGTCCGCCAGTGGCTCATCGCCAACAAGCAGGACGGCCAGTACCCCCGCGCCCTCACGCCCGAAGTAGCCCGGGAAGCCAGCCGCCGCTACCTCGACATTTACGAGCGCATCACCGGCCAGGCCCTGCCCACCGCCGAGCCCGAAACTACCGATGCCCCCGGTTCCGGCCGCCACGACGCCCGTGCCCGCCTGCTGGCCAACCTCGTGCAGTCCGGCCTGCTGAAGGATGCCTGGGTGAACATCGTGATGGGCTCGCCCGCCGACAAGGAACACTGCGAGAAAATCCGCCAGCAGTTTGAGGGCTACGATGTCTTCACGCAGCTGCGCGTGACCTCGGCCCACAAAAACGGCGAAGCCATCGCCGGCATGGCCGAAATCTGGAACAACAGCATCGAGCCCGGCGTCATCATCGCCGTGGCCGGCCTGAGCAACGGCCTCGGCGGCGCGTTGGCCGCCAACGTGAACGTGCCCGTAATTTCGTGCCCGCCTTACAAGGACTACGCCGAGCTGGCCATGAACCTGAACTCGTCGGTCATCATGCCCAGCGGCACGCCCAATCTCACCGTAGTTCGCCCCGACAACGCCGCCCAAGGCGCCCTGCGCGCCCTGAACGTGCCCCGCCTGCGCGAGCGCCTGAACCAGGACATTCTTGCTACCAAAGCCAAGCTGAGAGCGGCCGATGCAGAACTGCGGGTGCTGTAATTAAACTGTTGATGAAGACCGAAACCGCCCTGTTCATTCAGCCGTCTGCCCCCGATGCGCCGGAGGTGGGTCCGTTGCTGGACGCCTTATCGGCTGACCTGGGCGCTCGGTTTGGCAGCGACGGTCGGGCTTCGTTCACGGAGTGGCAGCCGGCTGATGCGCGCTATATCTTTTTGGTGGCGCGCACCGGCAGCAAAGCGGTGGGTTGTGGCGCGGTGCGGCCTCTGGCAGCGGGCGTGGGCGAGGTGAAGCGCATATTTGCCAAGTACCCGCGGCAAGGCATTGGAGCTGCCGTGCTGCGGGCGCTGGAAGCTGCTGCCCAAGCGGCTGGTTACTACGAGCTGCTGCTTGAAACCCGGGTAGCCAACGCCGAAGCCTGCCAGTTCTACGCGAAGAACGGCTACCGGCGCCGCGCCAACTACGGCCAGTACATTGGCCGCGACGACTCCGCCTGCTTTAGTAAAACCCTCCCTTCATCCGCTGTGGCTAACTCCCAGCAACTGATTCAGGAATACATCGAAGCGTACAACCGCTTCGATGTGGCCGGCATGCTGGCGCCTTTGCACGAGAACGTGGTGTTCCGCAACGTTTCCAACGGCGAAGTGAACCTGACCACGACCGGCAAAGATAATTTCCGTCGGCAGGCCGAGCAGGCCACGCAGTATTTCTCCGAGCGCGAGCAGCGCGTTACCAATTGGCAGGTGAACGACCAGCGGGTTGAAGTAGCCATTGACTACACGGCGGTTGCCGCCATCGAATTTCCCAACGGCCTGAAACCGGGCAACGCTTTGCAGATGCAGGGCAAGTCCGTTTTTGAGATTGAGAACGGCCAGATTATTTCCATCGAAGACATTATATAGTCCGCGGCGCCAGCCTCAGCCCTCACTTCCTTGACTGACTCCAAAACCCTTGTCCTCCTCGGTTCCGGCGCGCGCGCATGCCTTGGCCGAAAAGCTGACCCGCGACGGGGCCACGGTGCACATACGTCCCCACAACGCCGCCCAGGCCGCCCTGCCCATCCTGAACCTGCCCCGCCTGTGCAAGCAGCTCAGCCAGGAAATCCAAGCCATCAAAGAAAACCTGAAGGCCGCCGCCGCGGAATTGCGGATATTGTAGGGATACTCCCTGCTCCGCGTCCATGCTCACCCTTGACCCCGCCCACGCTGCTTTGCTCGATATGGTTTACCACGCTTTCAACGCCCGCAACGTGACCGCCGCGCTTGCCCTGATGCAGCCCGACGTGGAATGGTCGTCTGGGTTCAAAGGCCAGTATCTGTCCGGCTACGAAGCCCTGCGCAACTTCTGGACAACGCAGTGGCAGCATTTGGACGTGGTTATACAGCCATTGGGCTACCATGCGCTGCCCGATGGCCGGGTAGCCACGCGGGTAAGCCAGCTGGCCCACGACGTGGTGGGTGCGGTCGTCATCGACAACCAGGTGACGCACATTTACGAGTTTGAAGGCGGCCTTATTAAACGCATGAACATCAAATCGATTCATTTCCTTGACCAGCTCTAACATCCTTCTTCTCCTCGGTTCCGGCGCGCGCGAGCACGCCCTGGCCGAAAAGCTGACCCGCGACGGGGCCACGGTGCACGTGCTGCCCGGCAACGCCGGCATCCCCAACAGCCACCCCGAGGTGAACCCGCTGGACTTTGAGGCGGTGCGAGCCTTCGCCCAGGCCCACGGCTCCAAGCTGATTGTAGTAGGTCCTGAAGCTCCGCTGGCGGCTGGCATTGCCGACTTTTTTGCCGGCTCCGACATTCAGGTATTTGGCCCGACCCGCTCGGCAGCGCGGCTCGAAAGCTCGAAGGTGTGGAGCAAGGAATTCATGCGCCGCCACGGCGTGGCTACGGCGCAAGCCTGGCCGTTTCGGAGCGACAACATTGCCGCTGCCCGCGCCAAAGCAGCTGAGCTGGGCGGGCACGTGGTGGTGAAGTACGACGGCCTGGCCGCCGGCAAGGGCGTGTACGTGTGCTCGTCGCCGGAAGAAGCGGAAGCGGCTTTCGATGACTTGCAGACGAGCTATTCGGGTTGGTTTTCCTTTCTGCTGGAAGAGAAACTGACCGGTCCCGAAATCAGCATCATTGGCCTCACGGACGGCCACGAAATCAAGCTGTTGGCCACTTCGCAGGACCACAAGCAGCTGCTGGCCGGCGACCTGGGCCCCAACACCGGCGGCATGGGCGCCTACTGCCCCGTGCCCTTCGCCGACGACAACGTGCTCGCCGCCCTGCGCCGCGACATCATCGACCCCACGCTGCGCGGCCTGCAGCACGAGCAGTTCGAGTTTCGGGGCTTCCTCTATTTCGGCATCATGCTCACGCCCAATGGCCCCAAGCTGCTCGAATACAACGTACGCCTCGGCGACCCCGAAGCCGAAGTGCTGCTTCCCGCCCTGGACAGCAGCCTATTGGAATTGATTGAAGCTACCCTCGACGGCACGCTGGCCCGGCAGGGAGTCAAGCAACGCCCCGGCGCATTCGTGGGCGTGGTGCTGGCTTCGGGCGGCTACCCGGCCCCGAAATTCCCCACTGGCTTCCCCATTACCGGCCTCGACAACCTGCCGGCCGGCGTGCGGGCCTTTCACGGGGCCACCACGCGCAACGAGGACGGTCAAATTGTGACCAATGGCGGCCGTGTTCTCGTCCTCGCGGCCCACGGCCACGACCTCGAGGAAGCCACGGCCTGCGCCTACGAAGCCTGCGCCCGCGTCACGTTCGAAGGGGCCTACTTCCGCCCTGACATCGCGCAACGCCCCGCGCCGGTCCTCACCGCCGCCGTTGTAAATTGAGACCAGAAGCGCAACTGAAACTCATGAAGCTCCTTACCTCCTTTGAGCAGTTTAAGCAGCCTACCTTTTCGTTTGGCGAGGGGCAGGAGGGGAGGCGGGCCCGTGTGGCCATCCTGCTTTCGGGCCGGGGCTCCAACATGCTGGCACTGGTTGAAGCTACTAAAACCGGCATTTTGAAAGGCCTTGCCGAAGTGGTAGTTGTATTCAGCAACAAGCCTGATGCTTTTGGCCTCGAAGCGGCTGCCGCAGTTGGCTGCCCCATTGCCTCGTTGCCCAGCCAGGGCCGCAAACGCGAAGCTTTCGATGCCGACGCGGCTGCGCTGTTGCAGCAGTATCAGCCCGATTTGGTGGTGCTGGCGGGCTACATGAGGATTCTCTCGCCGGCGTTTATTCAGCCGTTTGCGGGCCGCATCGTCAACATTCATCCCGCTGATACGCACCAGCACCAGGGCTTGCACGCCTACGAATGGGCGTTTGAGAACAAGCTGACCGAAACCAAAATCACCGTGCACCTCGTGGACGAAGGCCTTGATACCGGCCCCGTTCTCGCGCAGCAACCCGTGGATTTGCGCGGGGCCGACACGCTGGCCGAAGTGGAGCGCCGCGGCTTGGCCGTGGAGCATGAGCTGTACGCCCGGGCATTGGCCGAGTTGATTAAATCAGCACGTCATGCAGAGCGCAGCGAAGCATCTCGCGTGCCTCAAGTAATTCCATCGCGAGAATAAAGAATAGTGGCGGCACGCGAGATGCTTCGCTGCGCTCTGCATGACGTTCACCCCCATTAAATTAACAACTAGCCACCCCATCCCATGTGCGGAATAGTAGGTTTTCACGGTCCCGATAACGTTGTGGCTGATATGATAGTCGGCCTCACCGCCCTCCAGCACCGGGGGCAGGACGCGGCTGGCATCGCCACGTTTGATGATTCTTTCCACGTTTACAAGGGCCAGGGCCTCGTCAACGACGTGTTCAAGCCCAAGCACGTGAAGAAGCTGAAGGGCAACCTCGGCATCGGGCACGTGCGCTACACCACCCAGGGCGCCAACGACTCGGACCTGGCGCAGCCCTTCACCACCAGCTACCCCTTCGGCCTGGCGATGGTGCACAACGGCAACGTCATCAACTTTCGCGAAGTGGCCAAGCGCCTGCACGACAAGTACCACGTGCTGCCCAAAACCACCAACGACCTGGAGCTCATCATGTACACCTTCGCCTCGGAGCTGCGCGTGAAAGACCTTGACCACATTTCGGTAATCGATATTTTCGACGCCGTGGAAACCACCCAGGAGCTGGTGAAGGGCGCGTACGCCACCATCACCATGATAGCAGGACACGGTCTGCTGGCCTTCACCGACCCACTGGCCATCCGGCCGCTGGCGTTGGGCAAGCGCGACACACCCAACGGCCCGGTCTACGCCTTTGTGTCGGAAAGCACCTGCTTCGATTACCTGGATTTTGAGTTCGTGGAGAACGTCGGCCCCGGCCAGGCCATTTTCATCGACAACAACTACCAGGTACACCGCAAAAACCAGTACGCGCTGCCGAAGAACTTTTGCGCCTTTGAGCAGATTTACTTTGCCCGCGAAGACTCCGTAATTCACGGCCGTCTGGTGGCGCGGGAACGGGTGCGGCTGGGCAAAATATTGGCCCGCAAGGTGGTTGATGCTGGCTTGAAGCCGGACATGGTGATAGACGTGCCCTCATCCGGCTACTTCGCCGCCTCCGGGCTGGCCGAAGCCATTGGCGTGCCCTACCGCCGGGCGCTGGTGAAGAACAACCACATGGGCCGCTCCTTCATCGTGCCCACCCAGGCCGGCCGCGAGGACGTGGTGAAGAAGAAGCTCAACCCCATCCGCGAGTTCGTGGAGGGCAAAAAGGTGGCGGTGGTCGACGACAGCATTGTGCGCGGCACCACGTCGCGCCGCATTGTGCGGCTGCTGCGCGAGGCCGGGGCTTTGGAGGTATACTTCATTTCCAGCGCGCCGCCCATTGTGTCGCCCTGCATCTACGGCATCGACATGGCCATGAGCACCGAGCTGATTGCGGCTAACTACTCGACAGACGAAATCTGCCGCTACATCGAAGCCGACAAAGTCATTTACCAGGATTTGCAGGATTTGGAGGAGCTGTTTGCCGAGGAGAAAGGCCACGGCGGCAGCTGCTTCGCCTGCTTCTCGGGCAAGTACCCGACGGGCGACGTAACGCACTACCTGCGCCATGTGCAGGAGGAGCGCGCCAGCCACCGCAGCGATAAAAAGGAGAAAAAAAGTCTCTCGGTGAGTGCCAAAGCGCCGGAACCAACGGAGCATTAATCCCACCCCAACCCCTCCCCGATAGGGAGGGGCTTTTGATTTACTTAACCAAAAGCCCCAGTGGCCTCTGTCTGGCTCCCCCTCCCCATCGGGGAGGGGGCCGGGGGGTGGGGTTACCCCGCATGAACGACACCAAAAACAACCCCGCCGGCTACTCCATCGAAGAAGGCAACGCCGCCTCGCGCAACGCCTATAACTGGTCGAAGAAGACCTTCGCTAACCGCAGTGGCAAGCCCGGCGAGCCCGCTCAGGACCTCGACGGCGGCTTCTCCAACGAAATCCGTTTCGGCGCCGAGCGTCTCGGCATCAGCTCCGATGGCATCGGTACCAAGATTGAAGTGGCCGAGCGCCTGAACCGCTACGATTCGCTCGGCTACGACCTCATCGCCATGACGGCCGACGACCTCATCGCCGCCGGCTTCGTGCCCACCAACCTCTCCAACATCATCGACGTGAACCACCTCGACTACGACGTGGTGGACCAGTTGATGCGCGGCCTGCACGACGCCGCCAACTTCGCCCAAATCGCCATCACGGGCGGCGAAATCGCGGAGCTCGGCAACCGCATCGGTGGCTGGCCGGGCGCCAAGATGAACTTCAACTGGTGTTCCACGGCCATTGGGGTGCTGCACCCCAGCCTGGCCCAGCCCCTGAGCGGCAAAACGGCCCAGGCCGGCCACGTGGTGGTAGCGCTGCGCTCGCCCTCGTTCCGCTCCAACGGCTACTCGCTGGCCCGCAAAACCCTCACCCGGTTATTCGGCGAGAACTGGCACGAGGCGCCCTACGACGGCCCCGACCAGTTCGCCAATTGGGGCGAAGCCATGCTGGAGCCCTCCCTTATTTATTCGCCCGGCGTGGCGGCCCTGCTCGATACCGGCCTGCCCCTGCACGGCGTGGCCCACATCACCGGCGGCGGCGTGGCCGACAACTTCAAGCGGGTGCTCAAAAACGGCCTCGGTGCAGTGCTGGATAACCTCTTCGAGCCACTGCCCTCCATGCAGCGCCTGATGGAGCTCGGCGAGCTGAGCCCCGAAACCGCCTACCTCTACTGGAACATGGGCACCGGCATGCTGATTGTGACCGAAGAAGCTTCGGCCGCTGCCGTGGTGGCCTCGCTACGAGCCAGCGGCTACTTGGCTCAAGTAGCAGGCCACCTAACCGCGGAGCCCGGCGTGACGTTGCGTGTGGGCTCGGCCGAGTTGCGGTATGAATAGCGGCAAGGCCTAATAAGAATTATGTACGAATTAGAGAAATGGGTCTGGACTGAGGCTGATTTCGCCCAGATGGGCTGGCACGATGCCACCATTTATGCCGTGCAGTTTGGGAAAGATATCAGTTTTGACATTGACTACATTTTTGAATGGGTACAAGCCGATAAGGATGACTTTTTCTCCTTTTATATCGCGCCTGTTACACTCATTTTTTCTGAGCCGCGAAGCATTGTGTTCAATGTTAATTTCCGGTTTGGGCAGCAGTTGGAAATCGAAGGAATCCATCGCCGCATTACTGATGCTGGGCTTACGGAGTGGTGCCTTGAAACCCATCAGGGCGACATCATAATCATAACGGATTCCTTCCAGCAAATAATACGTTGTCCACCCACGCTGCAAATCGGCCAGCAAATCATGCTGGAGGAACGTGGCGAAAGTTCTTTCAGCCGCGTGCCCGATGCTGCTTTTGTTGCCTCAGAAGAAGTGAGGGGCCTGAAGGAGGCTGACTTCGCTCTCCGCCAAAAAGCTGCTGAGCTACGACAGCAACAGCGGCGGTTGGAGATACTGCGGGAACAACGAAGCGCTGGCGCGTTAGCGGTGAAACCCTATCTGCTGGCGAAGCGAGGAGTAGAGCAGCGGATAAGAGAGTTAAGGGATGAATTGCGAGCCGCAAATGAATACTTGTAGTGAAAAAGTAACACGATACAAACCTCACCAAATACAACCTAACGGATGCTCGCAGTTATACAAAGCGTGCAGTAATGCGCTCAACGTGTCCATACAACGATACACGCTGTCTAACAAAGCAGACAACGCGTGCGTGCAACGCTACTTCGCATTTAGAAATACGGACAGCGCGTGCGCACAACGCTACTACCCGATTGAAAACGCGGACAACGCGTGCGTACAACGATACTAAGCACATGTAAATGCGAACAACGCGCAGTTGCAACGATACAAACGGCCCAACTTTGTATCGTAACTTGGTGGCGGCAGGTTCTTCCGCTGCCGCCGCGCCTTATGGCTACCCCCGCTAAACGCACCATCGAACCGCTGCTCGACGGCCTCGCCGAACGCATTGCCCGGCGCGACCTGCCGCCCGTGGACGTCTACACCGACCCGTACGAGCCCGGGCAGTTTCATGCGCGCCTGATGGCGGCGCTGGAGCCGCTGGTGCCCCACAGCAACGGGCGCGGCAACGACACCCAGGCCCGTATGATGGCTCTTTTTCTGCGGAACGAAACCCAGACCGGCTACGATATGGCGGCCGCTGCCAACATCGGTCGGGTGGCCGGCAGCCGCGCCCATACCGCGCTCGTTACCGTCGGGCTGCTGACGTGGGAGCGCATCGGCCCGCGCCGGGTGTACCGCCTCACCCGTTGGGGCGAGGACTGGCTGCTGGCCGTTGGGCGGTGCGAGGTGCCGCCGGGGCGGCCGGTGGGTTAGCGAATCGGTACGAAGTCATCCTTTACTCAATACATTAATTCATGGCAAGTCAGCTAATTCCACTAAATGAGATTGCCAGTGATGCTGAGTTCTTTCGTGGCACACGTTTCAGAAGTTATAAAGTGGGTATGTCTAATGTCAACGAAGAAGATGATTATTACGAGTACCTGTTGGTTGACAATGGCGACCCTTACATGCTTCTGGTAAATTCAAGTAGTGGGCACGGAAGAATTAAAGCGGGGAATGTGATGTGCTACGTTCAAAAACTGCCCAATGTGAACCGGGCCGTCGTCACAGCCGCAGCTATGCAGTATTCGATGGGATTGGCGAACATTTTCCTGGTCAATGCGGAATGATTGGCACTTTAGCCCCAGCGGGGCGGCATATCGGTAGTAACACCCGCCATCTATGCATGGCAAAAGCCCCAGCGGGGTGACATTCGTTGAACGAGTGTCGCCCCGCTGGGGCTTTTGCTATATGCTGTGTTTGGGACTACCGATGTGTCGCCCCGCTGGGGCTAGTGTTCGGACCATTCTTTAACCCCCCCTACGCCGAGCGCATGGGCCGCTTCTCCAGAATCAGGCGGGTGCGGTACTCGTAGAGGCCCATTTCGAGGCCCACCGGGAAGATGTGCGGGTTGAGGAAGCGGCGCACGCTGGGGTCGAGGCTCTGCACTTCGCGCTGGGCGTGGGCGCGGCTTTCGGCCAGGGTGGGCAGGTCGAGCACACGCTTGCCTTTGCGGAACACCGGCTCCAGCAGCTCGCGGTACTGCGTGTCGGGCCGGATGGGCAGGCGGCGGGTGCTGTCGGCGGGGTCCACGAGCATCAGGTGGTTGGGCAGGTCTTCGGCCGTGTTGTACAGCATGTCGGCGCGGGGCTTGCCGTGCTCGTTCAGGTAGCGGCGGATTTGCAGGATGCCGGGGATGCTGGTTTTGGCCACCTGCTCGGACAGCTTGATGGTGAAGTCCCAGCCCGAGTTGTCGGCCTTGCGCAGCGCAGCCAGCTTGTACACGCCTCCCAATGCCGCCTGATTGTAGGCCGTCACGAGTTGGGTGCCTACGCCCCAGGTATCGATGCGCGCGCCTTGCTGCTTGAGGCTGGTGATGAGGTTTTCCTCCAAATCGTTGCTGGCCACAATGCGGGTGTTGGGAAAACCTGCCTCATCGAGCACCGCCCGCGCCTCGCGGCTGAGGTAGGCCAAGTCGCCCGAATCGAGCCGGATGCCGGCCAACTCGTGGCCATTGGCGCGCATCTCGCGGGCCACTTTGATGGCCTGCCGCACGCCCTCAATCGTGTCGTAGGTGTCGACCAGAAACACCGAGTCATCGGGAAATGCCTTCGCATAAGCCGAAAACGCCGTCACCTCATCGGCAAACGACATCACCCAGCTGTGCGCGTGCGTGCCACGCACCGGAATGCCGTAGCGCTGCCCGGCCAGTACGTTGCTGGTGGCATCGGCCCCACCCAGAAAAGCGGCCCGGCTGGCTCCCAGGCCACCGTCGAAGCCCTGGGCCCGGCGCAGGCCAAACTCCAGAATCTGGTCGGTAGGCCCGGCCGCTTCACGGATGCGGGCGGCCTTGGTGGCAATCAGGGTCTGGAAATTGATGAGCGTAAGCAAGGCTGTCTCCAGCAGTTGGGCCTGTAGCAGCGGGCCCTGGATGCGCATAATGGGCTCGTTGCCAAACACCACCGTGCCTTCGGGCACGGCATCGATGTCGCAGTTGAACTTCAGGTGCCGCAGGTAGTTCAGAAACTCGGCCGGGAACATGGCGTTGCCTTTGCTGCCGCGCAGGCTGCCGAGGTACTCCAGGTCGTCTTCCGAAAACTTCAGGTTCTCTACCCAGTCCACGGCTAGGGCCAGGCCCGCCGCCACCGCGTAGCCGCCCTGGAACGGCGCCTTGCGGAAGTAGAGGTGAAACACGGCCTCCCGGTCCTGCAGGCCCTGCTGCCAGTAGCCGTAGGCCATGGTGAGCTGGTAGAGGTCGGTGACGAGGGCGAGCGAGGGCGCGTAGAGGCCGGAGAGGGGAGCTGCATTCATCCTGCGAAATAACAGCCGGATGGCGCATTTACTTTTCTAAGTGGCCGCGACAGCCCGGCCGAACCCTACCTTGGCGGCCCAATGAGCAAAAATTTCGACGCAGCCCCCGCAAGCACCACCACCAAACCAGCCGCCGCCAAAATGGTGCGCTCGCTTGACGTGCGCTGGCGGCTGGGCGTGGCGCTGCTGGTGGGCGGCCTGGCAGCCTGGCTGTTGCCCCGCGCCCTAGCCCCGTGGATTGCCCCGGCCGAGATTGGCCTGCTGCCCCGCACCGTCATGGCCTGGGTCGGTTTTGGAGCAACTGACCTGGTGCAGATTCTGCTGGGTATGTGGAAAGCCGATTCCGAAGATATTCGTTGCGTGGCTGGCACCGAAGACCTGCCCCGTACCCTGGGCTTCGTGCTGGTGCTGGGGGCCGCCATTGCCAGCCTGGGCACGGTGGTGGGCTTGCTAAGTTCGCTCGACAAGCTGTCGCTGCACGCGCGCACCCTGCACGTGCTGCTTAGCCTGGCCGCGGTGGTGCTGGCCTGGGTGCTGGTGCACCTGGTGTTCACGCTGCGCTACGCCCATACCTACTACGACAAGGACGAGGCCACCGGCCTCGATGTCGGCGGCTTGCTCTTCCCCGACGACCAGGACGGTGCCAAACCCCGCCTCACCCCCAACTATATCGACTTCGCTTACTTCTCCTTCGTCATCGGCATGACGGCCCAAACCGCTGATATTGCCATTGCCAACCGGGCGCTGCGCGGCGTGGCCCTGCTGCACGGCTGCGTGTCGTTTCTGTTCAATACCGTTATTGTGGCCCTCACCATCGGCACGGTGGGCGGCCTGCTGAATTAGCGCGGAAGGGCATCGAAGGGGCGCTGCCACCGGCGCTCGACAGCATCTGCCACTGAAAACGAAAATTACGTACTTATACCGAAGGCGCAGAGGCTACGAAATCAGTCCTCGGCTCACCGCCAGCTTAATGAGGGCGGCCGTGTTTTTAGCCTGCGTTTTGGCGATGATGTTCTGGCGGTGGGTTTCGATGGTGCGCTTGCTGGTGAACAGCTTGTCGGCGATTTCGCCATTGGTCATGCCTTCGGCAATCAGCTTGAGCACTTCCAGCTCGCGGGCCGTGAGGTCGGCCCCCGACGAGCCGCCGTCCTCGGGGGCCAGGCTAGCCGACTGCGCCACGGCCTTGTATAGCATGTTGAGGCCAATTTCGGTGCACAAAAACGGGTTGTTGGCCGCTACCGTGCGAATGGCGTGGGTAATCTCACTAATAGCTGCATTCTTGAGCACGTACCCCAGAGCACCTGCATCAAGCATGCGGGCCACGTAGTTTTCGTGGTCGAGCATGGTGAGCACCAGCACGCGTACCTCGGGGAAGCGCTGCCGCAGCTCGGGCATGGTGGCAAACCCGTCGAGTATGGGCATTTGCACGTCCATCAGCACCACATCGGCGGGGGTCGTTTCCAGGATGGAAAGCACTTCGGCCCCGTTGCTGGCTTCGCCCACTACTTCCAGGTCTGCTTCGGCCGAAAGCAGCGCGCGAATCCCGTCGCGCAGGATGGTGTGGTCGTCGGCGAGAATGATTCGGGTCATGGCAGGCGCAGGGATAAGGTTGTCGAAACGAGTTCCAGCGCACAAAGTTGGCTCAGGCAGCGGGCTGCTGCTACTGGCTCCGTATTTGTACCAAGCGCATCCAGTTGGGCCATCCTTTTTCAAGGGATTTATACGGCTTTTGTTTGCTGCATAATAGTTGAGCTTGTAAAGGCCGTAGTTTCGGGTTGCCAAAAGCAAAAAAGGTAGCTCGCTGCTGCAAAAATTAATGCATTTCTAGTCCCTGCGATTCATCTACCCTCTATGATTCGACTGCTCCTCACGGAAGGCAACGCCACTGTTCGGCAGGAGCTCCGGCTTGGGCTGGCCGCGGCTGCGGGCCTCGACGTAGTGGCCGAAGCTAGCACCAGCCCCGAGATATTGGCCGCGCTGGAACTCGTGGCCCCCGGGGTGCTGCTGCTCGACTTGGCCCTGCCCGGGAGCGACGCCTTCGCCCTGTTGGTAGCGGTGCGCGAGCAGTTTCCGCAGTTGCGGGTGCTGGCTCGCGGCGAGCTCACCAACGAGCACTACGTGGTGCGGGCCTTCGACCTAGGCGCTCACGGCTACCTGCTCAAAACCTCGCTGCCCTCGGAGCTGGTGCACGCCCTGAGTACGGTGGCGGCCGGCCGGCCGTTTCTGTGCGCGGCCATTGGCCTGTCGTTGCTAGGGCGGCTCTGCATGAGTAGCCCGGCGCAGGGCGACATGGCCCGCGCCGCCCTGGGCCTGAGCAAGCGCGAGATGGAGGTGCTGTCGCTGGTAGCCAATGGCCTTACCAACGCCGAAATCGCCGAGCGCCTGTTCACCAGCAAGCGCACCATCGAAACCCACCGCCAGAACATCATGGACAAGACCCAGACTCGCAACACGGCTGCCCTCATCAAGCTAGCTGTCAGCCAGAGACTGCTGCCGGAGTAGAAGGGCCGAGCGAAATAGCACAGTATGTCATGCTGTTACGGCAGTAATAACTAAGTGCCCAAGCAAAAGTAACCGTCATGCAGAGCGCAGCGAAGCATCTCGCTCGCATTGTCAAACGATTGATTTACCGCTGCACGCGAGATGCTTCGCTGCGCTCTGCATGACGTGCTTTTACTCGTTTACTTTTGAACGAGTACTTAATTGCTCTTCGCGGTAGAGATGATTCGACAAGCGGACGCCAGATGAAGCATGACGTGCCAATATTCCCTATTCCCTATTCCCTATTCCCTATTCCCTATTCCCTATTCCCCAGCCTGGGCAGCTATAATAAATTCGGCCAGCTCGCGGAAGCAGCCGTAGCCGCCGGGCGTCTGGCAGTGGAAGTCGGCCACGGCGCGGGCAAAGGAGGTGGCATCGCCGGGGCAGGCGGCAAAGCCTACCATGCCCAGAATTTCCACATCGTTGGTGTCGTCGCCGATAAAGGCAATTTCCTCGGCTGCAAAGCCGGTGCGGGCCATAATCTCGCGCAGGCAGGCCGGTTTGTCCTTGATGCCGAGGTGCAACTCTTCAATCTTGAGCTTGGCGGCGCGGGTGCGTACCGAAGGCGAAACTTCGCCGGTCATGATGCCGCTGATGATGCCCTGGGCGCGCAGCCGCTCCACGCCCATGCCGTCGCGAATGCTAAAGCGCTTCATTTCCTCGCCGCGCTCGGAGTAGTACACGCCGCCATCGGTGAGCACGCCATCGCAATCGGTGAGGACGAGGCGAATGCGGCGGGCGCGGGCAGTGAGGTCGGCAAGATTCATAAAATGGCGGAAAGCGAGTAAAAAAAGACGATGCAAAAGTAGGCCGCACGCTGCGCTGGAAGCCGTCACGCGGACAAAGAATCGGGAATGGATATTTTTTGAGGAACTTTGTGAGCTGCGGGAAAGTATAATTATCCCGTAGTTACTACCTTAGTATTATATTTTACTTGCGATTGAATCTTATGAAGACTAACTTGACTCTTGCCTCGTTGGCTACCCTGTTGCTTTCGGGCGCAGTTTATGCCCAGTCTCCCCGCCAGGCGGTATTGGCAGCGGAATCTTCGTTTGCTGAGCAAGTAACGAAGAATGGGATGAAAACAGCATTCATTGCCAATGCCTCTCCCACCGCAATGGCCGTGGAAAATGGTAAGCTAGTAGAGGCGCAAGCCCTATGGAACTCCCGCTCGGTGAAGGCCGATACCCGCATGACCTGGTACCCACTCCTCGCCGATGTGGCGCAATCGGGCGACCTGGGCTACACCACCGGCCCCTGGACCATGCTGCAAAACGACCGGGCCCAGGCCTCGGGCGAGTACGTGAAGCTGTGGCGCAAGCAGGCCGATGGCCAATGGAAATACGTGGTCGACATGAAGATTGAGCGCATTGGCGTGCCCCCAAGCGCCCCGGCAAACGTGCCGGCTCCGCGCCAGCTCCTGGCCATGGCCACGCCCAGCATGGCACCCACTAGCGTGCTCCTCGACCTTGACAGCAAGTTTGCCACGGCCGAGCTGCTGAAGCCAGGTGCTACTTACCAGCAATACCTCAGCACCGAAGCGCGGCTGTACCGCCCGGGCCTGTCGATGATGCAGGGCCTGGCCGCCGTGGCCAACATGAAAAACCTGGAGAAGGGCTACATTTTCGCTCCTACCACCGGCTACCTGTCGGCTGCAGGCGACCTAGGTTATGTGCTGGGCACCTACCGCCACCCCGGCGATGCCAAGCATCCGCAGGAGTCGGGTACGTACGTGCGCATCTGGCGCCGCGAGGCGGAGGCCGGCTGGCGCCTGGCGCTCGAAATGTTTAACTCACCCGCCGCGTCTGCGGCACCGGCTGGTCCGGCACCCGTAGCCCAGGGCGTTGGTACTGCGCCAGCAGCTGCACCAGCCCCCAGCAACAAGCAGTAGCATACGGCTTTATAGTTAGTAAAAAAGCCCCCGTCAAGATATTGACGGGGGCTTTTTTGTGCATGCCCACTTTATTCTATCACCACGCGCTGCGTAATTCCGGGCGCGCCCGGTACCTGTACTGTGAGCAGGTAGGTGCCAGTGGCCAGGCCTTCGGTGTGCAGCTCGGCGGTGCCGTTGCGCAGGGGCTGGGTGCGCACCGGCTGCCCTAGTATGGTGCGCAGCACGGCCGTGGCAGTGGGGGCGGCCGTGGCCAGGGCTATGTGCAGGCGACCCTCGCCGCTGGCTACCGGATTGGGCCACACGCTAAAGACTGAGGGGGGGATAGGGCTGGTGGTGGACGTAGCCGTACGGCCTATTAGCAGTTCGAAACGGCCCGCCAGCATACCTGCCCGGGCAGCCGCGAAGGCATAAGTGGGGGCGACGCGGAGGTCGGTGCGGGTGCCGGTAGCCAGGTCGAGCAGGGCCAGCGCCAAAGCGGGGGCGAAGTTGGCCAGCTCGCCAGCGTGGAGCTGGAAAGGGCCGGCGGCGGGCACCTTCAGCTCCAGCGGAATGCGCACGCCCGAGGCCAGCAGCGCGGGCGGCAGTCCGTTGATGGCCAAGGCCTCGCTGGTAGGCAAGCCGGGTATGCGGCTGGCTAGGCCAATTTGGTTGGAATTGGGCAGCTTGGGCGCATCAAAGGCTGCATCGGTGCCGGTAGCCGTGGCCAGCGGGTCGAAGTACACCAGCGTTTCATCGAGCAGGCCAGCTGCGCTGTTGGCAGAACTCAGCGTGAGGCGCAGCCGGGGACGGAGGTCGGGGCCGGCGGTCTGACGGTGGAAGGGCGGGTTTTGATACGTCGTGACGCGGAACAAATCCTGGAAGGTGAAGCCGCCCGGCACCGTTTGCGTGGCCCGGATGAAGAAGCCCTGCATGGCCGGCAGCACGCCCTCGAAGCCGCCCGTGCCCACGCCGCCCACGTAGCTGCGGTAGAAACCGCTGTACTGGCTGGTTGGCTCGAACACGTAGATGGCGGCACCCAGGCCAGTGGGCAGCGCACCGGGCGTAGCTTCTACCATGCCCCAGTCGAGCGGAGCGGGGTAGGGGTTGCCCAGGAATTGCCAACCCGAATTAGCCGTGGCCCCACGGGTGAGCGGCCCGGTATTCAGAGCGCCGGTGTTCAGCTGGCCACTAAGGTCGACGGTGGCAGCTGGCGCAATGTTCACGGTGTAGCCGACGGTGGGTACCAATGCTTCAGCCGGGCTGGTAGGCGAGCGGAAGCCCACGTCAAAATCGGGGAAAGTAGGGATAATGCGACTTTCCTGGAAGTCGAACACGTTGGGGAACTGAGCCGGCGGCAGGGTGGGCGTAGGCAGGGCGTTGTAAGCCGGGTTTACCAGCGGCGTATAAATGCCCGGCACCTCGAGGTCGGCTATGGTGGTGTTGCTCACCGGCGTACTGTAGTGGCGGTAGCCAGGGCCGGGGTAGGGCTGGGCTGGGTCGAGGGTGATGAAGCGCTCCATGATGGCGCGGCCGGGGCCGGTTTCTTGCACGCGACTGCTTCCCCGGTTCACGACCAGGGCCGTGCCGCTGGCGTTCGAAAGCAGTTTCAGGTTGCTGGCCCCCAGGTTCAGTTCGCCGGACTGAATGGTGAGCACTTGGGTAATGCCCAAGTTCTGGGTCAGGCCCACGCCGGCAGCATTGTTCACCGTGAGGTTGCGCACCGTGGCGGGCAGCCCCGAGCCGGTAAGCTGGGCCACGGTACCGTTATATACATAGCTGGCATCGGGGCTGAAGGTGCGGGTGCCCCCAACCTGAATGCTGCCCGTGGTTCCGCTGGCACTGATGCCGCCAGGGTTACAAATCCGCAGAGTAGCCCCGGCCGCCAGCGCGAAGCTGCCGGCGCCGGTCAGCAGCTGGCAGCCATCGTCGAAAATGCCGCCCGCCTGCACCGTGAAGGCCCCGGCCACTGATACTGCTCCGCTCAGCGTGCCTTCGCCCGTGCCCGTGATGTCGATGTTGTTGTAGGCACCGGGCGGAATAATCTGCAGCGAGGTCACTGTGAGGCTGGGCAGCGTAGGCGTGAGTACCGTGAAGCTGGTAGTGCTGCTGCCCGTGCCGCCCGCCGTGGTCACGGTAATGGGCCCGGTGGTGGCCCCGGCCGGCACCGTGGCCGTAAGCGCGGTGCCCGATATGAAGGTGAACGGAGCCGATACCCCATTGAACGCCACCGCCGTGGTGCCCACAAAATCAGTCCCGGTAATGGCAACCACCGTGCCCACCGGTCCACCCATCGGCGAGAAATTGGTGATGACGGGCAGCGGCGGAATGACGGTGAAAATGAGGCCATTGCTACTGCCGGTTACCGTCACAACCACCGGGCCATATGTGGCGCCAAAAGGCACCACAGTGGTTATCTGGGTCGGCGAATTCAGCGTGAATGGCGCACTCACGCCATTAAATGTTACCGAACCCGCGCCCGTGAAATTGGTGCCCGTTATTACCACGGGGGTGCCGATGGGGCCGCTGTTGGGGCTAAGCGTGGTGAGGGTGGAAGTAGGAATGGCGACCGTGAAGGCAACGGCATTGCTCAGGCCGCCGGCAGTAGCTACGGTTAGGGGGCCGCTGGTAGCCCCATTGGGCACCAGGGTGGTTATCTGCGTGGCCGAGTTCACCACAAAGGTGGCCCCCGTGCCGTTGAAATTCACGGCGGTTGCGCCCGTCAGGTTCGTGCCCGTGAGCACCACGGTGGTGCCCACCGGCGAGCTGTTGGGCGAAACGGCGGTGAGGGTGGGCGCGGCCGGCACCACCGTAAACAGGATGCCGTTGCTGGGCCCGCCCGGTGTTGCCACAACCACGCTGCCGGTGGTAGCGCCGGTGGGTACGCTCGTGGTTAGCTGGTTGGCCGAGTTTACTACAAATATGGCGCTTACACCGTTGAAGGTTAGGCCGGTGGCCCCGGCCAGGTTGGTGCCAGTAATAATGACGCTGGTACCCTCCGGGCCGCTGGTCGGGCTTAGGGCCGTGATGGTGGAAGCCGGAATGGTGACGGAGAAGGGCAGGCCGGCACTGGTGCCGCCCGGGGTGGTTACGGTTACATTGCCCGTGGTCGCACCAGCAGGCACGGCAGCTGTAATCGTGCCGTCATTCAGCACCGTGAACGTGGCCGCCGTGCCGTTGAAGCTCACGGCTGTGGCCCCCGTCAGGCCCGTGCCCGTGATGGTGATGCTGGTGCCCACGGGGCCGCTGGCTGGGCTCAATGTGCTAATTGCCGGCGCTGGGGCTGTTACCGAGAACGTAATGCCGTTGCTGGTGCCGCCGGGCGTGGCCACGGTTACAAGGCCAGTGGTGGTTCCGGCTGGCACAGTGGCCGTTAGCTGGGTGGCCGAGTTCACCACGAACGAGGCGCTGCTGCCGTTGAAACTCACGCTGGTCGTTCCCGTCAGGTTGGTGCCCGTGATGGTGACGCTTGTGCCGATAGGGCCGTTGCTCGGGCTCAGGTTGGTGAGCGTTGGGGCCGGGGGCAGCACTGTGAAGTACAGGCCGTTGCTGGTGCCACCGGACGCAGTTACGGTCACATTGCCCGTAGTAGCACCAGTGGGTACAGTAGCGGTTAGCTGGGTGGCCGAGTTCAGAACGAAGGCGGCCGGTGTGCCATTAAACGTCACGGCCGAGGCTCCCGTGAAACTGGTGCCGGTTATTACCACCGAGGTACCCACTGCGCCACTGGTTGGGCTCAGGCTGGTGAGCGAAGGGGCCGGGGCCGATACTGTGAAGGGCAGCCCGTTGCTGGTGCCGCCGGGCGTGGTCACGGTCACGTTGCCACTAGTGGCTCCGGCGGGCACGGTAGCCGTTAGCTGAGTCGCCAAATTCACAAGGAAGGCGGCCGCCGTCCCGTTAAAGCTCACGCTGTTCGTCCCTGTCAGGTTCGTGCCGGTGATGGTTACCAAGGTGCCTACAGTGCCGCTGGTCGGATTCAGGCTGCTGAGGATAGGCGCAGGCGGAACCACGGTGAAAGCCACCCCATTGCTGGTGCCCCCGGGCGTAGTTACGACCACGCTGCCGCTGGTGGCGCCGGCCGGCACCACAGTGCTTATTTGCGAGTTGGAATCAACAGTGAACGTGGCGGCCGTGCCGTTAAAGCTCACGGCCGTGGCCCCGCTGAAATTGGTGCCCGTAATAACGACGCTGGTACCCACGGTGCCGCTGGTCGGGCTCAGGCTGGTAATGGTAGAAGCTGGGACGGTAATGGTGAAGGGCAGTCCATTGCTGATGCCGCCGGGCGTGGTCACGGTTACGTTGCCGGTAGTTGCCCCGGCCGGCACAGTAGCCGTTAGCTGGGTGGCTGAGTTGATAATGAAAGCCGCCGCCGTCCCGTTAAAGCTCACGCTCGTAGCTCCCGTCAGGTTCGTGCCCGTAACGATTACCGAGGTGCCTACAGTACCGTTGGTCGGACTCAGGCTGCTGATGGTGGGAGCAGGCGGCAGCACCGTAAACACGGCCGTATTGCTGGTTCCGCCAGGGGTGGTCACCGTCACGCTGCCGGTAGTGGCACCGGAGGGTACAGTAGCGGTTAGCTGGGTCGCCGAGTTCAGAACGAAGGTGGCCGCCGTCCCGTTAAAGCTCACCGCCGTGGTACCCGTGAAGTTGGCTCCCGTAATCACCACGCTCGTGCCCACTGTGCCGCTGGTCGGGCTCAACCCAGAAATTGTGGGAGCCGGAATGGTCACCGTGAAGGCCAGGCCGTTGCTGGCACCCGCCGGTGTCGTCACAACTACATTGCCAGTGGTGGCCCCGGCCGGCACGGTAGCCGTCAGCTGGGTCGCTGAGTTCACGGTGAACGTGGCCGCGGTGCCATTAAAGGTCACGCTCGTCGTGCCTGTAAGATTGGTGCCGGTAATGGCCACACTGGTGCCCGCCGGCCCGCTGGTCGGGCTCAGTGTGCTGAGCGTGGGCAGCGGAGCCGTTACCGTGAAGGGCAGGCCGGTGCTGGTGCCGCCTGGGGTAGTCACGGTCACGTTGCCGGTGGTGGTCCCGGCCGGCACACTGGTCGTAATCTGGGTAGGCGAGTTTATCGTGAAGCTGGCAGCAGTGCCGTTGAAGGTGACACTTGTCGTACCAGTCAGGTTGGTGCCGGTAATTGTAACGGGAGTGCCAACAGTGCCAGTAGTGGGGCTCAGGCTGCTGAGCGTAGGCGCTGGTACGGTGAGGGTGAAGGTGATGCCGTTGCTGGTACCGCCGGACGTGGTCACGGTTACGTTGCCGCTGGTGGCTCCAGCAGGTACGGTAGCCGTTATCTGAGTGCCCGAGTTGATAACGAAAGTGGCCGCCGTTCCATTAAAGCTCACAGCCGTGGCTCCGCTTAGGTTCGTGCCCGTAATGATTATGCTGGCCCCGACTGTTCCGCTGGTTGGGCTCAAACTGCTGAGGGTGGGACCAGCTACTGAGCCCGAAATGGTGAAGTTGGCATTCGAAATGTCGAAGAAGTAGTTGTCGGCCGCTTCCACCATGATGCGGGCCTGCGTGGTGGCCAAGCTGGGTACGGTTATGCTTTCCGAACCGTCGTTGGGCGTGCTGGCTACCAGCACGGTGGGGTAGGTGAGGCCGCCGTCGGTGCTCAGCCGAATGTTTACGATGGCCGAGCTCACCGGGGCGGCCGTGGTGTTGGCCACGTTCCAAGTCACGGTTTGCGTCGAGCCGGCGGCCCAGCTCACGGCCGTGTTGGGGGCCGTCACCACGAAGGGCCCAGCGGCACTGCTCGCGCTCAACGCCAGCACGGGGCTGCTGTTGATGCCGCCCACCACGCCTTGCAAGCCGTTGTGGGCGTCGCGCACCGTCACCCGGAAGTTCAGCGGGCGGGTGACGGTGGGCAGTGTTTCGCCGATGGTGATGGTGCCAGCCAGCAGGTCGCTCAGGCGCGGGAAGTAGCGCGTAGGGCTGGGATTGGGCGGAAACGAGCGGAAGAGGGGTGGCGCGCCGTTCTGGGCCAGGTCCCATTCCTCCCAGCAAAAGGTGAGCGGGTCGCCGTCGGCATCGGTGCCGCTGGCCGTCAGCTTAAAGGGCGTGCTGATGGGCAAGGTTTTGCCGCCGGGGGGCAGGCTCACGCTGGGCACGCTGTTGCCGGTGCTGCTCACGGCCCCACACGAGGTAGTAGCCAGGGAGCTCTCAATTTCCTCGTAGCTCACCACGTGGAAGTAGGGGTCGGTGTGCGGCTGTAGGTTGTCGCTGCCGCAAATGCCCGCGTAAGCCATTATCGTCGAGCCCGAGCCCGGCTCGTGGGCGGTGCTGGGGTTAGCATTGCCGCCGCAGCTGCCCAAATTGCTGTTGAAGGTGTGGTTTCCGCCAAACTGGTGGCCCATTTCGTGGGCCACGTAGTCGATGTCGAAAAAGTCGCCCACCGGGTTGGAAATTCCGGTTTCCCCGGCCGCTTTGTACGACGCGTTGCACACCACACCCACATACGCCAGCCCCCCGCCGGCCGTGCTGAACACGTGGCCAATGTCGAAGTTGGCCGTGCCCACCACCGCGGTGAGGTTGCTCTGGTTCTGGCTCACCAAGCTGTTGGGGTTGTTGTTGGTGTAGGGGTCTGTGCTGGCGTTGGTGTAGATGAGGGTGCCGTCGTTGCGCACCAGCTGCAGGCGCACGGCCAGCTCCCGCTCGTACACGCCGGTCACGCGGTTTATCGTCGTCACAATGGCCGCCTGGGCACTGGCTACCGTGCCGCCGCGGTTGGCCGTGTACTCGGCCGTGGCTGCTACAGCCAGGCGGTAGGTGCGCAGCGTGGTACCGGTGGCTAGCAGTGTGCGATGCGCGGGGCCACCTGCTCCCCCGGCCCGGGCCGGCGCGCCGCGGTCGAGCCCCGGCTGCCACAAACAAGCGGAGGTTGTCGTAGCAGCACTGCGGTTTATATCGGCCCGGAAAAAGCTCAGGTAGTGGGCCACATCGCCCGGCCGGGCTGGTTCGAGGTACACGGCCCCCAGCGCGTTCGACAAAATCTGCCCATGAAAGCCGTAGGGCGTGATATCGAGCCGGCACGTGGCATCGGGGTCATCGAGGCCGCGGCCGGCGTAGGTGCGCAGCTCCGGAAAGCGGGCCGCCGTGGGGCCATTCATAATGGGCGCTTCTCGCACCCCGAAGCGGGCGCTGCGGCCATCGGGCAAGGGCAGCACCAGCACCACTTCGCCGCCCCGCCGGGCAGGAGTCAGCGCCGCATCAAGGGCCACCACCTCGAGGCTTAAGGCCCGGGCCTGGCGTAGCTGGGCCGCTACCGGCGAGGCGTAGGCGACCTGGCGCGCCGCGCCATCTTCCCGGAACAGGTCAATGCCACCCCGTTGCTGGCCCTGCGCTGTAAAGGCTAGCAGACTCAATGCCAGCAGTTTTGCTATAAATCCTCGCTTTCCGCTTAGCCAGGTGTTCAGCCATTGAAGTGTGCATAGGGGAGCAGCCCGCAGCCCCCGGGCTGCCGGTTCTTGGGGGATACTAGTCTTCATAGCAAAGAATTAGAAGCGTATAATTCAAATATAATAAAATACAATAAAATATCCAAATAATTATTATAGTATTTCACGATTATTTACGCTCGGCCTTATCTTTTATGTAAGGCAGGGCGAGCAGCAGCGTCTGGCTAAGTGCTGCTCCGTTCGGGGCCTCAAGTCCATTTTACTTTTCCTGCGCCATGAAAACGTTGCTGATGCTCTTGCCTCTGGTTGCCGCCGTTGGTTCTGCGCCGGGGCCTGTCTCTGTGCCGCCTACCCGGGTGCCGGTGGTCGTCGAGCTGTTCACTTCCGAAGGCTGTTCCAGCTGCCCGGCGGCCGATGCGGCCCTGCGCGAACTGGTGCTGGCCCAGTCGGTGCCCGGCGTCGAAATCATCGCCCTCGGCGAGCACGTCGACTACTGGAACCGGCTAGGCTGGAAGGACAGCTTCTCATCAGCAACCTACACCGAGCGGCAGCGGCAGTACGCCACCGGATTTGGCTCGGGCTCCTACACGCCCCAGGCCGTGGTGAATGGCCGCTACGAGTTGGTGGGCAGTCGGAGCGCTGCACTGGCCACTGCCATTGCCAAAGCAGCCCAGGAGCCGCAGGCCGCGGTATCGGTTACTGCTACGGCGGCCATGGCCCAGGTGCAGGTGCGGAGCCTGCCTGCCGGCACGCCGGCCACCGAAGTGCTGCTGGCCATCACCGAAAGCGGGCTGGCTTCGCAGATTGGGCGGGGCGAGAATTCCGGCCTGTTGCTGCGGCACGCGGCCGTGGTGCGCCAGCTGCTGCCCCTGGGCCAGGTAGGCGCTGCTGGTACCTTCAGCGCCCGCCAGGCCCTGCAGCTACCTCCCGGCTGGAAGCGCTCCAACCTACGAGCCGTGGCCTTGGTGCAGGAAGTGGTTTCGCACCGCATTGTGGGTGCTGCCACGGCATCAATCGAAAGTATGCAGTGAGTCGTTCACTGCTCGCCAAGCCAAGCGTAATATTGTGGTGCGACCCAACCCGCTTAGTCGTCGCTCCGCATGACCCCAGCACCCCCCGTTCCGGCCGAGTGGCCCGCCCGCTTCGGCGACGAGCTTTACCGCTTTGCCCTGAGCCGCGTTTCCGATGCCGAGACGGCCGAAGAGCTGGTGCAGGAAACCTTTCTCAGCGCGCTGGCCAACCTGGCCACCTTCCGGGCCGAGGCCTCCGAGCGCACTTGGCTGTTCGTTATCCTGCGCCGCAAAATCATCGACCACTACCGCCGTCAGGCCCGCGCCCCGCACATCGGGCTCGATGCGCTGAGCGACGGCGGCAGCACTCCCGAAACGGACTACTTTAACCCGACCAACGGGCACTGGGTTGGCCCGCAGGCCCCCGCCAGCTGGCTCCGGGCCGATGCCGCGCTGGAGCAGCAGGAACTGCACGAGATTCTGCGCCTGTGCCAGGAGCGGCTCTCGGCGCAGCAGGGCGCGGTGTTCGCTATGCGTTTCGTGGAGGAATTATCGGCCGAAGAAATTTGTCAGGAGCTCGGGCTGACTTCGGCCAACTATTGGGTTATCGTGCACCGGGCCAAGCTCCAGCTGCGCCGCTGCCTCGAAAAACACGGCCTGGGCCAGTCCTAATCTATTCTATTCGCTATGCTACGACTTATTACCTGCCAGCACGCCACCTTGCTCATCGAGCAGCACGAAGACCCTACCATGCCGCGCCGCGAGCGCGCCAGCCTGTGGCTGCATCTGCACCTGTGCCCCAACTGCAAGCGCTATTCAAAGCAATCTATGCTGATTGCGGACTGGGCGCGCGCCTCCGCTGCGGCCCGGGCGCAGGCGGGCCCGGCCTTATCGGCGGCCGCCAAGGAGCGGATGCGTGAACAGCTGGTTGCGGCAGGCTAGCGCCCGGCATTGTGAGGCCGCAGGCCGTGGCAACCGAAGGTCAGCGGAGCTAATTCGTCCTCTCTCAGCAACTAGGCTTAAGTTGTGACACACTATTTTTAAAACGCAAAAAGCCCCGACTCTACTGCAGAGCCGGGGCTTTTTACATTGTGAGGGTGGTCGCATTTACCGGACGGATTAGCTCCGCTGACCTTCGGTTGCCGCGTTGCGCTGCGCTCCACTCGCAATGACAGGCGGGCCTGCCTACGCGCCCGTTGGGGCCAGGCGCACTACCAGCCCATCGGTGCGGGGTGTGAGGCGAATCTGACAGCTTAGGCGCGAGCCTTCGAGCACCACGGGCAGGGTTTCGAGCATGTCGAGCTCGGCGTCTTCGGGCTCGGGCAGGGCCGGGCCGGACAGTACTTCGACGTGGCAGGTGGCGCACAGAGCCATGCCGCCGCAGGTAGCCTGAATGTCGTAGCCATCGGCCTTGAGCACCTCCATCAGGCTCAGGCCCATGTCGGTGGGGGCAATGATTTCACGGCGCTGGCCGGGCATTTCTTCAACGTAGATGCGGATATCGTTTTCCATAGAACTATTGGGTAGGCAGCACAAAAGAACGTCATGCCGAGTTGGCCGAGCCTCTCTACTGCGCAATCAGGACTACTGTTGCGATAAAGATGCTTCGGCCAACTCAGCATGATGTGCTGAAAACGCCAGATTACATGCTGGGTGCTCCGTTGACGGTCGTGTACTTGAGGGTGTACTTCTTATCGGGGAAAATGTATTTGAAAGCGCCCTGGCACATAAGCGCGGCCTCGTGGAAGCCACATAGAATCAGCTTCAGCTTGCCGGGGTAGGTGTTGATGTCGCCGATGGCGAACACGCCGGGCAGCGAGGTGCTGTAGTCCACGGTATCAACTTTCACCGCATCATTCTCAATCTCCAACCCCCACTCGCCGATGGGGCCGAGCTTGGGCGTGAGGCCAAACAGCGGAATGAAGCAGTCGAGCGGGACCGTTTCGGCCGTGCCGTCGTTGCCGGTGATGGTCACTTCTTTCAGGGTGCCGTTGCCGTGCAGATGCGTCACGTTCGAGCTCAGTACGAGCTTGATTTTGCCGGCTTCGTGCAGGGTTTTTACTTTCTCGGCCGAGTCGGCGGCGCCACGGAAGGTGGTGCCGCGGTGCACAAGCGTTACGTCGGAGGCCACGTTGGCGAGGAAGTTGGTCCAGTCGAGGGCCGAGTCGCCGCCGCCGGCAATCACGATTTTCTTGTCGCGGAAGTGCTCGGGGTCGCGCACCATGTAGTGCACGCCTTTGCCGCCTTCAAAATGCTCCAGGTTTTCGACGGCCGGTTTGCGCGGCTCAAACGAACCCAGGCCGCCGGCAATGGCCACGGCCTTGCAGTGAATTTCGGTGCCGTCGGTGGTGAACAGCTGGAAGGAGCCGTCGTCGAGCTTCTTGAACTGCTCCACCCGTTCGCCCAGGGTGAAGGTCGGGTGGAAGGGCTCAATCTGCTTCATCAGATTATCGACCAGGTCGCCGGCCAGGATTTCCGGGAAGCCCGGGATGTCGTAAATCGGCTTCTTCGGATAAATCTCGGAGAGCTGGCCGCCGGGCTGGGGCAGCGCATCAACAACGTGGCAGCGGAGCTTGAGCAAACCCGCTTCAAAAACTGCAAACAGACCGACCGGGCCGGCTCCGATAATGCAGATATCGGTGGAAATAGTATTGGACATAAGGAAACTAAGTGCCTTTAACCGGGCGTCGGCTTTGAAGCGGCCACAACGTAGGAGGCCGTTGGCGCAAAGGTACGGTTCGGGGTTGGGGCGGCCAATTGGCAGCAGGTTTTATAACAACGGCAGGCACCAAAACGTTGGCTGACACACAGCAAATTGCTCTTGTCCAAACGCCGGGGCTGGCCCGGTGCAGCCACTTTGCCAACGGGTTGCATCAGCCCTCGTCCAGAAACTGGGCCGCGTCCCACAGGTTCAGAAACTGGCGCACAGGCATGGCCTGGCTGGTGGTCACGGCATCGCTGAGGTGGCGGGTGGGAAGGCCGGGAATATGAATTTCGGCCACGATGCGAACCCCTCGGGCTACAATGAGCTGCTCGACGGCCACAAACTCGGCGCGCAACGCCGGACTAGCCTGGTTGACCACCTGCATGTCGCTGAGAATGCTGAAGCCTGGCTGCACCTGGGCCAGGGCCGCAGACCAGTCCGCACGGTAGTGGGGCAATTCGGTAGCGCCCTGCATCTGCCCAAAATTTTGGTAGAAAATGCGGTTTTTAGCGGGGTCTACCGTGAGTTGATATTCGGAACGAAAGGCAATCAGGAGCATTAACAAAATGGGAAGGGTATGGCAAAGTTCGGGCATACAACCCAAACACGTGCTGGCACAGCCCCGCAGAAGGCGGCAGTGGGCACCGGCAACAGCGTATTGTTGACAGGGCGCGTGCCGCCAAATCCCGTTCAGCGTGCGGCTGTGTACCATCAGTGCGTTGCCTGCGTTTGGAGGCAGTGGTTTTCGGCCGGCCGGCATTTTGCTGCGTAATGCCTATACTTCGCCCCCAAACCTCGCCTTGCGCTTCCCCTATGCCAATATCCGATTTCGGGCTCCGTCCCGCGTTGCGTCTTTTTCGGGATTTCCGGCTTGCCGGAGTACTTCTGGGGACCGTTTCACTGCTGACAGCTTGCAACACCGAGCCCGCTGAAACCACCGCCACCAAGCCCACCAAAGGCACCAAAACAACTGCCGAAACGCCCGCTACCACCGAGGCAGCGCCGCTGCACGTGAGTGTTTTTCTGGAATATTCGGGCGGCATGAAGGGCTTCGTGCCGCGTGGCGGGGCCGACAAGCCAGCCACCGAATTCCAAAAGCGCATCGGCGCGCTCATCACCGAAACCCAGGTGAATGGCGCGGTGGGCGAGCGGAAGTACTACCTGTGCGAAAACGCCGCACCCCGGCCCGTGAAATTTGAAGAGCTGCGCGACGTGGTGCAGGGCGAAGTGAGCCAGGCCGCCCTCGGCACCGAGCTGCCGCAGATGCTGGAAGGCATTCTCAACCGCCCCAAAGCCGGGGAGGAGGTGAGCGTGGTGATTTCGGATTTCATCTATGGCCCGGCCCGTAAGTCCGATTTTTCGCAGCTGCCCAACCTGATTCGCACCTCCATTGCGCCAGTCAACCGCCAGCAGCTGGCCGTGGCGGTGTTCGGTGAGACGTCGCATTTTTATGGCAGCTACTTTCCCGCGGTGAAAACGCCGGTGCAGAAACGAACCCTGAACGGCGAGAAGGTGCCCTATTACGTGTGGGTGATTGGGCCACCCGCCCAGGTAGCGCGCTACGCCGCCGAAGTCTTTAAGAATGCCCCGGCCCAGCAGGCTTTTTTTGGCTTGAAAACCAGCACGCCCGCCTTTGCGCCCTTGCTCACCAAGCTCACTGACCCAAAATTAAAGTCGAGCGGTGGTACGGTCTACGCCGAAAACAACGGCCTGACGCTGAATCCTTCCGACGACCCGGTGGACTTTTCGGTGGGCCTCGATTTAAAGGAATTACCGCTTGCCTGGCAGAATCCTACATTTCTGGCCCAACATCTGCTCGTGCGCCTGCCCAACGGCCAAGCCAGCCTGCTGCCCAATTCGGTGCGCCCGCTCACCGATGAAGAGCACAGCGGCCAGCCAGTGCTGGCGCCCTACACCCACGTGCTGCGCCTGCGGGTGAGCAAGCTGGCGGCACCCACCGCCACGCTTACCGTTTCGCTGCCCGCCCCGGAAACGCCGGACTGGGTAGGTGCCTGGGCCACGACCAACGACAATACGCCCGCGCCCCGCACGTTTGGCCTCGACCAAATTCTGGCAGGCGTTCGCCAGTCGTATCCAACCACGCTGCCGCCCGTATTCACGGTTCAGCTTCCGCTTAAAAACGATAAATAACCTGCCTTTTTAACTCATGCAAACCTTCTTCACCAGCCTGTACTCGGCCCTGATTTCCATTTTCCAAAGCCAGCGCCCGGCTGATTATGGCTTGTATAAAACGGACTTGTTCTCGCTCGTGGGTTGGAGCACGCTGGGTGTGAGCCTACTGCTGGTGCTGTTGTTCTACTATGTGTTCAACTCGGCTATGCGCACCGGCATGTTCCGCACGCCGCACTGGGCCCTCACGCTGGCATTGGCCGCGGGCCTGGGCGTGTTCCTAGCCAACAGCCTCAGCAAGAGCCACGGCGCTGAGGCCAGCAGCTACCTGGGTTACTTCATGGTCGTGAACATGATTGTGGCGGCCCTGTGGTTCCTGTTGTTTTCGGTGTTGCTGAAGCGCTGGAGCACGTATGCGCGCACCACGCCGTTTGTGGGACCGTTTTAACCCCACCCCCGGCCCCTCCCCGGTGGTGAGGGGTGCCTGACGATTCTCAGGTTGGGCTTTCATTTTAGTAGTAGTAATAATAGCCTCGCTGCCTCGGCACCCCTCCCTACCGGGGAGGGACCGGGGGTGGGGTTCACCCGCCAGAACAAGCAATGTCTAAACTATTCATCTTCGCCGTGGGCGGCACCGGGGCCCGCGTACTGCGCTCCCTCACCATGCTGCTGGCCTCGGGCGTGCGCATTCCGAACTGCGACCAGGTGGTGCCCGTCCTCATCGACCCCGATACTCAGAACGGCGACGTGACCCGCACCGTGGCACTGCTCAAGCGCTACGCCCGCATTCACGAAGCGCTGTACAGCGATGGGCAGAAGGAAAAAACCGGCTTCTTCAGCCAGCCCATGAACACGCTGGCCCACCTGAACACCAGCGGGGGCGGCGAGGAGCTGCGCGACTCGTTCGTGTACGACTTCGGCGGCATCAGCCAGCCCTTCCGCGATTACCTGAAATACAACGACCTCTCGGTGGAAACGCAGGGTTTGGTTGATTTGCTGTTCACGCAGGACAGCCTTGCGGCTAACCTCGACGTGGGTTTCCGCGGTTCGCCCAACGTGGGCTCGGTGGTGCTGAACGCGGTGGTGCAATCCAAGGAAATGCGCTACCTCGCCCAGAGCCTGCAGGACGGCGACCGGACGTTTTTCATCAGCTCAATTTTTGGGGGCACGGGCGCGGCTGGCTTCCCGCTGCTGGTGAAAAACCTGCGTGACGCCAACTCGCCGCTGGCCCACCCCGAAATCCGCCGCCGCCTCAAGGCCGGCGCGCTGGTGATGCTGCCGTACTTCAAGCTGCAGGACCCTTCGGCCGATGAAAAGTCGGCTGGTCAGGATTTCATCGACTCGAACACCTTCATTACGAAGACCAAAACGGCCCTTTCGTACTACGCCGACAACCTGAAGGGGCTGGAAGCCATGTACTACCTCGGCGACCAGCCGGGCCAGCCGCTGGCTAACCACCCCGGCCGCGCCGAACAGCGCAACCAAGCCCATTTACTGGAGTTGCTGGGTGCGCTGGCTGTGCCGCACTTCATGGAAGTGCCCGACAACCAGCTCGACAGCAACCAGCCGCTCTACCACGAGTACGGCCTGAAAGCCGACACTACCGACATCGACTTCGGCCAGCTGCCCACCGAGATGCGCCAGGAAGTGGCCCGCCCGCTCATTCAGCTGCACTACTTCGCTCGCTACTTCCTCAAGCACACACCCGAGGATGCCAAAGCACCCTACTACGAGGCGGGCGACCTCTCGGCCCAACTGCGCAATAACCGCGCCCTACGCGAGCTGACCGACTTTTTTGGCGAATACAACGAGTGGCTGCGCGAGCTGGGCGTGAACCAGCGCCGCTACACCGCCATCCGCGCCGATGAGATGGATTTCAACAAAATGGTGGCCGATAAAACGGTGGAAACCGGCATTTTCAGCAAAGGCATCACGCCCGGCTTTTTCCGCGATGAGCTCACGAAAGCAGTAGGCAAAGCCACGCTGAACAACCCGACGGAGAACGAGGCGTTGCGCTGGGTAGTGAAAGCTTTTGAGGAGGCAACGGGGGAAATTCTGGACAAGAAGCTGCAATACTCCTAATCTAGTTATCAGTTGCTGGTTGTGCGTTGTCAGGCAAAATGACAATGCGGAAACAATAGCGGCTGACAACGGACAACTAGCAACTGACAACTAATAGATTAATGGCTAAAATCCTGCGACTACACGACACCGGCTCCAGCACCCACGAGGGCTGGGGACCGACTGGTAAAATTGGCCCCCACGAAGTGGAGCGCCTGCTCGACCCGCAAGGCGGACGCGCCGCCAAGGTGGCGGTTTCGATTCCCTCGCCCTTCGCCCGGATGCACCTGGTAGAAACCGCGTTGCGCTTCGTGACGCAGGGCGGCACCAGCCAGGACTCGGTGTACCACCAGCTGGTGAGCCACTTTTGGGACGTGTGGGAAATGGTGTTCAACTTTCACCAGCGCAAGCTGGCCAGCCAGCGCCTGCAAATCCGGGCCTGGCGCAAGGACGAGGAACTGGCCAAGCTGCGTGCCAACCCCGCCACCCGCCCGCTGGCCGACGTGCTGAGTTTGTACCTCGACGGCCGCTTCGCAAAGCTGACCGAGATGCACCTCATCTATTTCCCCGGCGCCAATGGCGTGCCGCAGCTTATCGGCGGCACTTCGCCGCTCACCCTGTTTTTCCCCGCGCCCAATGTGAAGCCGCTGCCGGTGCAGCGCCCGCAGGGTGGGGGCTATTATTTTGATAACCAGTACGTGCCGCTGGCTAACCGCGAAGCCGCTTTCCGCGACTACGTGTATCAGGAGTTTGTGGGCGACCCGGCCCTGACGACGATGGCCCCGCTGGTGCGCGACACGTTGGACCGCGGCCAACTGCAGCGCTGGGCCATGGATGGTACCGCCAGCCTCGCCAACTACCCGGTGCTGACGGACGCTTCCAACAACCAGATTGACGTGGCCGGTGTGCTGCTGCGCGTGCGCTCCGACGAGGGCTCGGTGCGTGGCTCCGACCTGTTCATCCGGCCCACGCGGGCGGGCGTTGCGGGGCCGTTGCCCATTGTGCTGCGCCCGGGTTTGAAAGCCATTGGCAAGAAGTATTACAATGAAACCCTGTTTGCCGACAGCGGTGCCACCGTGCCCGCCGCCGACCCCCGGCCGCTGAAGGAGCGCACGCTGCCTGGTCCGGAATTGCCGTATCCGTACCTCACGGTGAATGACCTGCTGGAAGAAACCCTGCTGGCGGTGCCTTATGAGGTGGATGAGGCCCGGTTCTTCTGTGGTAACCTGAAAATTGCGCCCGGCTTCCGGCCCAGCAGCTGGCCGCTGCTGCCCATCAAGCCGGCGTATTTCGACTACTTTACGCAGCAGGATTTGGCCGAGCACCTCTCGCTGGAGCTCGAATCGGCTTGCATCCGGGTGCGGCTGCGCATACCGGTGAGCGGCGGCGACTACGTGGATTATGAGCGCGCCTACTACGACAACCCGCAAGGGGAGGGCATGGGCCGCCTGCGTGTGACCAACGTGGCGCTGTCGGTGTTTCCGTTCGTGAAGGTGGCCGACGCGCCGCAGTACAACGACTTCTACAAAGTGATGCTGGTCGACGCCAACAACATCGACCCGAGCATGGTGACCAAGAAAGTCGACCTGAAATTCTGGGCCAACGGCCACCAGCTCAGCGACACCGGCACCGACCAGAGCGCCACCCGCTACGAGCGCACCCCCAAAACCAGCCAGGACGAAGGCAGCACCTACTACGAGGTGCGGGGCACGCATTTCGACTACCTCGAAGTGCTGAACCCGGCCCCGGCCGAAGGCCGCGCGCTCATCATCCCGCGCTGGCCCGAACAGCGCCAGGGCACCAAGGAATACCGCTTTGCCATCGACTTTGGCACCACGAACACCCACGTGGCCATGCAGGACAGCCCCGGCCAGGAGCCCAAGCCGTTCAGCTTCGGCCTGAGTGATACGCCGGTGGCTTTGCTGAAAAAGAGCACTGCCGAGCCCGACCGTACGGCTTACGAGCGCCTGTACCGCGGCATCGACGACGACCCGGCCAACTTCGTGCAAATCAAACGCTGGCAGCAGTACCAGGAGCGCGAGTTCGTGCCGCCCATTCTGGGGGCCGACAGCTCGCCGTACGCCTTCCCGGCGCGCACCGCCACCTACGAGGCGGCCAACTACGCCACCCAGGAGTTGAGCGTGCTGGGCAACATCAACGTGGCTTTCGGCATCATCACCGAGGAGCAGCGCCGGCCGAATTACCACACTAACCTAAAGTGGGATAACTCGCTGAACATCGCCAACACCAACCGGGTGCGGGCGTTTTTCAAGGAAATTCTGCTGCTGTGCCGCGCCAAGGTGGCCCTGAACGGCGGCAACCTCGCGGCCACGCAAATCACCTGGTTTGCTCCGCTGAGCTTTTCGACTTACCAGCGCAACCTCTACCAGCGCGAGTGGGACACGCTGTTTCACGACGTGTTCAAAACGACCAACTCCATGCCCTGCATGGTGGAGTCGACGGCGCCGTACTACTACCTCACCCGCCGCAACATCGTAACGCTGGGACCGGGCGAAAACGCGGCCTTCATCGACATCGGCGGCGGCACGACCGATGTGCTGCTTTACGCCGACCGCAAACCGGTGCTGAGCACTTCGTTCCGCTTCGCCGGCAACGACTTGTGGGGTGATGGCGGGGCCGAAGTGCGGGGCTCGAAGGACAACGGCTTGGTGCGTTTTGGTGTAGCTGGGGTGCAGAGCGCGGTGCTGAGTCCCGCCGCTCGCCGGGCCCGCGAATACGTGCTGGTGGCCGAGGGAACTGACAACTTCGGGTCCGAGGACGTGGCTAGCTTCCTGTTCAACTACGACCAGCTGCTGGGCTTCAGCGAGCGGTTGTTGCGGGCCGAACACCTGCGCGTGCTGTTTTACCTGCACTTCGGCGCGCTGATTTACCACGTGGCGCAGGTGACGGTGGCTAACGGCCAACAATTGCCGCGCTACCTGTGCTTCACAGGGCGCGGCAGCCTCTACGTGCGCCTGCTGGCCGCTGGCTCCAACCTGCAACCGGTGGAGAAGCTGGCCCGCCTCATCATGGAAAAAGCCACTGGCCAGACCGTACCGACCGATTTCCGCATCAAACTCGCCGATGACCCCAAGCAAACCACCGCCAACGGCGGCGTGCTGGCCACCGGCCAGATTCCGCAGGACCCGCCCATGGTGCGCCCCGTGGGCGTGCTGCCCGACCCGGAAAACCCGCTGGCCGACAAAGGTGAGCACCACCTCGAAGCCACGGCCGTGACCGACGAAATAAAGCAGGCCGTGCTGAACAACGCCCGCGCCTGCCTCAAGCTACTGCTCGAAGACCCCGAACTCAAACGGGTACAGGCTGACCTGGGAGTCAAAAACGACCAGGGCTTGGTGATGCAAACGCTGGAGCGCAGCCTTGGCGATTCCTTCAACCTCTACCGCCAGCAGTACGCCGACGTGCTGCGCGATGGTGATACCGTGCCTGAAACGCTGTTCTTCCTGCCGTTTAAAAACGCCCTGTATGAGCTATCCAAGGTGCTTCATGACGCGCAGCCGCTCAACTAGGTCAACAGGCCAGATGAGTCTGCTCCAGTCGGCCGGCTGCCCACGTAAGGGCAGCCGGCCGTTGCTGCTATGTGCTTTCCTGCTCGCGCTCGCGGTGTTGGGGAGCAGCCCGGCAGCATGGGCCCAGGGGGGCGTCGAAAATGGCGGGCCCGGTGCCGCTACTGATTCAGCGACTACGTCAACAACCGTGACGACTGCCCCGGCAACCAACTGGAGCACGGTATGGGCCGTGCTGGGGGGAGTCGTCGTCGGGGCATTTGGCGCGTGGCTGTGGGCCCGGCGGATGGCGAAGCCAGAGGGCGCGGCCCGACCGCCGGCCAATGTTGCGCCGGAAGCGCCGGCCATTCCCGCACCCAAGGCGCCCGCCCAAAACGTGCGGAAAGCGCCCGAAAGCCAGCCCGCAAAACCGGAAACTGCTGCGCCGACTGTTGTGGCCCCTGTAGTGCCTGTAGCACCTGGGCCAGCAGAAGCTGCGCCGTCGCCCGATGGGCCGGCCAAAATCGTGTCAGCCAAGTCGTTGCGCGAGGTGCAAGGCGTGCCGAAACCAGCGGGCAAGTCGTCATCGACGAATAAAAAGAACAAGCCGAATTTCAACTCCATTAGCCCTGCGCCCAAGTCATCCGAGGCGTGGCCGCAGATTCCTCAACGCGCCCCTGCTATGAACCCAAACACGCCTTTGGTGCCCCCCGCCGATAATCAGCCCCTGGAACCCGGCCAGACCGTGGAGTGGGCCGCGCCAACATCTACGCCAGCCGCTATTCAGGAGCTAATTGAGGCCAGCGCCCCGCCGGCTGCTCCCGCTACTGCGGCTGCGCCCGAAGCGGCAGCCCCGGGCAATGGGCCCGCGCACTATTACGCGCCGGCTCCCGATGTGCCCAGCATTGAGCACCGCAAGCTCAGCCCCAACCCGCTGCCGCAAATGCCGGTGCTTATCACGCTGCCGCACGCCGAGGCCACCACGGCACAATTTTCGTTCAGCCCCCAGGCCGACCAGTCGCGCATTATTGGCAATGGCGTGCGGGAGCTCAAGGAGTTTTTCCAGTTTGAGTTGCCGCCCACCGAGCAGTTTACTACTATCCAAAACCTGAAACCCGGCAAGCTCGAAAAGCGCGATGATGCCTGGCACGTGGTGCAAAAAGCTGAAATCGCGTTGAGCTAGCCGTTCTGACATTGCTTCAATAACCGTCATGCCGAGCGCAGCCGAGGCATCTCGCGTGCCACCACTAATCCTAATTAATTGGATTACTTCGGCCCGCGAGATGCCTCGGCTACGCTCGGCATGACGTTCTTATCGATGCAGCGACGAGAGGCCAAATAATGCATCTCTGCAGTGCTGCCGTACCTTCGGCTATTATCTGAAAAGCGTTTATGCTCTTAATTGAAATTCTGCTCATCCTGGCGCTGGTGGCCTGGCAGGCGCTGGTGTTTCTGCGCAACCGCCAGCTTACGGCCCGGGTGCAGGTTATGTATCCGCTGGCCGGAGCGGTTGCCGTGCAGCCCATCACGTTCACAGCCGCGCAGCCCGAGAAGAATTTCGACATTCAGTACGATGCCCTCATCACCCGCGATGCTTCGCCGGAGTTCGGTCAAATCATCACGGACACCAACGAATACCTCCTTAACAACCGCGGTGCGGCTGCCGATTTCGGCATTCTGAAAGACATTTCCGAGCGTCACGCCGAGGCCTTGGACGAGGAGATTCAGGCCCAGATTGCTACGCCGCTGTACCTGGGTTTGCTGGGCACCTTCACCGGCGCTATTTTGGGGTTGCTGTCGCTGGTGGGCAATCCGTTTGCCGACGCGGCGGTCGACCCCGCCAAGGACACGTCGTTCAGCAACGCCGACGTGCAGCACTTCCTCGGTGGTGTGCTCATCGCCATGATAGGCAGCCTGTTTGGCCTGGCCTTCACCCTGGCCGGCAACCAGCTGCTGAAGCAGGCGCGTGCCATCCGTGACCGCAACAAAAACGCCTACTACACCTTCCTGCAAAAGGCGCTGCTGCCCAAGCTGAACTCCGACATGCAGGCCGGCATGAGCAACCTGAAATCGGTGCTCGATAGCTTCAACGCCGAGTTCTTCAGCCAGATTCAGAACGACTTTTTCAGCAAGATTCACGAGTTCACGCCGCTCATCGCCAGCATCACCGAGAACGTGAGCGTGCAGAAGCGTTTCCTGGAGCAGCTGGAGAAAATTGGCTACTCGGAGCTGGCCAACGCTACTATTAAGGTATTTGACCGGGTGGATGAAAGCGCCCAGACCTTCGAGAAATTCCTGGGTTACCAGCAGGCGCTCAATACCACCGTCATCCACAGCAACGAGGCCGCCCAAACCATCGGTTCGCTGCTCAACCGCCTCACGGCGCTGGAGGAGGGCCTCGCCAGCGTGCCGCAGTACCTACAACAGCACGACGATGCGCTACGCCAGCAAGTGGCTTTCTTCAGCCAGCACGGCAAGCTGCTGGTCGATTTGGGCGCGCAAATTCGCCAGGGCGTGAGCGAAGGCGTGCACCGCATGGACGCCGAACTCGACGGCCGTCTGCAGGAGCTGCAAAAGGAAGCCAGCGCCGCCCACGAGCAGTGGCAGCAGCATTTTCGTCGCCTGAACCAAGACAACATCTACCAGAAAATCACCGAGTACCTCAACCCCTTCACCCAGCTTCCGGCCCAGCAAAAGGACCTGAACGTGCTGCAGGAGCGCCAGGCCGGCCTAGCCGCGCAAGCCATGCAGCGGATGGAGGCGCGGCTGCTGGCCGACGCGCAGCTGCAGCAGCAGCTGTTGCAGCAAGTGGACCGCACCAACAAGGTGCTGGAAGAAATCACCAAGCCGAACTGGTTTCAGCGCACCGTGCTGGGCAAGAAGTGAGATTGCACCTGCGCAGAAACGTCATGCTGAGCGCAGTCGAAGCATCTCGCGTGCCACCACTAATAATTGATGCATCCAAAAAACGAATTACTACCACACGCGAGATGCTTCGGCTTCGCTCAGCATGACGTTCTGATATGAAAGAGAGCAAGGACTTCTTCTGGCCCAGCTACGTGGACCTTATGACGGCCCTGTTCCTCATCATGCTCGTGCTGTTCGTGCTAGGTTTCAAGCGCTCCAACGACAAGCAGCGCGACAACGAGAATCTGATTTCAGAGCTGAAAGTGCAGGTGCAGGAGAAGCGCAAGCTCGACGAAATCAAGGCAGCACTTAAGCGACTGGAAAGCAATTACTTCGAATACAACCCTGCCTACAAGCGCTACGAGCTGAAGTTTCCGGTCACCTTCGCGCCTAAGAGCGACGTGCTGCCCTACGAAGCGCAAACGCCGCTGGTGAAAGCCGGCCGTTTCCTGCTGCGCGAGATGCAGTCGATAAAAAACGACGACAACGTGCAGTACCTCATCGTGGTAGAGGGCCGCGCCGCCAAAGACCTGCGCTACCCCGCCAACGACCCGCACAACCTCGATGGCCCGGCCGTGCGCCAGCTCAGCTACAGCCGGGCCTTGGCCGTGATTCGGCTCTGGGAGCAGGCGGGGCTGCGGTTTCCGGCGAATCTGGAAGTGGTAGCGGCCGGCAGCGGCTTCCGGGGAGCCGGGCGCTATACGGGCAACCAGGAAGCGCTCAACAAGCGGTTTATCATCCAGATTCAGCCCAAAATTGGTTCGATTGGGAAGTGACTAATGCCATTAAATTGATGCAGCAGGGGCTCAGCGGCAGAAGAGTTTCAGTGGGATAACTATCCCTGGCTGCCTAAAACGACTCATGTGAGCAGGTTGTAGTGCGGCAGGTACATAAAAAACGACGTTTTGAAGGATGCTCTCCTTCAACTTGGCTATGCTTGACGGTTGTAACCCTTTAGCTGCTTGATAGAGTTTCATGCTGGTTATGGCATCAATACGCCCGTTACCAGCTACCTGACAACTAAAAGATACAAAGCCTTTCCCTCTTCGGCATAATGCAGCTTGCTGCTTTGGCGTGAATACCCTTCGGGCTGCCTGGTTAATAGTTTCCGGCCTTTCAATTCGTATCTCTTCCGGGTCGGAATAAACAGTGTTTTTATTTCTGGTTTGGGCTTGAACACTGCTCAAGCTGCTCTGAATTATCAACCAAGTGCTAACCAATAGTGAATTCAGATTCATCTTGCAGCACGGGTTCAGGATACTTACGCCTGCAAAATCTTCTCAATCGCGGCCAACTCCTCCGCGCTAAACGCCAGGTTCTCCAGGCAGCGCAGCGAGTCGTCGAGTTGCTCGGGTTTGCTGGCCCCGATGAGCACGGACGTTACCCGTTCATCTCTCAGCAGCCAGGCGAGGGCCATTTGGGCGAGGCTTTGGTTGCGGGTTTGGGCTAGGTCGTTCAGGCGGCGCACCTGTGAGAGGCGTTCGGGCGTCAGGTTGCTTTCGGTGAGAAAACCCACGCCCTTGGCTACGCGCGAGTCGTCGGGGATGCCGTCCAGGTACTTGTTGGTGAGCAGGCCCTGGGCCAGGGGCGAGAAGGGGATGCAGCCCACGCCTTCGGTGCCGAGCAAATCGAGCAGGCCGTCTTCCACCCAGCGCTCAAACATCGAATACTTGGGCTGGTGAATGAGGCAGGGCGTGCCCAACCCGCGCAGCAGCGCGAATGCTTCGGCTGCTTCGGCCGGCTGGTAGTTGCTTAGGCCCACATACAGTGCCTTGCCCTGGCGCACGATGAGGTCGAGCGCCGCCATGGTTTCGGCCAGGGGCGTATCGGGGTCGGGGCGGTGGTGGTAGAAGATGTCGACATAGTCCAGTCCCATGCGTTTCAGGCTCTGGTCGAGGCTGGAAACCAGGTATTTTTTCGAGCCCCACTCGCCGTAGGGGCCCTCCCACATGTGGTAGCCGGCTTTGGTCGAAATGATGAGCTCGTCGCGGTGGGCGTGGAAATCCTCCCGCAGGATGCGGCCAAAATTCGTCTCGGCCGAGCCGGGCGGTGGGCCGTAGTTGTTGGCCAGGTCGAAATGCGTGATGCCCCGGTCGAAGGCCCGGTGCAGAATGGCGCGGGAGTTTTCGAACGTGTCGACCCCACCGAAATTTTGCCACAGGCCCAATGAAATCGCCGGCAGCTTCAGCCCACTGCGGCCACAGCGGCGGTACGTCATTTCCTGGTAGCGAGCGGGGCTGGGCTGGTACATTACGCTTACGCTTAATGAAGAATGAGGAATGAAGAATGAGCAAATGTGCGCTCAATTCTTCATTCCTCATTCTTCATTAAGCCGCAGGCGTTAAAACCGGCGGTTGATGCAGTTCAGGTCCTCAAAGGCCTGCTTCAGGCGCGCTACAAAGGTGTCTTCACCTTTGCGCAGCCACACGCGCGGGTCGTAGTACTTCTTGTTGGGCGAGTCGGCACCGCCGGGGTTGCCAATCTGGCCCTGCAGGAAGCCTTCGTTCTTCACGTAGTAGTCCTTGATGCCTTCCCAGAACGCCCACTGCAGGTCGGTATCAATGTTCATCTTGATGGCGCCGTAGCTGATGGCTTCGCGGATTTCCTCCTGGCTGGAACCCGAGCCGCCGTGGAACACGAAGTCGATGGGCAGCAGCTCCGCAATGCTGTGCTTGCTGCGCAGGTGCTCCTGCGAGTTGTGCAGAATTTTGGGCTGCAGCTTCACGTTGCCGGGCTTGTACACGCCGTGCACGTTGCCGAAAGCGGCCGCAATGGTGAAGCGGGGGCTCACCTCGCTCAGCTGCTCGTAGGCGTAGGCCACTTCCTCGGGCTGGGTGTAGAGCTTGCTCGAATCCACATCGGAGTTGTCGACGCCGTCTTCTTCGCCACCGGTCACGCCGAGCTCAATCTCCAGCGTCATCCCGATTTTGGCCATGCGCTCGAGGTAGCGCTTGCAGATTTCAATGTTCTCCTCAATCGGCTCTTCCGACAAATCGAGCATGTGCGAACTGTAGAGCGGCTGGCCGTGCTGCTGGTAGTATTTCTCGCCGGCGTCGAGCAGGCCATCAATCCAGGGCAGGAGCTTTTTGGCAGCGTGGTCGGTGTGCAGCACCACGGGCACGTCGTAGAGGGCTGCCATCTGGTGCACGTGGTAAGCGCCCGAAATGCCGCCCGCGATGCTGGCCTGCTGCTTGTCGTTGGGCACCGACTTGCCGGCAAAAAACTGCGCACCGCCGTTCGAGAACTGAATCATTACGGGCGAGTTCACGGCTTTGGCCGTTTCGAGCACGCCGTTCACGGTGTTGGTGCCGGTCACGTTCACGGCGGGCAAGGCGTAGCCGTTGGCTTTGGCGTTGCGGAAGAGGGCCTGCACTTCGTCGCCGTGCAGCACGCCGGCGCGCAGGCCGGTAAGGGTTTGGTCAGCCATAAAAAGGGGATGTGCGGCCAGAGCCGCGGTGGAATGGATGGGCAAAGGCAAGCGCGCGAACCAGGGCCGGGCCGCGCGTGCAAAGTACGGGCTGCCCCGCCGAACCTGAAAGCCCGTTCCCAAACGAAGCGTTTACCCAAAGTAGCCTGATGGCACCTAGCCCGCACTGCGGGCTTGCGGGCAAAAAAATAGAGGCTGGCCGTTGCAGCAGCCAGCCTCTCAGCACAATTTCACACGCACACTTCTTCTTGATTTTCAAGAGGCAATATAGCCCGGGTTGTTGAAGTACCCAAACCAACCCAGAAAAAAAAGCTTTATTCGGCCGTGTCCAGCGTCAGGGTCATCACCCGGGTCAGGGATTGCACGCCGTAGGCGGAAGTGACCTGCAACTGGTACGGATAATCGCCTTCCGGCAGGCACAGCCCGCGCAGGTTAAGCTGAATGTGGTGCTCGCCGCTGCTCAGGCCCTTGCGCACCACGGCCGCCATCTTGCGGCCCAACAGGTCGAAGATTTCGAGGCGCACATCGGCCGCGTAAAGAAGGGTGAAGGGAATGACTGTTTCGCCCTCGTGCGGGTTCGGCACATTCTGGCTCAGGACGAGCGGAGTAACTTCACGGTCGGTGTAGCGGTGCGCGCCCAGGCCCACTGGGCGTGGAAATGGCAAGGCGCTAAGTACCTGCGCCGCGAGTTGGTTCTGGGAAGGGGTAAAGGCCATGCAGAGAGAAGGTAAGAGTGGGCGATAAATAGTCTGAGAATGGTGGGAGAAGTAATTCCAGTATAAATAAAATGACAATTGCGGCCAAGCCGGCCCGTAAATCGGCGGACTGGGCACTCGACTCGGCGAATACCATCCTGGCCGGTACCAATGGCGCCGGCTCTATATTGGATGGCATGGGAGCCGGTTGGTCGGTGCAAAGGGGGCTTCTCGGCGATTGGCCAAGGCACGCGGCGCCCCAAGGCTGCACCTTCGAACCAGCAACGCCAACAGGCTGAACCTGGGAAGTCTCCACCATTTCATTTCTTCTTCTGACTCCGCTAATTACCCGCCCGGCCGCCGCCCAAATGCGCGATTCCGAAATGGCTGCGCCCCGCATCTGGCCTGTTGTGCTGGCCCAGGCCCTCATTGGCACCGGCGCGGCGCTGTTTCAGGAAGTACCGGCCGCCGTGAGCCTGCTGCCCGGGCAAGTGGCGCGCACGCGCCGGGTGCGGGTGGCCGGGCGGGTGGTGAAGCGCCATTGGACGGCCACGGTGAAATGGCCGTGGCCCTCACGGCCGCACAGCTTGCCAGTTGCGGCAGTAACTGGGAAACCGGGAAATGGAGAAGGGTAGAATACTCGGCATGACGGGCTATTTCCGCCCCACCGGGCTTGGCTGGTCGCTACGGAATTACCTCCACCCAGCCCTTGAAGCGGCGGCCGTCGGTGTACGTCACGAGGTAGTAGTACAGCCCGCCCGAATTCTGGCCACCCCATTGGAAGCCCCGCTCATCGGACTTGAACACCTTCTGGCCCCAGCGCGAATAAATGACGATGCTGGCAAACTTGCGGTCGCAGAAATCGAGCGGCAGGTCGGGCATCCGAAAGAAGTCGTTGTAGCCGTCGCCGTTGGGCGTGATAACATTCGAGGGGCTGAAAGGCTTGGGCTCGGGTACCGGGTCGACTATGAAGCGCACCACCCGCTCTTGCAGCAAGGGCAGGCAGGGCCCGGTTTCGGTGAGTTTAAAGTGTACCAGGAGGCCCTCGCCGGTGCCGCTGGCCGCCACGGCCCCGCAATCGGGCGCCCACACAAAGGTGGCGGTGGCCCGGCCCGCGCCGTTTTGCGCGGTGAAGCGCATGCCGGCGCCCGCCAGGTCGAAGCCCTCGCCAACGGCCGTCAAGGTCAGGGCGTGGTTATCGGAATCGGTGCCCAGCAGCGTGGCGCTATACGGCTGGCCGATGACGATGCGCACCACCGCCGGGTTGGCATTGGAAACAGGCACCGGGGCCGGCGGAAAGGTGCTGCTTAGCTGCGGTGCAACATTGGGCAGCTGTGTAGCCGTGAAAGCCACTCGCAGGGTGTCGTGCTTGGGCAGGCTGCACCCGTTGTCGGCCACAATCAGGTCGAGCAAAAACACCTTGCCCTTGGTATCGGTGCATTCTGGAAAGCAGAGCGTGGCCGTGAGCGTATCGGGCTGCCCGGCCGCGTGCACCGTGCCGCTTGTGCGGGTGGTGAAGGTAGGCAGTTGGCCCGTAAAGTTTACGGCACGGGTGGTCATCGTGAGCACCGAGCCAGGGTCGGGGTCGGTGTAGCGAATGCTCAGGCAGCGGTTGCCGCCGGGCAGCAGCCGCAGGGTGTCGCGCCCGAAGCGGTAGGGCACGGCAGTGCCCGGCACGTTCACCTGCAGCTTGGGCTGCTGGTTGGCGGGGCAGTTCACCACCAGTAGCTGAAAGTCGCGGCGGGTTTCGCCAATCTTTACATGGTTGCGGTATTCTGAGCAGCGCACCCCGAACACGAACAGGCCCAGGTCGGAGGCCCGCACCGTGAGGCGACCCGTACGGGCATTGACCTGCAAAGTGGGCGAGCCCGGAATCTGGTTTTGGGTGCTCAGGCCGGCCTTCCAGGTTACCAGCGAGTAGGGGGCCGCCACAGCCTGGCCGGGGTCGGGGTTGCCTGGGGTGGCATGGCCGTTCAAGGGCGTCACCATGTCGTAGGCCAGCGAGTCGCCGTCGGGGTCCTGGCCGCCGAAATCGTAGTAAAATAACTCCCCCCGGCAGGCGTAGTCACTCAGGGGTGGAAAAATCTGAGGCGTCGAATCGATGAATGGCTGGCCATTGCGCACCACGGCCGGAAACTCCAGGTAGTACGTTTGGCCCGCATCGCCGGGGGCGATAATGTTGGCGATGCTGGCGTTGCGGCAGCAATTTTCCACGGCCACGTAGTAGCCGTCGGGTTTGTTGAAGACCGAAGCATCGATGATGACGTTGTTCGCATATATCAGCTTGCGGGTGCTGAGCGAGCCGATGGAGCAGGCGGGGCTGGTGTACTGCACAAAGCTGTCGCTCACCTTGGGCATTTGCACGGTGGCAATATACTTGTTGGTGCCTTTTTCAAAAATACCTGCCAGCAACGTGGGCCGAACAGCGCCCGAATTCCCATAAATGGCATCAAAATACAGGTTAAGCGTCAGGCTGTAGGTATTGCCGGACTTGTGCTGCAAATCGAGTTCGCCGCCCACAATGTGCGTAGCCGAAGCCGCCAGCGGCAGCAGCCACAGTAGTAACAGGCTCAACAGGGGCCAGCTCAGGCCTGGCATTCGGTATATCACACGGCTCATAGGGAAGGAAGATACTGAAAACAAGCGAAAAATGCCCTGCAGGGACCGGTTCGGCGTGGGTGCGCCGGGCCTTGCAGGGTGGGGCAGGAGCGGGCACCCGTGGTTAGCGGCGCCTGTGCTGGTACCGGTGCCGGTCGGAGTAGTAGCGGTTTTTTTTAGCTGCCGTTCGGCCCCACATTCTCTTTTTCGCAGCCCGAGAAGCTGCTTATGGAAGCCAGCAGCGCGGCAGCGCTGGCCAAAAAGGCCTTCAGGCCCTGCACCGGCTGGGCCGTGAGGGCTGTCTGGTCGCCGCGCTGGCAGCGGTCGAGGGGCAAGTCGATGGCCAGCAGTGTGCGCTCGAAGAAGGTAAGGGCCTTGCCGAGGCTGCTGGCCGGGCGGCGGCCGCGCCGCCAAAGGCGCGGCCAACAAGCGTGGCGTAGGACGCTAGCCGCCAGCTGGCCGGCGAACCCCTGCCTATGAGCGACGGCTTGCGCGAACCCGTTGACCAGTTTTTCAACCGCTGGAAATAAACTTTTGTTGCCGACCGGCAATCCGACTAATATTCATGCTACGTTAATACTAACCGGACTACCTTGCCTTCGTTATGAGCAACCCGACTACGCCCGACTTTTTCGATACCGATGGCCACTCCGCGCCGGTTGATGCTGCGGAAGAGTTGGCCGAGCGTAAGCTCAAGGTGTGGGCCGTGCTGAATGCGGTAGACCAGGGCCTGATGAACGCCAATGAAGCCTGCGCTGCCTACAACGTGAGCCCCGCCGAATTGGACGAGCACCGCGCCGACTGGCGTGAGTTCGAAGCCGGCCGCCGCTGATAGCCGCCCGAAACCACTGCTGTGGTTAGCGCGTAATGCCAGCTGATTAATCTACCCGGTAGTGCTGCCTGCACGGCCGGGTTTTTTATTCCGCTCGTACTTTTAGGCCCAGCGCTTCTATTCATGTCCGAATTGTCACCCACCCCCGTTTCTGCCCTGCCCCAACTGCCCAAAGCCCCTACGGGCATCGACGGCCTCGACGAAATCACGGAAGGCGGGCTGCCACTGGGCCGGCCCACGCTGGTTTGTGGCAGCGCCGGCTGCGGCAAAACCCTGATGGGCATTGAATTTCTCGTGCGAGGGATTCAGGATTTCAACGAGCCGGGCGTGCTCATGGCCTTCGAGGAAACCGGCGAGGAACTGACGGCCAACGTGGCTTCGCTGGGCTTCGACCTGAACGAGCTGCAGGCCCGCAAGATGTTGCGCCTCGACCACGTGCACGTCGACCGTTCCGAGATTGAGGAAACCGGCGAGTACGATTTGGAGGGGCTGTTTATTCGTCTGGGCTACGCCATCGACTCCATTGGGGCCAAGCGCGTGGTGCTCGATACCATTGAGGCCTTGTTTTCGGGCTTCCCCAACCAGGCCGTGCTGCGCTCGGAAATTCGCCGGCTGTTTCGCTGGCTGAAGGACAAGGGCGTCACGACGGTCATCACCGCGGAGCGCGGCGACGGCACCCTCACCCGGCAGGGCCTGGAAGAGTACGTGTCGGACTGCGTGATTCTGCTCGACAACCGGGTGATTGACCAGATTACCACCCGCCGGCTGCGCATTGTGAAGTACCGCGGCAGTACCCACGGCACCAACGAGTACCCGTACCTGATTACCGAGGATGGTATTTCGGTGCTGCCGGTAACCTCGCTGCAGCTCGACCACAAGGTGTCGGACGACATCGACTCGTCGGGCATTCCGGCGCTGGACGAGATGTTTGGCCGGCGCGGCTTCTACCACGGCAGCAGCGTGCTCATTACCGGCACCGCCGGCACCGCCAAAACCACGCTCGGCGCTGCCTTCGCTCAGCAAATCTGTCTGGCCGGCCATCGCTGCCTCATGTTTGTGTTTGAAGAGTCGCCGCAGCAGCTAATTCGCAACATGCACTCGGTGGGCATCGACCTGGCGCCGTTTGTTCAGCAGGGGCTGTTGCGCATCGAAGCCTCGCGGCCTACCCTCAACGGCCTGGAGCGCCACCTCGTCACCATTCACAAACTGGTGAAGGATTTTGACCCCTATGCGGTGGTCATCGACCCCATCACCAACCTGATTACGGTGGGCAACCAGAACGAGGTGCGCAGCATGCTCACCCGGCTCATCGACTTTCTGAAGGTGAGCAACATTACGGCCCTGTTCACGGCCCTGGTGAACACTGGCTCAAGCCGCAACGAGATGGCTGAAGAAGGCGTGTCGTCGCTGGTCGATACCTGGATTTCGGTGCGCGACCTCGAAGGCATTGGCGAGCGCAACCGCGGGCTGAGCATCCTCAAATCGCGCGGGATGGCGCATTCCAACCAAGTGCGCGAGTTCATCGTGACCAGCCAGGGCATCGAGCTGCTTGATGTGGTGCTCGGGCCCACGGGCATCGTAACCGGGGCCAGCCGCCTCACCCAGCAAATGCAGCTGAACGCTGAATCGGTGGCGGTGCAGCAGGAAGCCGACCGCCGCGACCGCGAGCTGGAACGCCGCCGCCGCATGCTGGAAGCCAACATCGCCAACCTGCGCACCGAGTTTGAGTCGGTGGAGGAAGAGCTGCGCCAAATCAGCTCCAACGAGCAGGGCCGCCAGCAGGCCCTCACCAGCGGCCAGCAGCGCATTACGGCGGCCAACCCGCCCAATGCCGGCGCACGCGGCAGCGCGCCCAGCAGCGAAAGCGGCCAGTAATCCGTACAGCCGAGTAGCCCCGCGCCCTCGCTTCCAACCCGCCCAGCCATGTTAGATACCATTGAAGAAGAAACCTGGGAATTGCGCCTGTACGTAGCCGGCCAAACCCCGAAGTCGGTAGCAGCCATCACCAACCTGAGCCGCTACTGCGAAGAGCACCTGAAAGGGCGCTACAAGCTGGAAGTTATCGACTTGCTTGTGAACCCGCAGTTGGCCGAAGGCGACCAGATTCTGGCCATCCCAACCCTGGTGCGCAAGGTGCCCGAACCAATCCGCAAAATTATCGGTGACCTCTCGAACGAAGAGCGGGTGCTGGTGGGCTTGGACGTGCGTCCGGCCCTTCGTAAATAAGCCCCGCCCATGGACCCACTCACGGACCCATTAGCCTGGCCCGCACCCGCCGCGCCCGAGTATGTGTTGCACCTGTACATCACGGGGGCCACGCCCAACTCGACGCGCGCCGTGCACAACATCAAGTCCATCTGCGAGGAATTCCTGAAGGGACGCTACGAGCTGCTGATTGTGGATGTTTACCAGGAGCCCAAGCTGGCCCAGCAGGAAGACCTCATTGGCGTGCCCACACTCATCAAGCGCAGCCCGGGACTGGTGCGCCGGCTAGTGGGCGACCTTTCCGACCGCGAGCGGGTACTGAAAGCCCTGGGAATTGAACCGACCGCCGACGGCCCCCTGCGCTATGAGTAGCGTGCCGCTGCCCACCCCCACCGAATTGGCCCAAGCCAACGAAGAGCTGCGCGCACAGCTGGAGGAAGCCCAGGACCTAATTCATGCTATTCGCACCGGCGCGGTCGACGCCCTGGCCGTGCAGAGCCCCGAGGGCCCGCGCATTTTTACGCTGCAAGGCGCCGACCAGAGCTACCGCGCCCTCATCGAGCAGATGAACGAAGGCGCCCTGATGCTGAGCCAAAACGGCACCGTACTCTACTGCAATGCCTGCCTGGCCAACCTGCTGGGCTGCCCATTGGGCGAGGTGATGGGCAGCGCGTTTGAAGACTTTGTGCCGCCGGCCTACCGCGCCTATTGGGCCGATTTGCTGCAGCGCAGCTGGCAGCAGCGGGGCCGGGGCGAGCTGCCGCTGCAAACGGCTGGTGGGGCACTGGTGCCCTTTGCCGTGGCGATGAACGTACTCGAATTTAACGAAACACCCGCGCTGGCCGTGATTGTGACAGACCTGTCGGCGCGGCGCGAAATCACGGCCATTCGGGCCCGCGTGGCCGAGCAGAACGCGCAGCTCGACCAGAAAAACGAGGAATTGAAGCGCGAAGAGGCTGCCCGCCTGGCCGGCGAGCGGGCCGCCGCCGAAGCCAGCCGCCTGCTCGAGGGCATTTCCCAGATTGCTTGGACGGCTAACCCGCAGGGCAATAATACCTACCTCAACGGCCGCTGGGCCGAGTACGCCGAGCTGCAGAACGGGCAGCCCCGGGCGCAATGGCTGGCCGCCGCGGTGCACCCCGACGACATGCCCATGGCCACCCGCCGCTGGCAGCGCAGCCTGGCCACGGGCAAGCCCCTGGAAATTCAGTGCCGCCTGCGCAACGCCGCCGGCGACTACCGCTGGATGCTGGGCCGCGCCCTGCCCTCGCGCAACGAGCAGGGCGAAATTATTCAGTGGGTGGGCACCTACACCGACATCCACGAGCACAAGCTGGCCCTGGAGCGCATCGACGAGGCCCAACGCGAGCTGCGCCAGAAGAATGAGCAGCTCACCCGCGTCAACGTCGACCTCGACAACTTCATCTACACCGCCTCGCACGACCTCAAGGCTCCCATCAACAACATCGAGGGGCTGCTCGAGGTGTTGCGTCAGGAATTGCCCGCCGAGCTCCAAAGCGAGGAAGTGCAGCCCATCCTGGGGCTGATGCAGGACGCAGTGAACCGTTTCAAGCGAACCATCGAGCACCTCACCGACGTGAGCAAGCTGCAAAAGGAGCACGGCCACCCCAACGAGGCAGTGAATCTGGCCGCCGTTGTCCAGGACGTGCGGCTCGATTTGGAGCCGCTCATCCGCGCCACCGCGGCACAGCTCGAAATTGACGTGCAGGCAGTGCCCACGGTGTCGTTTTCGGAGAAAAACCTGCGTAGCGTGGTGTTCAACCTGCTCAGCAACGCCCTCAAATACCACGCGCCTGACCGCGCCCCCCGGGTACGGCTGCGCGCTTGGGCCGATGCCGATGCCACCGTGTTTGAAGTGCAGGATAATGGACTGGGGCTGAATGCGGCCAACGAGCAGCGGCTATTTGGCATGTTTCAGCGGTTTCACGACCATGTAGAAGGCTCCGGCATAGGGCTTTACATGGTGAAAAAGATGGTGGAAAACGCCGGCGGCCGCATCGCGGTGCAGTCGGAGTTGAGCCGGGGCTCCACCTTCACCGTCTATTTGCCGGTGCGCTAGGCCAAGCCCGCTACCCCCATTCGAACCGTCCCGGTTACCTTGCCGCCATGTCCGACTTCCGCCTCCGCGTGTTTCAGGCCGTGGCCCAGCACCTGAGTTTCACCAAAGCGGCCCAGGCCCTGTTCATCAGCCAGCCGGCCGTAACAAAGCACGTGGCCGAGCTCGAAAAGCACTACGCCCAGCGCCTGTTCGAGCGCCGCGGCAACCGCGTAGCCCTCACCGAAGCCGGCCGCCTGCTGCTGGGCCATGCCGAAACTGTAGCCGCCGCCGAGCAGGTGCTCGACGAGCAGCTGCACACCCTGCGCGACCCGGCCGAAGCTGCCGGCCGCCTGCGCCTGGGGGCCAGCACCACGCTGGCCCAATACGTGCTGCCGGGCCTGCTGCCCGCCTTTCGGGCGCGGCACCCGCGCGTGCAGCTCACCCTGCTCAACGCCAACTCCGAGCACATTGCCGAGGCTCTGCTGCGCGGCGAGTTAGACCTGGGCTTTGTGGAGGGCCGCTCGAAAAGCCGCGACCTGCACTACGAGCTGTTGCTGCCCGACGAGCTGGTGGCCGTGCGTCGGGCGACGCCCGCCGGCCCGCCCACCGCGCCCCTGCTGCTGGCCGAGGCGCTGGCCCACCCACTGGTGCTGCGCGAGCGGGGCTCGGGCACACTCGAAGTGCTGGAGTTTGCGTTGCGCGGGCAGGGCATCCGGCTGGGCAGCCTGTCCGTGGCGTTCTACTTCGACAACACGGAGGCCATTAAAACTTATTTGGAAGCCGCCCCCGAGGCCTTGGGCTTTGTATCGCGCCGCGCTCTGACGCGGGAGCTAGACAGCGGGCACCTCGAAGTCGTGCCCATTGCCGGGCTGCACCTGCCGCGCCAGTTCGATGCCGTGTGGGTGCAGGGCCAGCCGCTGCCGCGCCCGGCGCAGCGGTTTCTGAGCTTTGCACACGGGCAGCTGGCGGGTGCGGCAGCGGCTGGCTTATCGCGCAGAGCGTACCCGCCGAATAGCAGTGCGGAATAAAAGTGGGGTTATTAGATTCTGGCTATATATCTTGTTGGCTTCAGCCACCTGCGTTCCGTCAGTTCTGCCCATGAAAACTTCTGCCTCCCGCACGGCTACCGGCAAAACGGCCGCCAACCCCGCTAGTTCCGGCCCTGCGATGACCGACAACCGCGCCACGGCGGTGCAGCAACGGAAGATGCAGGAAGCCATTGCCAGCAGCCCCCGCCAGCAAGCACAGCAGCTGAAAGCCAACAAAACCGGCCTGCCCGACCAGCTCAAGGCCGGCGTGGAAAACCTTTCGGGCCACTCGCTCGACGACGTGCAGGTGCATTACAATTCGGCCAAGCCCGCCGACCTCCAAGCCCACGCCTACGCGCAGGGTACCGATATTCACCTAGCCCCGGGCCAGGAACAGCACCTGCCGCACGAGGCCTGGCACGTGGTGCAGCAAAAGCAGGGTCGCGTGAAGCCGACGACGCAGCTCAAAGGACAGCATCCCATCAACGACGATGCCGGGCTGGAAGCGGAGGCGGATGCAATGGGCACGAAAGCCGCCCAGCGCATGCCCGCGCCCGCAAGACCGGTGCAGCAGATGAAAGCGGCAGCCAGCGCGGCCGTTGTGCAGCGCATGCCGAACCCGAAAAGCCACATCGGCCCGGATATCGTGAATGTTGGTTTTGGCATGAACCACCCCGCGGATACGCCCAATTTCTCGCTCTACAACGCGCACAAGAAAGCTGCGGCTCGGGGAGGGAAAAACACCATCATCAAAATAACAGGCCCGGAGCTCAAGACGGAACTTGAGCACCTGATTGGCCAGGTTACGCAGGATGAATTTGATAAAGCCACCAAGCCCATTGTCAAGCCAACCGCCGGGGAGTATTTTTGGATTACGAGCAATGCCGATGGCTCGGGCCAGAAAGCCGGCAAGCAAGCAATTGACCTTGGGCTAAACCGGCGAGGAGGGGCAATGACGAATCAAATGTGGATTGCGCATTTGGAATCGGCCAAACTGGCCCACGACCAAGCGCTGCTTGACCGTATCGAGATGAAAACCAGAGTTGCCGACCATAACCTCCGGACGGAGGATGAACAAGTAGCCGCAGGGGAGCGCGCACTGGCCGAGTACCATGCTGCCCAGGCGAAAGCACCGCCGGAAAAGGAGCCGGACTCAGACACAGACGACTAAAGCAGCGGCAACGCGGAAGCCAGCGTGAAAGGCCCCGTGCTGCTGCGGCCGGTACGGCGCTGAAATACTCCCCTAGTGCTGCTGCAGTACGATGCTATCAACCTATTTGCTGTAAACTGTCTCCAAAACGAAGCATATGCTGGCCAAATTGTTACCCGTCGTTTTAAGGGAGTTAATGTGGCTGCTGGGCGCCCTGCTGGTGGCCGCGTTTTTTGCCGTAGGCCTGCGCCTGCTGCTCGAGCAAAACCCTGCCCTGCACGCCCCACTGCTACGCGAGTTGCCCACCGAAGCCCTGTTCTCACTGAAGCTGCTGCTATTCGGGCTGTGCGTGCTGGGCGTGTACGTGGGCCGGGTGGCCGGGGCTGCCATTGGTTCGCTGGTAGCGGGCTGAGGTGTTGTTGTGCATGACTCACGGGATAATGCGGTGCTGCGCTATGCGGCGGTAGAGCACCACCAGCAGAATGGGCGTGGCCATGCCCAGCCCTGCCAGCAGCACTTCGGCCAGCGGCAGGCCCCCAAACCACACCAGGTAGCCCGCAAGCGCCACCAGGCACAGCCCGATGAGCAAGCCCACCACGGCCAGCACCGGCGGGCGGGCGGCCAGGGCGTGTGCATTGCGAAAGAAGGCGATGAGCAGGCCCAGCAGCATAAACCCAATGAGCACCACCCCCGCAAACAGCAATACATGGCGCAGGGAGTAGAGGTCTTCGAGTAGGCTGCGGGGCGGCTCTGGGGGCTTTGTGGTGGTGAAGCTGGCTTGCAGCAGGTGCCAGGTCTGGCGCGAGCCGTCGTCGTAGCCCAGCGCCCAGATGCCGACGCCGGCCAGCTGTTCCTTCTTCACCCAGGCGTATTTGGGGGCCAGGCTGGCCGAGTCTTCCCACCAGGCCTGGGGCGGGTCGAGGCCGTAGGTGCGGGCCAAGCTGCTGGTGTTGCGGCTCAGGCTGGTGAGGTCGAGCTTGGTGTCGCCGAGGGGCAGGTGGCTGCGCAACTGGCGGTTGGTCCAGTACTCGGGGGCGTGCTCGTCGCCCACCAATTCGTTTCCCACGCTATCGACCTGCCAGTACTTGGCCAGGTGCGGAAAGCCCACCACCAGCTGCGGCCGGGGCACGTGCCCAAACTGCAGGTAGTACGCCACCGAAGTCGTGACGCTGTAGGGCCCCCAGGGGTCGCCAGGGTTCAGGGGGGCCAGCGGGCCGGGCACCACCTGGTTGTAGGGCGTGTAGTCGAAGGCCTTGAGGATGAACAGCTGCACCACATCCTGCACGTGCTGCAGGTTGGCGTAGGTGCGGGTGCTGTCCACGGCCGGCATGCTCAGGGCGATGAGGGATTTGTGCGGCCCGGCCTTCAGGCGGGCGCTCAGCAGGCGCAGGAAATTCTGGAGCTCCTGCGAGCGGTTGGCCAGCGGGAGCATGCTGGCCGGCACCACGTACCGGTACGTTTGCTTGCGGCGTTGCAGCACGCGCAGGGCCTCGCCGGTGGCGGCCAGCTGCTGCTGCACCACGGCCTGCGAGTCCTGGCTGCGGGAAATAGTGCGGGCAATTTCAGCCACGTTGGCGGCCACTACGGGCTGCCCGGCCGTTTGCGCGGCATCGGCCTGGCGCAGCTGGCCGGCGTTGGCAGCCAGCTGCTGGCGCAGCTTTTTGCTGCGCACGAGCAGGCCCTTTTGCGCGGCTGCCAGCGCTTGCCCAGCCTGGTGATACTGGGTGGTATCGAAGGCAGCCGGCGCGGCCGGGGTGGGGGTTTGCAGCTTCAGCTTTATGAGCGCGCGCTGCCAGAGGGAGTATTGGGTTGGGGGGGGAGCCGGGCGGTGCGGAAGGGCGGCTTTGTGGGCAACAATGCGCCGATTCACTTCCTGGAGCTGCTCGGTGGTTTGCCGCAGCGAGTCGGTGTACTCATCTTTAGCGGTAGCCAAAGCCAGGGCGTCGGCAGGAAGGGGCACCTGGGCCTGCTGTTGTTTCAGCAAAGCTTTTTTGCGGGCGGCGCTTTGTTTGGTTTTTTTCTGCAGCGCGGCAGCTTCGGCTTTTTTCTGCTGGCCGATGAGGTTCAGGCGGGTGGGTTTCTGGTCGGGGGGGCTGAAGTCGAGGTTCACGCCGTCGGCGTGGGTAGCCGCCACTTCCTGCACAATTGCTTCGACCAGCCGCTGCTGGCGGGCGGCCCCGCCCGGGGTGAGCAGCGAGGTGCGCCCCTCCGCGCCGGGGTAGCTGATGGTGAGCAGCACCTGGCAGGCCGGATTTTGCTGGCGGGCCTGGGTAATCAGCTTTTCGGGGCCCTGGCCGGCCGGGGCGGGCAACTGCAATTCGCCCTGGTCGGTAGCCTGGTAGCCGTAGTAAGCCACGTGGGTCAGCAGCGCGAAATCGTAGTTCACGTAGGCCGTACCCATCCAGAACGGGTGCCAGCCGAACACCACCGCGCCCGGCCGCAGGCGCAGCGTATCGGGCAGCGGCGGCATCAGGAAGGCCGGGTACTGGTAGTCGGGCCGGGCGGTTTGCTCCGGAATGCTGAACGTCTGGCGGTCTTCGGCACTGTAGCGGCGGTAGTCCTGCACGCTGGGCGGCGGCAGCAGCACGATGGGGCCCGGCGTGGCAGTGAGCTGAACTGTTGCCGCGGGCCGGGCCGCAGCCCTCGTTTTCGCCGGTTTTGGGCCCAGCGTTTTCGTCACCGTTTTTGTTGTCGTCCTCACCACTGGCTGTCGGGACCCAACCGGACGTAATTGCCGCTGACCAGCGCCCGGCGACTGGCCGTAGTCGGGCAGGCTGCTGGCTGCCAGCAACAGCCCCGTCAGCAAGCCAACCAGCGCGGTAGCAGAGCGAAAAAGCGGGCGGTGAGGAAGTAAGCGCATAGCGTAGTAGAAAGGAAAGCGAAGATAAACGGCTGTCGGGCCGGCCCGGGGCTCAGGAAGTTTTGCCTTGTTTGGCCAGCTCGCGCTGGATGCCCTTGCGCACATCGGCCAGCGAAACCGGCCGGCCGTGGCGGTATGTGGCCAGCACGCAGTAGCGCAGCACATTGGCGATGGCCCCGCCGGCCAGGGCGTGCTTCTCGGCAATGTCGGTCAGGTCTTCGCTGGCCGGCAGCGCGGCCGGGCCCGTGAAGGCTTGGTTCCAGAGCCGCAGCCGCTCGGCCGGGGCGGGCATGGGGAAGTATACCATGGACTGAAAGCGGCGCGAAAAGGCCTCGTCGAGGTTGCCCTTAAGGTTGGAAGCCAAGATGACGACTCCCGGAAAATCCTCGATGCGCTGGAGCAGGTAGGCCGTTTCCTGGTTGGCGTGGCGGTCGTTGGACGAGCTGGCGGCCGTGCTGCGCTTGCCAAATAGCGCGTCGGCTTCATCAAAAAACAGAATCCAGTGGCGGTGCTCGGCCATGTCGAACACGCGGCCCAGGTTTTTCTCGGTTTCGCCGATGTACTTCGACACCACCATCGACAGGTCGATGCGGTACACGGGCCGGCCGGTGGCCTGGCCCAGCAGGCAGGCCGTAAGGGTTTTGCCAGTGCCGGGCGGCCCGTAGAACAAGGCCCGGTAACCGGGCTTGAGGTGGCGGCGCAGGTGCTCATCGGCGAGCAGGCCTTGCTGGTTTTCGAGCCAGGTGCGCAGCTCCGCTATCTCCTCGCTCACCTGAAAATCGAGCACGAGGTCGTCCCAGGTCAGTGGCGTATTCACGAGCCGGGCCGGGAAGTCGGAATTGTAGGTGGGCTCGGCCCGCGCGCCGGTGAGGAGCCGGGCCAGCTGGTCGGCAGGGATGGCCAGGGCGCCGCTGGCGGCCGGCTCGCCGGCTTCGGCGGGTACCAGCCGCACCAGGTCGGCGCGGGTGAGGGCCGAGTCGTGCCAGAGGCAGGTTTGCCAGCGCAGGCGCTCGGCCAAATCGTCGCCGGCCAGCAAAAACAACGCAGTTTCGCCCGTGGGCAGAAAGCCGCCGTGGCCTTTGCCCCGCAAGCCACCAAACTCGGTGAAGCTGCGGTCGAAGTGCACGGCGTTGCGGGCAAAAAACGCATCGAGCACCTGCGGCTGCACGTGCGGGGCCAGCGCCAGGGCCAGCACCAGCCGCTCCTCCGCACTCAGCTTCTGCTCCTTCATTAGCGTGGAATAGGGCGAGGCGGTGAGCTTGGGCACGGGCACGGCCGTAATCGTCGCGTACGTGCTTTCAAGGCCGAAGTACAGGGCTAGCCGGGTGGCAATAACCTGCTCCAACCAGTGCAGCTCGGCGGCTAGAACTGCCCCGTTGATAGTAGAAGTAGTTAGCGCCATGTGACGTAGAGCGGGGCCGCCATCCAGGGCAGCTTGATGATGGAAATAGACCAGGGCCGCCGGTCCAGCAGAATATCAAGGGTTTTGGGCTCCACCGTGAGCACGATGCGGTCGTCGGGCAGCCACTCGAGCTTGCCGGGCCGCAGCAGGAAGGTTTCGCGCAGGCCCGCAATGCTGGTGCTTTTCAGCGCATCCCAGCGGGCGATAACGGCCTTGAGGAGGCTTTCGCCCAACTCCGTTTCGGCAGCGATAAGGGCCAGCTCGCGGGGAAGCGGCTGGCCCTGGGGCACGCCGCACAGCAGCTTGTTGAGCGGCAGCTGGTATTCGGGCACTTCCGAAGCGCCGGAGGCCAGGAATTGCAGCAACAGGGCCGCCCGCTGCCGGCTGCCCTCGTCGCGAAACTGCTGGTTTTCGAGGTAGCCCAACCGGTCGAACAGCATGGTCAGGAAGGGCCACAGCAGCACGAGCCCGGCATTGGCGAGGTACACGGTTTCCATGGGCCGGTCTGCTTCTGTGATAAACGGAATGGGGGTGGACGGCGGGGCAGACTTGGCCACCTGGCCGGCCTGGTGGTGCAGGGTGAGCAGGGCCGCCAGCGGCCCGCGCAGCACCAACCCACGCCGGCCAATGGCTGCTAGCAGCTGGCCGGCGCGCGAATGCCCGCGCCTAGCGGCAGCCTGGGGCCACAGTGCTTCCTCGGCCGCGAGCAGCGCCCGCACGGCCGTATCGGGCCGCCAGGAGGCCACGGGCGTACTCTGAACCAGTACTAGCAGCACCTCAAACAATGCCGGTGCGTTCAACTTCACCAAACCCTGCCGGGCCAATAGCTGCCAATCGGCTGCCAGGCGGAAGGCCAACCGGTAGTGGCCGGGATAGAGCTGCCGCAGCAGCTGCCAAAACTCCGTATCTGCCAGGCCGGCCAGCAGGCGGCTGCGCACCGTGCGTGAGGCCAGCAGCGGCCGCAGGGGCTGCAACGCCGCGCGGTGCTCGGACCGCAGCAGGAGCTTCCATTGCGCCGCGAATGGCTGCGGTACCGTACCAGATGTAGCGCTTCGGCTGGCGGCCGACGGACCACTTGGAACGGGGACTCCAGCAACAGACTGGCCATTTATATGTGCTTCCGACGTTGATATTCCATCAGCCAAAGTGCCGCCTACTGCCCGCCCGCCCGCGTTTCCATCCGCTGTAGAGGCGGGGGCCTGCCCGGTGCGCAGGTATTCCTCAAGCTCCTGAAACGCGGTGGCCGCCAGCTGGCTGTGCGTCGCGCTGGTGGAAGTCGGCCGCGAGCGGGTGTGGCGGCCAGCGGGCCGCGGCTGCGGCCGGGCTACTTGCTCGTAGGTGGCGGCCGCCGCCAGTAGCGCGGCGAAGAATGGGGCCGTGGCCAGGGCCGGCAGCTGCCGGTGCAGCGCGGCTACGTAACGCAACACGGTACGCCAGGCGGTGCCCGTGCGCAGCGCCTGCGCCCGCACCTGGGCCGCCAGGGTGCGGACATCGGCAGGGTTGGCGTGGAAGGCTGCCGTGAGGTAAGCCAGGCGCAGCAGCCGGGCCACGGGCTCGCCGGCCCGGGCCAGCTGCTGGTCGAGCGCCGCCAGGGTAGCCGGTGCCAGGCGACCCGGGGCCGCCGGGCCGGGCTTCGATACGAACCGGGCCAACTGCGCGAAGCTGGCCTGCTCCGCCAGCGCCTGCCGAAACGCGGGCTCCCGGCCGTGCGTGTGCACCAACTCCTGCAAGCCGGCCCGGTACTCGTGGGCCACCTGCGTCAGCAGCTGCTGCTGGTGCGCAAGCGTGAGGCCGGCTGGGGCCCACCACGGCGCCTGCTGGTGCCGCAACAGATAGAACACCAGGTCGCGGGCCGCTATACCGGTCGGAAGCTGGGTCAGGCGCCCGGTAACGTCAGGCGAGTAAGGCGAAAGGCCGTGCTGCTCCTCAGGCTGGCGACTCTGCTTTTCTGGTTGGCGGCTCTGCCCTTCCAATAAGCTGCTCTGCGCTCTTAGCTGGCGGCTCTGCGCTTCTGGCTGGCTACTCTGCTCTTTTGGAAAGCGGCTCTGCGCTTCTGGCTGGCTGCTCTGCGCTCTTGTATTGCCGCTCTGCTCCTTTGGAAAGCTGCTCTGCACTCTTAGATTGCTGCTCTGCCCCGCTGCTTGCAGGCTCTGCTTAGTTAAATGGCTGCTCTGCTCCTCTGATTGCGTGCTCTGCTTAGTTAAATGGCTGCTCTGTTCTTCCAAATGGCTGCTCTGCTTATCTGGAAAGCCGCTCTCAACTGTTTTGGTAGTTGGTTCTGGTACCGGGTACTGCTTCTCCGCGACCTGAGGGGCTGCGGTTGCTTTGGGTGGTTCGGCTGGTTGCGCAGCTGTGGCAGCTACCGGCAGTTGGAGGCTTTGATTCAGACCGCTAAAGAAAGCATTACCCAATAAAGTGGGCTGGGCGGCGAGCAGCCGCCGGATTCTTCCCAGGGTGGCCGGCATGGGTAGTTGATAAAAGGCGGCCAACCGCTGGATTTCCGCCAAAACCGAGCCTTTCGTAGCCGGTTGCCCACCCTTTAGGTAAAACGCCAGATAAGCGGCCCGCAGCAACAGCAGCCAATCGGAAGGCTGCCCTGCGGCGCTTGTAGTTTCGCGGCGTTCCAACCCAGCCAGTGCCGCTACAGAAGTCGCAGAGCTGCTGGAAAGCCGACGGGCCGTTAATAGGCGGGTCAATTGAGAAAAGTCGGCCAGCACTACCAGCCGCTGTTGTGCCGCCGCGGTCAGGGCCTGGTTTCGCAGGAAATCGGGCAGCGCCCCTGCCCGCAGCACCTGGGCCAGCAGGGTGCGCAGCCTGGCGGGGCTGATGGTACTGGTCGGCCACCACGGCGGCGTTAAGCCTCCGGCCAAGTGGAGTTGGAGTACTTCCTGGGCCTGCGGCAATGAAAGGGCACTGCCAGCGGCCGGGGCACTGCGCGTAGCAATTGCGGCCGTAACATCCTGAGCATCGCCGGAAGCCAATACTTCATCAGCACCAAAAGCATGGCTGGCGGCTGCAGCACCACTGTCGGTGAGTGCCTGGCCCGCTCCGGGAGCGTTGTGAGCTGAAAGGGGCATGCTGGCCGCCGAACTGAAACCGGTGGCTGGCGTAGTGGCAGCGGAAGCTGATTGCGCAGCGGGAGCGCCGGCGACGGATGCCTGATGGACTGCCGAGGTTTGATTAGCGCTGAAAACCTTGCTGTCGGATGCGGAACTGCTGGCGGCAGAAGCCGGGCTGGCTGCAGAAGCCGGGCTGGCGAAAACCTGGTTGCCGACTGTCTGAGCGGCACTGGCACCATTGGCGGCACTGGCAGCCGAGGGGTGCATGGTCAGTGCGTTCGCGGCAGCCGCAGCGGCTTGGCCAACGGCCGAAACATTGCCCGCCGCCGAAGCAGCTAACCGTTTCACCAGCCACTGTTGAAATTCCGGGCTGCTGAACGCGCGGAAATCTTCCCGCAACACATAGTTGAGCGTGTGCTCCCACAAATCCGACCGGGTGTTGCCGGCGGCTTGTACAACTGGCTGCTGCCATACGGCCTCCATCACGCCCTGCACGGGGCGTAACTGCCCGGGCGTGGCCAGCCGAAGCACTTGCATCAGCATGGATTCCGGCAAGAGCTGCGCCAGCCGGTGCAGCGCGGCCGGCCCCCCCATTTGCAGCGCCGGTCGCAGCACGCGCCAACCCTGCGTGAGCCAGGCCGGGAAGGCTGCCAGCAGCTGTTGCGCGGTGCGAGCCGGGGCGGCCAGCGGCAGCGAGCCATACTGTAGAAAATAGGTGAGCGAGGCCGCCGGATTTGCCGAAAAATCGGCGGCTACAGGGTCGGCTGCGGCTTCGGAGTTGGCCGCGCTGGTTGCCGCACCAGTTAATGCTCCGGCTATTCCGCCAACGGTAGTACCAGCGGCTGCTCTGGCTACCATAACAGCTGTTGTAGCCGTAGCTGCGGTTGAATTTTCAGATGACGACGAAGCCGAAGCTGCCCCACCGGTTACTTGCTGAGCGGTGCCAGCAGCTTGCGAAGTAGCGCCCCCGTCGGCGCGACTTATATTCGGCCGCTGCCCGGCCGCCGCGGCCACCCCGGGCAAATCTGCTGGGCGGTAGCGCTGGTGCAGGTCTTCGAGCAGTACGGAGAGGGCCGATTGGGTGCGGGGCGTCAGGGCCAGCTCAGCGGCGACCAGCTGCCGTAGCAAATCCGGGAAGGAAAGGTTGTACTGCCCGGCCAGCTGGCGTACCTGGCGCTCCAGAAAAGCGCGGCGGTTGAACGCCGTGCCCGCGTGCAGCAGCAAGTCCGCCAACACCAGCTCGTACATGATGCTGCGCAGCGCCGTGGCTGTAATGGGGGCGAGGGGCTGCTGGCGGTGGGCAGCCAGCGTGGCCAGCACGAAGGCGTGCAGAAAAGGCGCATGAATGGGTTCGAGCACCACGAGCAGCAGCTGCAGCTGGTCGGCGTTGAGCTGCCACACCAGCCGCTGCCGCCGCTGGGCCGTCTGGCCCAGGCGCAGCAGCAGGGCCCGAAAAGCGGCAGCCTGGTGCTCCACCACGCGGCGCAGCACTTCATCCAGCGAAAACGAGGCGGCTGCGACCTGCCAGGGCAAGCGGCCGTGCCGCAGAAAATGCTCCAGCACATCGAGCCAGGAGGTGGCCTCCGACGTGGTGGTAATGGCTGTTTGGGCGCTTGCGCCAAGCCGGGCCAGCGCCGTGCGCAGGGCCTGGCGGAGCAGGTCGGGCAGTTTGGCTTCGAGGCGGCGGTCGGCAACGGGCGGCAGCTCCAGCACCAGTTGTGGCAGGCGCAGCTGCTGGTGCGGCGGGCAGTGCGCGGCAAACTCCTCCTCCAGTACCACCGCCAGCTGCTGCCGGCACAGCGCACTGAACCGCTCGGGCAGCCGGCGGGCCTGGGGCACCGCATCGGCCAGCAGCTCGAAGCGCAGGGTCTGGATGGCGTGGGGAGCGTGCATGAGGGGAGAGGTAAGGGTTTAGTTGGGAAAGGCCGGCGCGTTATTTGGTGGTTGAATTCAGGTTTTTACTGCTGGCTACTAAAAATGTGGACGCAGAAATTCGAGCAGATTCTGCTGCTTTTCCAGCAGTTGGGTGGGGTTGCGGCTGGCATCGCCGAGGCGCAAGCCCCCGGCGGCCACGAACCCTTCGTAGCGGCCTTCGAGGTCTTTCATCTCCTCGAAATCGAGCCAGATGATGTGGACCAGTAAATGGGCCGGCGCGTGGGTAAGAATCAGGTTTTGCACGTACTCCTGGTACTCGCTGGGCGTGTTGGCCGGTGCGCCGGGCCGGGGCTGAAAGGCGCTGGTGAAAGCGGCCAGGCAGACGCTGATTTGGAACTCATACGGACTGTAAGACTCGTCTTTATCGGCGGCCGGCGCGGGGGTAGCCGACTGCAGGGTGCAGTGGTCTAGCAGAATGAAGCGGTTGAGGTACTCATCGAGCCGGGCCAGGTAGCGCATCACCTGCTGCGGCGCGCTGTTGCCGGGCGTGGGCTGGGCGGTCAGCAATTCCAGCTCCAGGCCCGTGGGGTGGCCGTTTTCATCTGCCAGGCTCAGGCGGCCCGATTCCGTCGACTTGCCCAGGCTGGGGTCGGCCAGCAGGCTTTGCTGCACGGCCAGGAACGTGGGAAAATCCAGCTCGGCCCCGTGCACCACCAACCGGGCTGTGGGGCCAGCAGCGCTCTGGTCGAGCCACACCTCCTTTTCGAGCATGGTCAGAAGCTTGTGCCGGGCCGCCAGCTCGAAATAGCGGATGCCCGTGAGCAGGTACAGGAATAGCTCCAGCCCCGAGACGTCGTAAGGCGAGGCATCGGTGCGGGGCAGCAAGTCGAAGGCCACCCGGGCCGCGCCGCGGTGGCTAATCACCGTGTTCAGGTGGCGCAGCAGGTTTTCGCGCACCTGCAGGCTGTGGGCCGGAATGCCGTCGGGGTCGCTCGGGGCGGGGTGGAAGGGGGCAATAACGTAGGCGAACCGAGCCAGCAGGTGGGTCAGCAGCGCGTCGCGGCGGCGGCGCAGGGCGCTGGGGTCTTCGGCCAGCTTGTGCAGGTAGGAGTGGTTGAAGTCGGGCGTGGTATCGGGCACGGCGGAGTAGCCCGGCAGGTCGGGCGTGCGGTCATCGGGGGCTTGTGGGGCGCGCGGCCGGCCGGGCTCATCGAGCAGGTAGTCCAGGGAGGGAACGTCGACCGGGCGCTGGGCAAAAAGCTGCTCCTCGTGCAGCACCGGCTGGCCCGAGAGCAGGGCTTCGGCGTTGCTGAGCTGGGCGCAGAAGTTGGCCATCAACTGCTCAAAGAACAGCAAATACCCCTTGAGCTGCCAGGTTTGGGCCCGTTGGTTGGGCGGGGCTGCGGCGGGCAGCCCATCCGGCCCCAGCCTGTACACCGCCGGAAAGCTGTGCTGAATGGAGTCGTAATGCCCCAGGTTGAGGAAGGGCCGGGGCTCGGCCGGGGCCGGGGCGGCGGTGGGCAGCGGGCGGCGCAGGGCGCGCTGCTGCTCGGCGCGGCGCTGCTCAAACTTGTGGCGCACCCGGGCTGGGTTCACGTTCACCAGCACTCCCTTGAAACTCACACAGAGGCGCTGCAGGCTGGCTTCCACGTCCAGTAGCAGCTCCTGGTCTTTGCCAACCTGTATCAGCACCGACGGCCGGTCCTGGCCGGGCTCGTACAAGCTGAGGCCGTCTACGCCGCGCAGGCTGGGCAGGGTACTGAGCTCGGCGTGTAGCTGGGCGGCCCCCATCTGGCGCGGCTGAGCGGCAAAGTCGCGTTCCAGCAGCAGCTCGTGTTCGAGCAGCGGGCCGGCCAGAATTTCTTCGGGATGCCCGGGCAGGTTGGGCCAGCTGGCCTGGTCGTGCCGGGCCACGGTGGGCTGAAGGATGGTGTACACGCGCCACAGGGCTTCAGTCAGCACGTCTTCGGGCAACTGGGTCCCCTGCATCTCCAGCCGTCCGCCAATCCCCACGAGGTAGGGTTCCAGAAAAACCACTTTGCCAAACTGCTCGCCCAGGCTGCGGTGTTGGTTGAGGAGGCTCAGTACCTGGCCGGCCAGCGCCGGGCGGTTCACGGCGGGACTCGGCGTATTCGCCTCATAATACAGGCCCACGCGCACGGTGTATTCGCCCGGGTTTTTGCGCCGGGGCTTAATCCAGACGTTGCGCACGGCTTGCCGGAGCTGGGCGTCCCCCAGCACGATTTTCCGGTAGTCGTTGGCCGTAACCGGGTGGTTGGCAAAGGCCTCGGGAGCCGGCACCAGGGGCGCAACCGCGCGCGGGGCCGTGCCGGGTGGCCGGGCCAGCAGGTCGGGAATGGGCTGCCGGGCGCGGTTGCTAAGGTCGGTTATGGCGTAGCACAGGGCCTCCAGAATGGTCACGCCCGGGTCGTGCTCGTTGTAATCCGTCCACACGTTGCCGCTGAGTGCCTGCAGCAGGCTCACTCCCTCGGCCCGCAGGCGAAAGTAGTCGAGCCCGATGGGCAGCTCCTGGTTTTTCGAAATGGTGGACGAAATGCATTGCATGGGTAGCAGGGAGGTAGAGGCGATGTAGGAAATGGGCAGCGGGAACGTCATGCAGAGCGCAGCGAAGCATGACGGTTCTTTTCACCCTAACTACTAAGGCCGGTGGTCTTCAAAAAGACAGGTGATGTGATACATGATGGACGCCCCAGCGCCGAAATTCTTGCGGGTGCGCATCTTCAGGCCATACAGCGGCGCCGGCTGCTCCCGCGTGCCGGGCGCTTCGATGAACCAACGCAGCTCGATGCGCTGCCGCCAGCCGCCGTAGCGGGCTTCCTGCAGATGGATGGGCTGCTGCCGGCCGTGCACGCCCAGAGCCACGCCGTGGGCCATGGCGTAGTTGCCGCTGGTTGGCGGGCCGTAGGCCGCGGCCATTACCTCAAAGCTCCACAGCCCGCGCAGGCCGCTGATGATGGGGTGCCACTCGCCGTTGGCGGGCACCAGCAGCGCGCCGGTGTAGCGGGCCGGGTCGAGGGCTTCGGGGCCGGGCTGGCCGGGTTGGTCGGGTTCGTTCTGGAAAGTGCCCGTGCGGCCCACACTGCCCACAAAACCGTCCACACTGAGGCGGGCGCTGGGGTTGGTGGTGCCAATGCCCACCTTGCCGCCGGGGGCCAGATACAGGCGCACGGGCGGTGGGGGCGTGCGGTCGTCATCGTTGTCGGGGTCGGCTTCGGGGCGCTCCTGCGGCTCGGCAAAGGCCAGGCCCAGGCCCTGCGCTTCGGCGCTCGGCTCGGCCCCCAGCAGGCCTACAAACCAGGTGGTGGCTTCGTTGCGCAGCTGCTGCCAGCCCCGGTAAAATGAAAGCAGCCGCTGGCCCTGTTTGGGGTCGGCTCCGGCCTCGGTCGCGCCCAGCTGCAGGCCCTGCACCGGGTGCCGCGAAAAGCCGTCGTCCAACTTGTTCACGCTCGAATCAATCAGGTGGCGGAAGCTCTCCTCGGTGGGCATGCGTCCCTGCTTGAAATACTGCCGCAGCGTGGTGCGGCGCTGGGGTTGTTCGACGAAGTTGTCCATGGGCGAAGGGTGGGAAGACAATAGGGTAGCGTAGCGTTAAGGTTGGCTGGGCTGAGGCGCGAGGGCCGGCGGCGGGCTGGGCTCGTGCCCGGGCTCGAAGCGGTTGTAAATCACGAAATCAGTGCCGATGGTGAGGTTGCCGATGCCGGCGGGTTGGGCCTGGAAGTCCGCCTTTTTGGCCGCCACCGTCGTTACCTCGGCCAGGTGGTGGTGCCCCGCCGAGAGGTACACGCTCCACGGGCGGTTGGTGAGGTCGTCGAGGGCCTGCTCGGTGCCGGCTTCGGCCGCTGCGTCGTCCAGCGCATCGGTGTCATAAAACAAATACTGGCCGTTTTCCAGGGCCATTTTTACCGCCGAGAATCCCGTCACAAATTCCACGTAAGGCCGCTGGTTGAGGAAGGACAGCACCCGGGCACCAGTCAGCCCCTGCGGCTGGCCCGGCGCACCCGCCGCGCGCGCCCACGGCGACAGAAACTCACGCAGCTCCTGCTCCAGCCGCGCCAGCAGCGCGCCCGGCTGGGGCGTAGCCAGCTTCGCCGATTCCGTGAAGCGCACCTTGCCCCGCACCTGCACCTGCTCGTAGAACGGGTTGCACACCTGCACCCGAATGCGCGGCGCGGCTACCCGTTGCAGCAGCGCCTGCATCCGGTCGAGCTGGTGGGGGCTGAAGTTGGGCAACTGGTAGCCCGCCGTGGCAGTAGGTGGATAGGGCGTAACCACCACCACTACCAGCCCCGGTCGCCGAATAGCCGCCGGCACCTGATTGGCGCGCAGGCATTTGGTCTGGTACACTTCCGGGAAATGCTCCAGCACCAAGTGCTCGTAGTCCCAGGGCGTTACGGCCCGGCCGCGGTGGCGCAGGCGCTCGCTCACCCGGGTGTTGTAGGCCGCTGCTTCCTCGGCAGCCGCGCCGCCGAACGAAGCCAGCGGCTGCGCTACCGTAGCCAGTGCGGGGTTGGGGCGCGCCAGTCGGCTCAGGCTGCGGGCCGGCAAATGCCCCACGAAAGGCACGGGCTCGCCCACGGCGGGGGTGGTGCGCTCGGTTAGCACCACCTGCTGGTGCACCGCCCGCACCCGGCTGATGGCCGCCGTGCCGTGCGCCACCGAGGCGCGCAGCCAGAACAAGCCGTCGGGCATCACGGTGTGGCGCGTGTCCATGTCATCGGGCAGGGTGAGGTACACGGGGTGCAGCTCGGTCAGGCCGTGGCTTTCGTCGCGCACGGCCTTGTCGGGCAGGGCCGTGCCGGGCACGAATTTCTGCCATTCATCCTGGCTGAGGTAGGCCCACTCCACTTTGGGCTGGCTCATTTGGTCGACGGCGCCGGTAGCGGCCGTGTGCTGCCGCAGGAACTGGCCAAAGGGCGCCAGCTCGAACAGCAGGTTGATTTGCTGGGGCGGCGCGAGCTGCGCCAGCCCGATGTAGAGCGTGCCCTCGGCCGCAAACTCCGGCAGCAGGCGCAGGGTGCGGGCCTCGCTGGCCGCGGTGGCCGCCTGTCCCGGCGGGTACTCGCCCAAGGGGTGAATGTGGTAGAACTGCGGCTGGCCTGGCCCCGGCTTCCCAAACAGCGAAGCCGCCGCAAACACTTCCTCGGCCGCGTAGCGCAGTTCCAGGCTCCGCAGCTGCGGCGTGAAGGGCGGGCGCGGCAACGGGCGCGGCTCGGAGGTGTGGCGGGCGTTGTACTGCATGGTCTCGACCAGCAGCGAGGGGTATTGCTCGATGCCGAAGCCCATGCCCGGGGCCACCAGCTCCAGCCGGAGGCTACCCGTGGCCGCCTCCGACGGCTGTGAGGCCGCCACATCAATCAGTTGCTGGCTGAAATCGGTGGCTGCTCCGGTGTTCAGCTCCAGCTCGGTGGTGGCGGCCAGCGTTGGGGTGCCCGGCCGCAGCGGGCCCGAGGGCTGAAACAGTGCCACTGAGCTGCCCGGCAAGGTGGCCGGCACCCAGCGCCAGTCGCGCCGGTAGCTCGTGGCCACCCGAAACGAGTCGTTGGTCACCGTCGGCGCGTAGTTCCGGTAGTAGTCGGCAAAGCCGCCCGGCTCGGTGGGCAGTTCAGCCCAGTGCAGGCCCAGGGCCAGTTCGATCAGGCGCTTGCGGAACAGTTCGGGGTAGCCCACCAGCAGGTAAGCCCCCATTCGCGCCTGCGGGCCAAATGGCGCAAACGGCAGCCCCGAGGCCAGCGGTCCCAGCTGGTTGCTCAGCTGCAGGCCCTGGATTTCGTGCGCCCGCACCCGAATGGCAATGGTGTGTGGCTGCAGCGCCCCCAGGCTGGAGTAGCCGTAGGTAGGCGCGTGGGCATTGAGCCGCAGCCGCAGCACCGGCCACGCCGAGCGGAACTGGCCCGCGTGTAGCTCCGGCTGGTGCGGCACCACGGCGGGCTGGGCGCGGTCTAGGTTCAGCCGCCAAGTTAGGCCCGTGCCGTTGGGGGTGCGGTACACGGCCTCGACGCGCAGCGGCAGCCAGCCCGTGGCTCCGCTAATGTCAATGCGGAAGGCATCGCGCACTAAATCCTCAAACGCGCGCACCGCCTGCTGCCCGACTGGGGCCGCGTGGTGCGCGGCGAGCTGCCGGGCAAAGCTTTCGGGCTCGAAATCAATGTCCAGCTCGATGGTGCGGTGGCCTTCGTGCAGCAGCAGCACGGGGGCTGATACCGCAAAGCCCACCGCCGCCGCGCCCATGTTGCGCTGAGACGGGGTCAGCAATTCCTGGGCTTCGCCAAACGGTGCCCAGCCCTCGGCCGGGTTGGCCAGCGGCTGGCCCCGGCCATCGGCCGAGTCGGCTTGCTGAGCGGCCCAGATGCCCTGTACTGCGCCCTTGTCAATTCCACTCACAAACACCGAGCTGAACTGCTGCACCCGCCAGGGCGTGAGCGGCTGGGCCTGCGTGGTATGGAACGTGGGCCGGCGGCCGTGAGCATCCTTCTCGCCCTCGGCCGCGGTGCCGGCCGGCAGCAGGTAGCCTGGCACGCCCTTCGCCAGCCCAAAAACCAGGTAGGCGTGGTCGGGCCGGGCCGGCCGCAACGCCACCCGCAGCACCTCCTGGTAATAGTAGTTGAGCTGCCGGCGCGGCAACTCGTTCAGCGCGTGCTGGGCGTGCTGGAAGAGCTGGCAGAACGTGACGAGCAGGGCAATTTCGGGCCGCATGTTGGCCGCAGCCGACCGGGCTTGGGGTAGGTGGTACACCACCTGTTCGAGCACGCGCTTGGCCACAGCGGCAATCTGCGCCTGGGCGTGGTAGAACTTCCAGAGCACATCGCGCAGCTGGTTGTCGAAGCTGTCGGCCGTAATGTCGACTGCTGGCTCCGGCATCGTCCAGAGGTGCTCCATGCGGTCGGGGCGGTAGCGGTGGCCGGGGTAGGGCGGTTGCCACACCTGCTGGTCCTTGAGGGCCTGCTCGATGGCGGCCACCTGGCGCAGGCCCGCGCCCAAGCCCACCACAATGCCGCGCAACTCCCCTTCCAGCGAGCTGCGGATGCTGCTAATCTGCTGCGCGCCCCACCAGCGCTCCAGCTGCTCGGCCATCAGAAATACCTGGCTCAGAATTTTGCCCTGAATGAACTGGTGCTGCCGGGGCAGCGCCAGCGGGTCTTCGAGCTGCCGCACCAGCCGCGTGAAGTGAGCGTACTGGGTGGTGAGACGCTGCCGGGCCATGAGGGCCAGCATAAACAGCTCGCTTTGCTCGGCCAGGTTCCAGTTGCGGGTGCTCTCCACTTGGCCGCCCCGGGCTTCGTAGTAGCGCACCTTCGTCGAGAGGCGGGCCATGTAAGCCAACAGCTCTTCGAGCGGGGCGTGCACCAGCTCCACCGGCCCTTCGAGCAGGGCCGGTTGCCGCCGGCCCTGCTGCGAGGTGCCGGCCGGCTGAAACCGCGAAGGGAGCACGCCAAAATTCATCTACGCGGAGTGGTCGGCGAGCAGGGTGGCCTCGCGTTGGAAGGGAAAGACCACGTTGTGGCGGCTATTGAGCGAGCGCACCACGTAGCTGACTTCAAGCAGCAGCACGCCGTCGAGCTGGTTCTCCACGTTCACTTCCACGCCCTGCAGCCGGATGCGCGATTCATAATTGAGCACGGCTTTTTCCACGGTGGCCTTCAGGCGCGTTATCGCCGAAGTGTCCATGGGCTCGAACAGAAACTGCCGCAGCGCGCAGCCATAGTTGGGGTTCATAATCCGTTCGCCGGGCTCGGTATGAAACAGGATGTGCAGGCTCTGGCGGATGTCATTCTCGGCCGCCACCATTTCCAGGCGCAGCGGCCCGCCCGTGGCTGCGAATGCCGTCGGGAAGCTCCAGCCCTTGCCCAGGAAACCAGCCTGCGTTAGCTCGTTCGGGTCGTTTTGGTTGAAATCAGCCATGACTTAGCCTCCAATCAACACGGTGGGAAAGCCCAGCGCAATGCTGCCACCGTGGGCCGTGGGGTCGCCCATGCGCGCGGCCGGCACGCCGCCAATCAGCACCGTAGTCGAGCCCATCACAATGCTGTCGGGCGGGCCCACGCACACGGCCATGTCGCCCACCCGCGCCGCCGGCAGCCCGCCAATGAGCACCGTGGGCATGCCCGGCCCCACAATCGGCCCGCCCACGTGCGGAATGGGCGGTACGGCCGGTGTTACCATCGGGCAGGTGTGCATATCAGTAAGGCGGGCGGCGGGGGGCATAGGGCGGGGAAGTAGTAGGGGTGGATAGGTGCTTTAAAGCGGACAAAGGCCCGTCATGTAGAGCGCAGCGAATCATCTCGCGTGCGCAACGCAATCCAATCGAAAGGATTACTAGTAGCACGCGAGATGCTTCGCTGCACTCTGCATGACGGGCCATTTTCGTTCATCTTCATCACATTAGTTAATCATCACAATTGCCCCTTTCACCGTGGTCTGGCCCGCTGCCGAGAGTTCGGCGGTGGCGTTGCCGGCGGCTTTCAGGCTCACTTTGGCGGTGGCGTTCACGTTCAGGCCATTCAGGCCCAGGTCGGCTGTGGCGGTGAGGGTGATGCCGTTGGTGGCGGTCAGCTCGATGTTCTGCGCAGCTTTCAGGGTGAGGTTGGTGGCGCTGTCGAGCAGGATGCCGCTCGACGACAGCACCACTTTGTTGCTGTGCGAGTCGTTGATGGTAACACTTTTGGCCTCGTCGTCAAGTATTATCTTGTTGCCGCCGGGCGTGCTGATGGTGATGATTTTCTTCTCATCTTCAAGCTCGATGGTGAGCAGCTTAGGCGTCTTCCAGCCTTTCTGGTTATTCTTTTCGGCGGGTGTATAGGCGGGGGCGCGGGTGCTGCTGTAAAGCGCGCCCAGTACCACGGGCTGCTGCGGGTCGTTGTTGAAAAAGCCGAGAATCACCTCGTCGTTCACCTCGGGGTAGAAGAACGCGCCGCTGCCCGATGAGGCGTACGGATGCCCCATTCGGGCCCACAGCAGCTGATTCTGCAAGGTTGGCACCTTCACCTGCACCCGGAATTCGTTGAGCGGGTCGGCATGAATTTGGGCCACCACGGCATTGTAGAGGCCCTGAATGCCGGGCAGCGGCCCCAGCAGCGAGGGCGCCGCCACCTCGGGGTGCTGCTCGGCAAACCACTGCTCGTCGAGCCCCAGTGCTACTTCAGTTACCCAGTTGCCATCGGCCACCGTGTGCGTCACCCCCGACACGTAGGCTGTGCCATTAAAGCGCTGGCCCATGCCGGCCAGCTCCACGGTGCAGCCCGGCACCGCCAGCGCGCTGCCCTGGAAGCTCACCGAGCCCCGCACCTTCGCCAGGGCCGATTTTAGCAGCAGCGCGTCGGCGTGGGCCTGCAGCTCGGGCTGGGTGGTGGCCGCGGCGGTGGGCAGGTCGTAGGAAGGTTCGGCCATTACGTCGGCCAGGCTGGAGGCCTGCACGTTGCCGGGCGTGCCCACGCCGGGCGGGGCGGCATCGGCTTCCAGCATGGCCTGGGTGGTGTAGTCCCACGACTTCACCTTCACGGCCTGGTACTGCGAGCGGGCATCCATGTCCACCGCAAAGCTGATGATGCTCGCACCGTAGGTGAGAACCAGCACGGCGTTGGCATCCGGCTTGGGCTTGGCTACGGTCACGGTATCCTGCTCGCTGATGACCACTAGGCCGTTGGCTTCGGCCCGGGCCACCACAAAATCCCAATCGGAGCAATAGTGCTGCACCAGGCTGGGGTGCGTCACGGTGGTGGAGTCGACCGAGGCGGTGAGGCCGTGCGAGGCAATGATTTTCTCGATGGCGTCGCCGTCGGTGCTGTCGGCGAAGGTGGTGCTTTTGCGGCCCACGGTCAGCTTGGCGGCCTTGTCGCGGCATTCCAGCACCAGCAGCGAAGTGGCCGAAACCTCCAAGCCGTGCTTCACGATGACGCCTTTGTAAATGACTTGGTTGTTGGTGTGGTAGCCGGCCGAAATGGTCAGCTCCGTGCCGGGCAGGAAGTCGGCCGAGTCGCTCGCCGCGAAGTCTTCGTTGGAAACGCTGCCATCGTAGAGCTCCAGCCGCGCGCTGCCAATGCGGTTGATGCCCTTGCTCACCTCAATCGAGCGCACCTGGTACGACGAATTGATTTCGTTCCCATCGGCCAGAATACGGAACGTAACCAGGTCGGTATTGGAAGCAAGAGGGCTTACAGCAGGCATAATAAGTCGAAAGGCAAAAGGAGTTTTTTTCGTTTGTCATCCTGAGCATTCTGCGATTCAAGCAGAGTCGAAGGACCTTATCACGATTGTATCGTTGAGATTGCATCATGTTTTTCTAGCGTGATAAGGTCCTTCGACTCTGCTTGAATCGCAGAATGCTCAGGATGACAGTAGAGAGCAAAGAAAATATGCCACGCCACTACACCAGCGGCGGAAACTGCAGCAGCTTCCCGGGCTCCAGCCGCCGAAAGTTGATGAGCTGGTTGTGGGCAGCCACGGCCAGGTAATAGCGCGAGTGCCCGTAAATGCGGTGGCAGAGCAGCGGCAGTGTGTCGCCGGCCTGCACGTAGTGGTGGTGGGTGAGGTCGGAGGATTGGTTATCCGCTTGTTTGGCTTTGGTGGCGGTATCGGTGAAGCCCACAAACGTGAGCGACACCTTGGCCCGCAGCGGCGAGCCGTCGGGCCGGAACAGCGTGTAGCTGACGTCGAACTTGGTGAGGTGGCAGTTGAAGAGCAGCGTGCCCCAGCTCAGCTGTAAGTAGTAGGGCGAATGCAGCTTGCCCTGGTAGTCGAGCGTCACGCTGCGGAGCTTTTTCACCTCCGTGTCCACGTCGATAACCGTGCCCACGACCGCGCCGGTGCCGTCAAACATCAGGTCGAAGCTCACCTGCTCGTCGCCCATGGCCTTGAACTTGGCCGTGGCGCCGCTCTGGCCCTGGGTTTCGGTTTTGTCGTACGCTACCTCGAACGTGTGCGTGAACGACTCGGGGTTCAGGAAAACCGTGTATTTACCCGCGCCTTTGGTCGAAAAGGTATTATCCTCGTAGCTCTGGATGAGCATTTTAACCAACGTCATGTGCGGCGGGAGTCAGGGTAGTTCATTGCAGAAAGGAAGAAAATTAGGGCATGGGCTACCGCTCGCGCTGTCGGCGCAGCTGCGCCAGCACCTCGCGCACGCAGCTCTCGGTGAGCTCCTGGCGGAGCTGCTCGCGCGCTTCGGCGTTGAAGGCTGCCGCTGCGGGTGTCGGGCGGCGACTGTCTTCGTACACCGTCACTTTGATGACGAGCTCGCGGATTTCGATGGGCATGGTGGGGGAGTGGATGGTTGAATATGAACTCACGGAAAAGACCGTCATGCCGAGCGCAGCCGAGGCATCTCGCGTGCCACCACTAATCAAATTGATTACTATCACAAGCGAGATGCCTCGGCTGCGCTCGGCATGACGGGCATTATTCCTTCTGGCTACACCGGCTGCTGCCGAAACCAGGTGTAGCTCAGTTCCAGCGTTTCGATGGCAATGGTGCTGTCATGGGCGTTGAAGTCGGACACGCTCCACTTCACCGGCCAGGCATTCTCGAACGACCAGAAAGCCAGCGGTTGGCCCTGCTCGTTGAGCAGCTTGAGGTATACCTGCTTCGGCTGAATGGGCACCGACAAGTCTGAGCCGATGGTGTTCCGAACCCAGGTCGCCAGGTCCGAGCCTTCCGTGAGCAGGCCGCGCTTCAGCACCAGGTTGCTGTATTTGGCCACGGTGGGCACCGTGTACTTGTACAGGTTCTGGCCGCCTTCGCCGATGGTCTCGGTTTCACGTTCCGCCGACAGGCCCGACACTTCCTGAAAGGCGGCATCGGCCGTCGTGTTCACGCCGCTGAACCCGAGGGCGAAGTAGAATCCTACGGGAGGGTATCCTTGGTCAGGCATAAAGGGCTAGGTCGTTGATAATGTAAGAAGGCCGAGAAAAGAACGTCATTCCGAGCGTAGCCGAGGAATCTCGCTCGAATCGTTGAGCGACACCCGAACGGCGCGGGCGAGATTCCTCGGCTGCGCTCGGAATGACGTTCCTATTTCAGTCGAAGCTTAAGCATTCGCCACCACGAGCGTTTCATACGCCACTTCCAGCGTTTCCACGGCCACTTCGTTGCCGTCGGCCTTCAGGTCGGTACCCTGGATTTTGCAGGGCCAGGCGTTGTTCAGCGTCCAGGTCATCGTGGGGTTGCCGCCTTCGTCGCAGAGCTTGATAACCACCGTCGAGCGCTTTATCAGGTTCATTTTAATCTGCGAGTACCAGGCCCAGAACTTGTTGTCCTTCACGAAAATGCCCTTTTTCAGGGTCACGTTGCCCACCTTGGCCAGGCCGGGCATTTTGATGGTCGAAAACACCGGGTTGTTGCCGGCGCGGTACTCAATAATCTGGGTTTCGGTTTCGAGCCCGCTCACCTCCTGAAAGGGCACGTCGCTGTCGCCATTGCCGAGGTCTACTTTGAAAAAAAACTTAGGGAGAGGCCAAACGGCGTCTTGTGCTTCACCAGCCATGAGCTTGGGTAGTTAAAAAGTTAAAATTGGGAGAATGGATGCGAGCCCGGTTAGGACTTCTGCATCTGCTGCTGGAAGCTGAGGACGATGAATTCGGCGGGGCGCGAGATGGCCACTTTCACGAACACGTTCATGTAGCCGTCCAGAATGTCCTGGGCCGTCATGGTGGTACCCAGGCCCACGGCCACGCTGTAGGCGTCGTCGGGCTTCGAGCCGGCCAGGGCGCCCTGCTTCCACAGGTTGAAGAGGAAGTTGCTAATCATGCTCTGCACCGTGACCCAGGTGTTGGCGTCGTTGGGTTCGAACACGTAGGCGCGGGCCGCCAGCTTGATGGACTGCTCCAGCATAATCATGGTGCGGCGCACGTTGATGAAGCGCCAGTCTTGGCTGTTGCCGTCGAGGGTGCGGGCGCCCCACACCAGCACGCCCTGGCCTGGGAAGGGCCGAATGGCATTCACCGACTTGCCCGACACGGCGTCCACGTTCAGGCGGGCCTGGTCGTTGTCGCTCAGGTTCACGGTCGGGGCTATCACGCCGCTCAGGCTCACGTTGGCGGGGGCTTTCCACACGCCACGGTTGGTATCCACGGCCGTGTACACGCCGGCCATGGCTGGGGCCACGGGCAGGGTGTTGCGGTAGCGGGTAATGTTGTCGACGACGCGCTTGTAGTCGAAGTTTGACGCCAGCAGGGCGTTGTGCAGGCGCAGCACCTCCACGTTTTGCTCGGCCGGGGTTGGGGGCTGGCCGCTGAGCAGGTCGGTGGCCTGCTGGGCTTTGTCGGCGGCGCTCTGGGCTTGCTTGATGACGGCCTGGGCAGCGGTAGCGGCGGCGGCGACCTTCGGGTCTGTATCCGTGGGCAGGCCCACGGCGGTAGTGGCGGCCGTGGCAGTTGCGACGGCCATATCAGAGGCGGCCTTGGCCAGCGCAATGGCCGCCGCGCTGCTGGACTTACCGGCTGCCGCCGTGGCCGAAGCGGCAGCTTTCGTGGCCGCGTCCGATGCGAGCTTGGCATCCGCAACGGCCCCTTTTGTGGCCGTTGCTTTCGCCGCGGCGTCAACCCCGCCCGCAATCGAATCAAAAGTGGCCTGGGCCTTTTTTGCCGCCGCCTGCGCAGCAGCTACATCGCCGGCGGCACCGGCGGCTTTAGCATCTTCGGTCGCGGCGTCAGCGGCGGCATTCGCGGCAACGGCGGCGGCGGTTGCGGCGGCGGCGGCATCCGTCGCGGCATCTGTCACCTCCTTTATTTTGGCGGTCAGGTCGTCACCCGTCAGCGTTTGGGCCGCGTTGGCCGCGGCCGTGACTTTCGCCAGTGCGGCATTCGCCTTGGCTACGTTCGTGGTCGCTTCGGTGGCCTGGGCCGCGGCGCTGCCGCCAATGGCCGTCAGCGCCTGGGCGGCGGTGTCGGCGCTGTTGATGGCAGTCGTAATAGTGGTACCGACAGCCGCGAGTTTGTCCACGGCAGTTGCCCCCGTGATGGTGGCAGCAATTTTGCCAGCATCGGTACTAGCCGTACCGGCCAGCGTCCTTGCCTGGGTTGCCGCACCGGGGGCGGCGGCCAGGCGGTCGGCGTCTTCTTTTTGCACGTCGGCCAGCGAGGGCAGGTGCATGCGGCGCGCGGCCTGCACCAGGTTGGCATAGGCCAGGGCGCTGCGCAGCGTTTGCTGGGCGGCGGGCAGGTCGGGGGTGTGGGCTTTGGCCGTCAGGCTGGCTTTGGCGGTGGTCAGGGCGTTCTGGGCGGCGGTATTCACCGTCGTCACCATGTTTTTGCTCATGTTCTGAAACGTGGTTTCGGTGTCGCCCACCACCGTGGTGTACACCCACGGAAAGTAGCTCACGCCGTATTTCAGGTAGTTGTTGCCCACGCCGTCGCGGAAGCGGCTTACGGGCGTATCGTCGCTGTTCAGCGCGAGCGGGTTGGTCACGGCCCCGTCAAACACGTCGAGCACGGCCACCCGGCTCTGGGTTTCGTTGCAGTGCTGTAGCATTTTTTTGGCCACGTCGTAGTAGTCGTTCTTGTTCAGGCACAGGGCATCGGGGCAGAGCACCATGGTGGGCTCCTGCTCGTAAATCAGCGAGTCGATGGCCTGGATGAACTGGTCTTTCGTGGGCGTGTTGGCGGTGGGGGCCGCCGTGTCGGCGGTGTTGCCGCCAGCATCCTTCGCCTGCGCCTTGCCGCCGTCCGGCACCAGCGTTTCCGTCAAGGCATTGCTGCCGCTGTCCCCGTCGTAGTACCCAATCGACACGATGTAGCACGTGCCGCCGCCGTTCTGGTAAAACAGCCGCACGCTGTTGTAGAGGTAATAAATCACGCTGCCGGTGTCAGGCACCAGCGCGTAGCTTTTCAAGGCCGTATCCCCCGAGCCCGGCCCGTACGCGGTCACGTCGTGGATTTGCAGCGTGAGCGCCTGCACGGCCAGCGCTTTGCGGGCCGCCAGCTGGTCGTCGTTGCCGGCCTGGGGCTGCAGGTCGAATACCGGCACCGCGCCCTGGCCAAAACACGTTTCAAACTCCTTCAGCGATGTTACCCGCCGGGGCTTGTTGGCGAGGTCTTCGCCGTTGTAGTTGGCCTTGGCTGTGTAGCCTATGAAAACGGGGACGGCCGTAGCCACTTCCACCACCGAATTGGGAAAGGCGTTTATCTCGTTGATGTAGACGCCGGGGGTTTGCTGTTGCATAGAAAAAAGTGGGGTTAGGGGAGAAGAAGTGAGAGAAGCGGCATGAAAATCAAAGCAGTACCATTATTTCGGAAAAGGCCGGCTGCTGCGGGTCGGGGCCGGGCCGGCACAACACGTCGCCCTGCGCGGCAGGCAGGGCGACCTCCACCGGCGTGCCGTGGAGGGTGTAGTGGAGGGTGCAGGCAACGACTGGCCGCTCGGCCAGTGGCAGCGCCACATCCGACTCAAAAACGAGGTCGGCGGCCGGGCCCGTGGCTGGAAGCTGCTTCGGCACGGCAAAACTCACCGGGGAAGGAGGGCCGTCGTTTTTGGCCGGTTTTGCTTGGTCGTCTTTAACCGCTTTCACCTTGTCAGCCTTGGCCATTTTTACCTTTATCGAGGCATTTTCCGGGATGACCGGGGCGGGGTCGGTGGTGGGGCGGTAGCGCACCAGGTAGCGCCAGCGCGTGCGGCGGCCCTCAAACGCGAACACGATGTTGAGCGGCCCCGCCGCCAGGGCGCCCTGGGCGATTTCGAGCACGGCCCAGGCCTGCGCGGCGTGCAGCTGGTCGTCGGCGTAGCACTCGAGTAGTTCCTGGCCGTGGCGCTGCAATTGGTAGTGGCCCGCACCCCAGGGCCGCAGGTCGATGTTCAGCCCCAACGCATTTTTCTGCGCCATGCTGGCTGGCAATGCCTTATCGCGCACTACATCCCGAATTTCCGCTTCGTCTACTTTTCCGGCGATGGCATCGGCCCGGGGCGCTGGCACGCTCAGCGCCAGGGTGGTAAGGGGCAACGGGCGGGCATCCGGCACGGTCAGCGTCAGGCTGCCATCCGGTGGCGCGGCTTCCACCCGGAAGTACTGGATGGAGGGAATGCGGCTGGGCGGGCCCGGTGCCGACTGCTCGGGCAGCGCCGTGAAATTCCAGAAATACGGGCTGATGGGCTGCACCGCAAACCGCAGCGGAAACAAGAAATCCGGCAGTGGGCGGGCCGGGGCGGGCGTCTCGTCGGGCTCGGGCACCGGCAGCGCCCGCAGCAGCAGCAGGCCCAGTTCGGTGGCTTTCAGCAGCAGGCCGGCCCGGCGCAGCTTCTCGGCGGTGTCGGGCGTGGGCGCAAAGCGCACGCTGGCAGTAGCAGGCTGCTGGAAATAAGTGTGCTGCTGCGCGAGGGAGCAAACCGGAATGTAGGTGTGCCGCATGGTCAGGCGCGGGCTTGTTGGTCGGTGGCGCTGATGGCGGGGCGGGCCTGGCCGTCGGGCACTTCCTGCAGGGTCAGCATCCGCACTTTGTACACCACGGCGGGCAGGCACTTGGTGCCCAGCATGCCCCACAGGTAGCTCCATTCCTGGGTTTCCACGGTTTCGAGCTCAATAATCACCTTATCGAGCTGCGCGTCGAGGGCCGGGGTGTTTTGCGGGGTCAGCACGTTTTTGCGCTGGAAGAAGGCAAGGGCGGCCGACAGAAACTTCAGTGCCTCGGCGTAGTCGCTGAAGTTGGCGGCCAGCACCACCCGCAGGTTCAGGCGCACCGCCGGGTTGGCGCGGGTATAGGCCCCTTCCTGCATCCGCCCGTCCTGCACGTTGCGGACAGTGCTTTCCTGCTCCAGCCCCACCAGCGTAAGACACAGCTTGTTAAGCGTGTCGGCGTTGGCGCTGCCGTCGGGGGAGGTCAGGGCGGAAAGTAAGGCAATGGACTGGCTGTCGGCCAGGCTGAAAACACGTTTCAGGTACGCATTCAGCTCGGCCACCAGCGCTTGCAGAGCGAGGTGAATCATATGGGTAGAATAAATTCACGGCCTCACTGGCTGCCCAATGAAACGCGGGCACTGAGCTGCGAAGCCCGTGTCGATAGGTAACCTGAGAGTAAATCACTACCGAGCACAATTCTTGGGGCTGGGAAAAGGCAGCCAAATATGCGGAAGCAGCGTGTGGCCAAAGCTATGCAATAAAAGATACTGTATTATTAAATATGCGAAGTTTATTTTATTCATTAAATGGAATTCTAATGAACTGTAGAATGAGGAGATTATCGCACGTTACCGCTTCGTTTGCTATGGGCCAATTCTGGCCGATAGTTGGAAGAACAGCGCGAGGCAAGCACCACCCGACGCTGCTCAAAATGCGCCCGCGAAAGGTGCGGTATGGAGAGCAATGCATGCACTTTGAGTTCTACGTCGTTAATTTACACAAACGATTGTGTTGATGACCTGCCTTTGTGCTTACCCGCAGGTGCAGGTTAAGGCTTAAAATTACCCGGTGCTTATGTCTTCTCTGCGTGTCCTTTTAGCGGCAGTCTTTCTGCCGGCTGCCTTCGGGGCCCGCGCCCAGGCCGTGGCCGATTACCCCATCCGGCCGGTGCCGTTCACGCAGGTGAAGCTGGCCGACAACTTCTGGCTGCCGCGCCTCAAAACCAATACCGAGGTCACCATTCCGGCCTCGTTTCAGCGCTGCGAAGCCACCAGTCGGGTGAAGAATTTCGAGATGGCCGCCGCGAAGTCGGGCAAGTTTGCCACCACGTTTCCCTTCGATGATACCGACATCTACAAGACCATTGAAGGCGCGGCATACTCGCTCAGCCTGTACCCCGACGAGCACCTGAAGGAATACGTGGATGCGCTGATTGCCAAAGTCGCCGCCGCCCAGGAGCCCGACGGTTACCTCTACACCGCCCGCACCATCGACCCGGCCCACCCGCACCCGTGGGCGGGCAGCACGCGCTGGGAAAAGGAGCGCGAGCTCAGCCACGAGCTCTACAACGCGGGCCACCTCTACGAAGCCGCCGTGGCCCACTACCAGGCCACCGGCCAGAAGAACTTCCTCACCATTGCCCTCAAAAACGCCGACCTCGTGTGCGCCATCTTCGGCCCCGGCAAACGGGCCGTAGCGCCCGGCCACGAAATCGTGGAAATGGGTTTGGTGAAGCTCTACCGCGCCACGGGCCAGGCGAAGTACCTGCAAACGGCCAAGTTCTTTCTCGACCAGCGCGGGCAGTTCAAGGGCTACGACGCCAAGAGCCCCGACGGGTGGCGCAACGGCCAGTACTGGCAGGACGACAAAGCTGTGGTAGACCAGAAAGAAGCCGAAGGCCACGCCGTGCGCGCCGAATACCTGTACTCGGCCATGGCCGACGTGGCGGCCCTGACCGGCGACAAGCCCCTGCTGGCGGCCGTGGATACCATCTGGCAGAACATGGTGAGCAAGAAGTTTTACGTGACCGGCGGCACCGGGGCGGTGCCCGGCGGCGAGCGGTTCGGGGCCAACTACGAGCTGCCCAACACCACGGCCTACAACGAAACCTGCGCCTCGGTGGCCGACGTGTACTGGAACCAGCGCATGTTCCAGCTGCACGGCGAGGCCAAGTACGCCGACATTCTGGAGAAGGTGCTCTACAACGGGCTGATTTCGGGCGTGGGCCTAGATGGCAAGTCGTTCTTCTACAGCAACGCCATGCAGGTGAAAAACTCGGCCAGCTACGCGCAAACCGAGCCGGCGCGGGCCGGCTGGTTCGACTGCTCGTGCTGCCCGACGAATCTGGCGCGGCTGTTTCCGGCGCTGCCCGGCTACATCTACGGCCAGCACGAGCGCGACGTGTACGTGAACCTGTTCGTGAGCGGCACCGCCGACTTGCAGGTGAACAAGCAGCGCGTGCAGCTGGTGCAGCAGAACAATTACCCCTGGGATGGCGGCCTGAAGTTCACCGTAAATCCGGCTTCAACCACCGATTTCAACCTGCTGGTGCGCATTCCGGGCTGGGCGCGGGGCGAGGCCATGCCCTCCAACCTATACACCTTCGCCGCCCCTTCGGCTGAGAAAGTGGCGGTGAAAATCAACGGCAAACCAACGGCTTACACCCTGCGCAACGGCTACGCCGTGCTGGCCCGCCAGTGGCACAAGGGCGACGTGGTGGACGTGACCCTGCCCATGGAAGTACGCCGCGTGGTAGCCAACGCCCACGTGCAGGACGACCTCGGCAAAGTGGCTTTGCAGCGCGGCCCGCTCATCTATTGCGCCGAATGGCCCGACAACCAAGGCAAGGCTGGCAACCTGCTGGTGCCCGCCAGCGCCAGCTTTATCGCGACTTTCCGACCTGATTTGCTGAATGGCGTGACCACCCTGACCGCCACCGTGCCCGCCGTGCGGGTAGACGAGGCCGCCGGCACTGTCCAAACCGTGCCGCAGACGCTCACGGCCATTCCATACTACGCTTGGGCTAACCGCGGCAAGGGCGAAATGACGGTGTGGTTTCCGGCCAAAGTGGTGGATGTGGACGTGGTGACGCGGCCGGCTGTGCAGAAAGAGGAGAAAAAGTAAATGTCGAACGGCGTAGGGGCGGGGCTTGCCCCCGCCCGGGCGGTCGCACAGTTGAACGGCCTCGTTGTAGCGGGGCGACTGCCCGGGCGGGGGCAAGCCCCGCCCCTACACCAAACACACTCCCCAAAACCCACCTTATGAAATTCCTTTCCGCTGTTACTGCCGCTGCGCTGGCCCTCACTGTGCCACACCCCGCGCCGGCCCAGATTGTGCAGATGACCGTGCAAGCCGGCGACCCGAAGCTTATCATCAGCAAGCACATTCAGGGGCAGTTTGCTGAGCACCTGGGCCGCTGCATCTACGACGGTATTTGGGTGGATGAGAAGCTGAACGTACCCAAGCAGGGCCGGATTCGACTGGATGTGGTGGACGCGCTGAAGAAAATCCACGTGCCCAACCTGCGCTGGCCCGGCGGCTGCTTTGCCGATACCTACCACTGGCACGACGGCGTGGGCCCGGCAGCCCAGCGCCCCAAGATGCTGAATTTGTGGTGGGGCAACACCTTGGAAGATAACAGCTTCGGGACGCACGAGTTTCTGGAGCTGTGCAACCTGCTGGGCACCGAGCCCTACCTGGCGGCCAACGTGGGCAGCGGCACGGTGCAGGAAATGAGCAACTGGATGGAGTACTTGAACTCGAACGAGGACACGCCGATGGTGCAGGAGCGCCGCAAAAACGGCCACCCCGAGCCCTACAAGGTGAGCTGGTGGGGCATCGGCAACGAAAGCTGGGGCTGCGGCGGCAACATGACGGCGCAATACTACACCGACGTGTACAAGCGCTACGCCACCTTCGCCCACGACTACCCCGGTACCAAACTCAAGCGCATCGTGAGTGGAGCCAACGGCGACGACGCCAACTGGACCGAAACGTGCATGAAGAACATCCCCCTCAACCAAATGTGGGGCCTCACGCTGCACCAGTACACGCTGCCCACCGGCAGCTGGAGCGGCAGCAAGGGCAAGGCCACCGGCTTCGGCGAAGACCAGTACTTCAGCACCCTGCGCAACTGCCTGAAGATGGACGCCATCGTGGCCAAGCACGCGGCTATTATGGACAAGTACGACAAGGACAAGAAGGTCGCGCTACTCGTGGACGAATGGGGCGTGTGGACCGACGTGGAGCCCGGCACCAACCCCGGCCACCTCTACCAGCAGAACTCGCTGCGCGATGCGCTGGTGGCCGGCACCACGCTCAACATCTTCAACAACCATTGCGACCGGGTGAAGGGCGCCAACCTGGCCCAGGCCGTGAACGTGCTGCAAGCCGTCATCCTCACCGAAAAGGAAAAGATGCTGCTCACGCCCACCTACCACGTGTTCGACCTCTACCAGGTGCACCAGGACGCCGAGTATCTTCCCCTGCAGTTCAGCAGCCCGGACTATGCTTTCGGCAACGAGAAAATTCCGGCCCTGAATGCTTCGGCTTCGAAAGACAAAAACGGCGCGGTGCACATTTCCTTCGTCAACCTCGACCCCAATAAAGCGCTGACCATTGAAACTGCCCTGCCCGGTGTAACCTGGAAAACCGTAACCGGCCGCGTGCTGACTGCGGCCAAAATCAACGACTACAACACCTTCGACAAGCCTGGCACCGTGGCCCTGGCCGACTTCAAAGGGGCCCGCAAGAAGGGGAACAACCTGGCGGTGACTTTGCCGGCCAAGTCGGTAGTGGTACTGGAGCTGAAGTAGGGAAGGTAGGAGCGGTATTGAATAACGATGTAGGGGCGGTGGCAAGCCCCGCCCGCCGTTGAACGGCATCGATGGTTTTGAGCGTACGCCCGGGCGGGGACAAGCCCCGCCCGGGCGTACGCTCAGACTTCGAAACGGCTCTAAGCAGGAAGAAAATCCGTATTTTACTTCAAAGCCATGCCCTCTTTCCGCACCGGCGGGCTGGGGGCGAAGGTGCCGAACAGCCGGTCCCAAATCGAAGTGTAGAAGCCGAAGTTGTGGCTGTCGTCCTGGTGGTGCTGGAAGTGGAAGCCGGACGAACCCAGGTACTTGAACAGCGGGCTGCGGTCCCAGGCACTGGGGAAAGGCTCGACGCCGGAATGGCCCAGCACGCCAAAAAAGACATTCACCGTGAGGTAGGCAAAAATGGCGAGGAAGGTGGCCGGGTACACCGCCATCAGCAACAGCCAAAGCGACCCAAAGCCCACTGTTTCGATGGGGTGCAGCACGAACAGGTCGATGGGCTGAGGCTCGGCGTATTCGTGGTGCAGGGCGTGCACCCAGCGGTAGAGCGGCGAGTGGTGAATAGCGTAGTGGAAGACGTACATCAGCAAATCCATGCCGATGAACAGCACCCCAAAATCGAGCAGCACCCGATACGACAGCTCCTCGCGAATGGTGATAAAGCCCTGCCGCCACAGCCAGAACCCCGCGAACGTGATGCCCGTGTTGATAAGCAGCGTGGCCGTTGCCAGCCGTATTTCCTGCCCGCTGATGGGGTGATGCACCGGGCCCAGCGCCCGCCGCCGGCCAAAGGCCGCCTGCAGCAAATAGCCGAAGCCCAGCGCCAACAACAGCACCAGCAGGTTTTCGGCCAGGAACAAGGGCAGCGCTGCCTGCCAGCTCAGAGTTTTGAAAAAGGCCAGTAGCTGCATGCCGGAATGGGTTTCGGTTTCGATACAAAGGTACTGCCGAAGCTCCCGGGCCGCCTAGCGGTGCGGTACATGCTCTGACTTACCGTTGTAGCTCTGCCGTGGGAAGTTAGTTGCCAGTGCGAAAGCAAATAGGCCGCTCTGCTTATTAAGCAGGAGCGGCCCAGTCAGGTGCTTCCATGTGATATGGAGCTACTTGGAGCCGTTTTCGGCTTGGTGTAAGGTTGTTTGGAGGAGGTAGAAACGCAACATTTTGCGTCTCGTCGTTGAACGAATTCGTGGGGCGGCACTCCTGCAAATCGTTAAACCACGAGACGCAAGATATTGCGTCTCTACCCCATATTTCAACCTGCAATTTGCTCTAAATCAACTTGTCGGGCGTAATCGGCAGTTCGCGCACCCGCTTGCCAGTGGCGTTGAACACGGCGTTGGCAATGGCCGGAGCCACGCCAATGGTGGCAATTTCGCCGATGCCTTTCGTGCCGAGAGCATTCACGTACGGGTCGGGCTGGTTGACGAAGAACACTTCTACGGCGGGGGCGTCGGCGTGCACGGGCACGTGGTAGTCGGCCAGGTCCTTGGTGATGTAGCGGCCGAACCGGTCGTCAATTATGGCGTGCTCCATCAGGGCCATGCCGATGCCGCCCACGGCGCCGCCTTTCATCTGGTTGCCAGCAGTCTTTTCATTGATGATGGTGCCAGCATCGGCGCAGCTCACCAGCTTGCTCACCCGCACCTCGCCCGTGAGCGGGTGCACCCGCACCTCGGCAAAGTGCACCGAGAACGAATACATCGAGTACTTCTGACCGTCGGAGCCGGCCTTGGATTCGACAGTTACCGCCGTGCCGCCTGCCTGCTTCACCAGGTCGGCGTAGTTGGCGCGGGCGGTGGGGTTGCCGTTGAGGGTGAGGTAGCCGTCAGCAAATGCCACGTCTTCTTTGCGGGCCGCGGCAAAGGCACCGTTGCTGGCAGCGGCCAGTTCGCGCAGCTTGTCTTTCAGGGCCAGGCAGGCATCCTGCACGGCCGGGCCCACGGTGTTTACAATGGCCGAGCCGCCCTGCGTGGGTGCTTGGGCAAAATCGGAGTTGCCCCACTCGAACCGGATTCTCTCGGGAGCCAGGCCCAGGGTGTCGGCCGCAATCTGGGTCATGGCCGTGCCGGTGCCGGGGCCGATGTCCGTGACGGCGCTTTGCAGCAGCACGGTGCCGTTGGGCAGCAGCTGGGCAGCGGCCTTCGACGAGCCGCGGTGTGCCCCGAACGTGCCCACACCCATACCGTAACCCACCAGCCACTCGCCATCGCGCAACATGCCGGGCTTGAGCTGGCGCTTGTTCCAGCCGATGCGCTCGGCGCCGGCCTGGTAGCATTCCTTCAGGTACTTGCTCGACCACGGCTTGTTTTTCTCGGGGTCCTGGTCGGTGTAGTTGCGCAGGCGAAACTCCATCGGGTCGATTTTCAGCAGGAAGGCCATTTCGTCCATGGCCGATTCCAGGGCGAAGGCGCCGGTGGCCTCGCCGGGGCCGCGCATCCAGATGGGCGAGCCGATGTCGAGGGCCGCCAGTCGGTAGCGCGTAGTCAGATTCGGCGACTGGTACATCATGCGCGTCTGGCCCAGCGTCGATTCGGTAAACTCCTCATAGGTAGAAGTCTGCCCAATGCTCTCGTGGGTGATGGCGGTGATTTTACCATCGGCCGTGGCGCTCATCCCGATTTTCTGCCAGGTGTAGGGACGGTATCCCACCATCGTAAACATCTGCTCGCGGGTCAGCATCAGCTTCACCGGCCGGTTCACCACCTTAGCGGCCATGACGGCGGCCGACTCATGCGGCCAGCTGTGCAGCGCGTTGCCGAAAGCGCCGCCCACGAAGGTGGCAATCACCTTCACGTTGGCCTCGGGCAGGCCCCACTGCTTGGCGAAGTCGCGCCGGGTGGCCATGGTGCCCTGGGTTTTATCGTAGAGCGTCAGCCGGTCGGGCGCCTCCCAGTGCGCCGTGATGGCCTGCAGCTCCATCGGGTGGTGCACTTCGGTTGGTATCACGTACTCGGCCTCCAGCTTCAGCGCGCCGGTTTTGTAGGCGTCTACCTGGCCGCGCTGGTAGTCGGCCGCCGGCGACTTGGGGTTCTTCTTCGCCTGGGTCGGCAGGAAGGCCTTCTCCTTGTTGGCCTCCAAGTTGGTCTGGTGCGCTTCCTGGGCATACTGTGCTTTCACGAGCCCGGCGGCGTAGCGGGCGCGCTCCAGCGTATCGGCCACTACTACGGCAATCGGCTGGTCGTTGAAGCGAATTCGGTCGTTGGCCAGCACCTGCAGCGGGTTGCCCACCGTTTGCGGCTGCGAGGGGTCTTTGCCCTCCGGCTTGGGGCCTGGCAGCTTGGGGGCATTCAGGTAGGTAATCACGGCCAGCACGCCGGGCGCGCGCTCGGCAGCTTTCGTGTCGATGCTGGTGAGGCGGCCCTTGGCAATGGTGCTGCCCACCAGCACGGCGTAGGTGATGCCCGGCAATTCGTACTCGGCTGAATACGTGGCCGCGCCGGTCACTTTCAGCCGGCCGTCTACCCGGTTCATTCCGGCCCCAATTTGCTTCTTTAATGTGTTCATCGGTAAAGGATGTAGCGTGGACTCTGCGAGTCCGCGTGTCGTTGGGTTAACGCCGGTAAGCGCGGACTCGCAGAGTCCACGCCACAGCTAGGCGGCAGTGGCGGTTTTGAGGGCCTGAATAAGAGTATTGGGGGCTAGTTTCAGCTTATAAGCATTGTGCTTGAAGGCCTTGGCGCCCTGCATGGCTACTTCCGCTGCCTGCTGAAATGTTGCTTCCGTGGCCGGCTTGCCCACCAGCATTTGCTCGGCAGCCGTGAGGCGCCAGGGCTTGTGGGCCACCCCACCCAGCGCCAGGCGGGCCGCTTTGATGGTGTTGCCATCCAATTCCAATGCGGCGGCGGCACTCACCAGCGCGAAGGCGTAGCTGGCCCGCTCGCGCACCTTGTAGTAGCTCACGTGCTTGGTGAAGGGCCCATCCGGGATGTCCACGGCCGTAATCAGCTCGCCGGGCTCCAGGTTGGTGTCCTTTTGAGGCATGTCGCCGGGCAGGCGGTGGAAATCGGCGAAGGCAACGCGGCGGTCGCCTTTCGGGCCGCTCACCAGCACCGTGGCGTCGAGGGCGACCAGCGCCACGCTCATGTCGGAGGGGTGCACGGCGATGCATTTATCCGAAAAGCCGAAGATGGCGTGCATGCGGTTGATGCCCTCCAGCGCGCCGCAGCCGGTGCCGGGTTGGCGCTTGTTGCAGGGCATGGTGGTATCGTAGAAATAGGGGCAGCGGGTGCGCTGCATCATGTTGCCGCCCACCGTGGCCATGTTGCGCAGTTGGGCTGAAGCTCCCGCATTTAGCGCCAGCGCCAGCAGCGGCTGCTTTTCTCGCACCTGCTTGTCATCTGCCACCGCCGAGTTCAGGGCCAGGGCTCCAATGCGCAGGCCGTTGTTCTCCCGCTCAATTTTGGCGAACGGCAGGCGGTTGATGTCGACCAGCTTTTGCGGGGTCATCACGCCGCGCTTCATTAGGTCGACCAGGTTGGTGCCGCCGGCAATGAAGCTGGCGGTGGCGTCTTTGGCGACTGCGTCAATGGCGGCCTGCGCCTTGGTGGGCCGCACGTATTGAAACTGGTTCATACTTTCTTCCCTCCGTTTTTAACTTCCTGAATGGCCGCCACGATGTTGGTGTAAGCCCCGCAGCGGCAGATATTGCCGCTCATGTATTCCCGGATTTCGCCTTCCGAGTCGGCATGGCCTTCGCGCACGCAGGCCACTGCCGACATAATCTGGCCCGGCGTGCAGTAGCCGCACTGGAAACCGTCGTGCTTCACAAAGGCTTCCTGCATGGGGTGCAACTGGTCGCCATCGGCCAGGCCCTCGATGGTGGTGATTTCTTTGCCGTCGTGCATCACGGCGAAGCTCAAGCAGCTGTTCACGCGCTGGCCGTCGACGTACACGGTGCAGGCGCCGCACTGGCCGTAATCGCAGCCCTTCTTGGTGCCGTTCAGGTTCAGGTTTTCGCGCAGCAGGTCGAGCAGCGTGGTGCGGGGCTCCACCTTCAGCTTGTATTTCTTGCCGTTTACTTTCAGGCTCAGCGGCACTTGCTCGAAGGCTTCGGATACCCGTTCATCCAGCTTAGCCGCGGCGGCGCTTGCGACGGGGCCCGGCACGAAGGCCAGCGCCGTGAGCAGCGACGACTGCTTAAGAAATGTACGCCGGTTGTCGTCGTGGTTGGCCGGCACTTTGGGTTCAGTATTCATAGAAATTGGGAAGCGAAGTAACAGAAGCTTGCAAATGCCCGGCGCTTCGCACAGCTGCCGACAACACGGCAACAGTATACGCGCCACTTTTCAGCATGGCGGTTTATGCAGAGGTGATTTTGCACCGCTGGCCCAACCCCAGGAACAGTACGCAGGCCAGAGGTGCTGAGCTGCCCGGTTTTATAGCATAGTCAGTGCAATTACAAACTGGTAGTGAACGAGTCAGCCTTGCCTTTGCTAGTCGAACCGGTATGCTGGAGCTACCGAAGGAGCAGGCGGCCCAGCCCTTACATTGGTTATGGCTGCACAATCCGGCAGCTGGCCTGCTGCCCCTTCGCTGTGCGCACCCGCACCACATACATGCCCGCCGACTGCCCGCGCAAATTGAGCAGCAAAGAGGTTGCCGTAGCGGCTGGCGTTTCCGGCAGCACCTGGCGGCCCAGCGCATCAAATACTTCCACCACCTGCGTTCCGGCAGGCAAGGTCAGCATCGTCAGGCCGTCCGGGCTGGGATTGGGGTAGGCGCGTAGGCCCAGCGCTGTGGCGGCTTCGGCTTGGGTGGCCAGCACGGCACTCACATCGGCCGACCACATATCGGCCAGCGTGGAAGAGTTGGCCGAGGCTGTGTTGCCGCCCCACACGTAGAGGCGGTTGTTGTGGACGGCCGCGGCGGCGTTGCGACGCGCCGGAAGGTTGGCGGTGAAAGTGCGCAGCTGGCCGGTGCGGGTGTTGTAAGCCGCCAAGTAATTCTGCACGTTGAAGTCGCCCACCATCCATATCCATTCGCCTTGCACGGCCACGGCTTGGCTCGATACCGTAGTGGGCAAGGTGCCCAGCGGCGCCAGGTATTGGTGGCCGGGTCGTAGGCATCCACGCGGGCGGAATTGACCACGCCGTTGTAGCCGCCAATGGCGTATATTTTTCCGTTCACGGCCGTCCCAGTGGTGGCCTTGGCTTCGGGCATTGGCGCCAGGGTGGTCCAGGTACCGGTGCTGGGGTTGTACCGCCGCAGCTCGTTGGTGAAGGTGCCGCCGGCCAGCTGCCCGCCAAAGGCATACACCATGCCGCCCACCACCGCTACCCCGGCCGTGGAGGCAGGCGTAGAATTCGCAAAGCTGGGCCCCATGCCTCCGGTTTGCACGTTCACGGTTTGGATGGAAGGGGCGGGGGAGGTGAAGGTATCGGCCCCGTTGAGGACGTAAATGAAGCTTGCGCCGGCTGCGTCGGGCGCTATCACCGCCGAAGTCCAGCGCTGGGGCGTGAGGCCGGTGCTGGCCGACGCTAAACTCCAGGTGCCCGACGCGATGCCGAACCGGTACACGCTGGAGTTGAAGGCCGACTGGGGGCTGCCGCCGCCCACCATGTAGAAGGAAGTTGCGTCCTGCGTGTAACCCATGCCGTAGCGCCCCCCATCGGGCAGGCCCGGCAAGGCGCTAAAGGTGAGCACATTTTGTGCAAGTGCTGGGGTGGCCGCCAGCAGCACAAGAGCCAGTGAGGTGTAAGCGTTTTTCACAGAAGCAGGGAAGAAGTTAGTCGGATAGCCAAATCTACCACCAAGCCATAATTTTCCCTAGTCGACAAGCAATCAATGCTTTAGCTGTGCCCTGGCACCAGCGCTTACAGCCCTGCAGGTGCGTTAGCTCCAGGCTGGCAGCTTCCAATTCGGCTTCCAGAAACCAGTGAATTAGTGAGGTGCTGAAACGCAAAAACGCCCTGCTAAGCCAGCGGCTCGGCAGGGCGTCTTTCGTGGTTCTGTTAACCTATTGCGCTGCCGGGTACCAGTTGCGCAGTCGCACGTCAATCTTCTTGTTAGCTGCGTTCACCGTTTTCTTAAAGCCGGCTACGTCGCTCAGGCCGCTCGTGCCGCGGTAGTGGTACGGGTACACAATGCCCGGTTTGAAGGCCAATACGCCCTGCGCGGCCTGGTTCACATCCATGGTATAGGGCAGATTCATGCACACAAACGCCACGTCGATGCCCTTGAGGGCGCGCATTTCGGGAATGTCTTCGGTGTCGCCGGACAGGTACACGTTTTTGCCGCCCAGGTTCAGCACGTAGCCATTGCCGCGGCCTTTGGTGTGGGGGGCATCGGCCGCTTCGGGCAGGTTATACATCGGAATAGCCGAAACACTCATGCCCAGCGTGTCGAGCCGCTGGCCGTTGCTAAGAATACGTACCTGCGCTTTATACTCGGCCGGCAACTTGTCCGCTACTGCTTTGGGAACCACCATCAGGGCCTTGCCCACCGAAAGGGCCGCGAGCGTCTTCGGGTCCAGGTGGTCGCCGTGAATGTCAGTAATCAGGATGACGTCGGGAGCGGCCAGGCCGGCATAGGCGGCCGCACCGCCGTAGGGGTCCACGTAAATGGTTTTGCCGCCCCAGGTCAACACCACGCTGCCGTGCGTGATGGGCTGCACCGTGAGCGGACCTTTCTTGGTGGCAATCTGTTCGGCGGCCGCGCGCGGTGCCGCAGGGGTCGTGGCGGTTTGGGCCTGCGCCTGAACCGTAAAAGCAGCCAGCGCGGCCGCGAGAACAAGGGTGGATTTCATCGGTTTTCTGCCTATTTAAATAAAATGTGTTACCGGGTGTTTTCAGAAGCCCAGCCCCGCCGAAGCCGCCGCTACCCAAAACCGGCACCATAACCCGGTCGCCCCGCACAAGTTCAGGCCAGTGAACTACCAGGCCGATAAAGGCCTCCGCGCAGTGCATATTGCCCGGTTGCTCAGGAGAAGGAATGTTCTGCTCGGGCAGCAGGCTCCATTACTTCACCACCCGACGCGAGAGGTACCAGTTGGCCCAATGCGGAATCAGAAAGTAGTAGGAAGCATAAGTGGCCGCTGCTGTCCCGGCCTGTTTTCAAGTGCTTTGCTTACCGGTGCGTTCGCGCCCTTGCCTTACATAGCCGGCGTCGCTTGTTGCCTGCCAGCCGCCATCAGCTCCTGGATTTCCTGGTATATCGCCCGGGTTTCCGGCACCGGCAGGCCCAGCGCTTCGCCGTACGTGAGGATGGCCCCGGCAAACAGGTCCAGCTCCGTACGGGCCTTGCCCGTGTGCACGTCCAGCTGCAGAGACGTGGGCGTATGGTACGGAAAGGTCGCGGCCTTTTGGAACGTCCGCTCGATGAGGTCCGCCGGCAGCGCAATGCCTTTGGCGCGCGCAATGGCCTCGATTTCCTGCATCAGGCGCCGGGCCCGGGCGTGCAGGGCCGGGTCTTCGTGGACCTGGCCGATAGATTGGTTGTAGCGGGCCGATACCAACCCGAAGCTGGCAATGAAGAAGAACTTGGTCCAGATGGCGGGAAAGGCATCAGCCTGATACTCCATGGCAATGCCCGCGTCCGTGAAGGCGCGCAGCAGCAGGCGCGGGTCAAACGACGGGTGTTGCGGGTCTGGGCCGACGACGATGCTGCCCGGATTGCCCAGGTGCTCCACCACCCCCGTTGCTTTGATGTGGGAGGCCACGCACACGCAAGCCGGCAAGATGATGGCCTGCGGCAGCTGCCGGCGGATACGCTCGGCTTTGGACATGGTGGCTTGGGGAACGAGGGCGAATACACCAATTGGTGTTAAAACTTCAACAACTCTCGAAAATTCTTCCGTAGCCGCGGAAAAACATGCTGCTTGCAGCAGTCGGTTTCAACAAGAAATGGGCTTTAAACTCTTTATCATTTTCGCATCATGTTGGGCCAGTAGGTTTGTCTCATTCTTAACCTCCTCAATCAGAAGTCCATTATGAAAAAGATGCTTTTCTCGGCTGCTGCCCTGTTATTCTCGGTCGCGGCTATGGCCCAAGCGCCGGCTTCTTCCTCTACGACCACGCCGAAATCTGCGCCGATGGAGCGCAAGCAGGACACCAAAATCAAGCAGCACGATGCGGATGACGACCGCAACGACGATAAGGCGGCCAAGCCCGATAACCACGGCCAGAAAGTGAGTGCCTTCGCTAAAACCACTACCCTGACTGGGGCCGACAAGGGTGCGGCCGTAAGCGCAGTAGCCCGCGACGGTCGCTCCACGGCCCGTACCCCCCGCAGCGCCAGGGGCAGCGAGCATGGCGGCCGCGGCAGCCGCGCCACCGGCAGCAGCCACGCCGCTGGCGGGCACGCTGGGGCGGGCCACGGCCGCGGGCACTAACCGGCGTTGTTGCCGGCCGGGCCGGCCGCGCGTCGGGCAACCGGGGCGTGGCCGGCTTTGGTGCCTGGCCGGGGCGGCGGTACTGGCCACCACGCCGTAAATTGCCCGATAACCTGAGTTGACTTGTTTGCCTTATGAAAACGTTGTTTCGCATCGCCTGCTTGGGGGTGTTGCTGTTCGCGGCGGCACCAGCCGGTGCCCAAACGGTGCCGGCCCAAAGTGCCCCGGCCACGGAGCCACCCGTGAAAGCCGTGCCCCAAACCGAGCGCAAAAGCAAGCCCGAGCGGGTGGACGAAGACGCGCCCGAAAGCGCGGGAGCAGAACCCTCGGCCCGCGGCAGCCGCCCGGAGCGGAGTGCGCGCGGAGCCCGGGGCCGCCAGGGCCGGCCGGCGGGTGCTGGCCGGGGCGCCCGCGGGGCGGGTGGGGTTGGTGGCGCGGGCCGGCCCGCCGGAGTTGGGCGGGGGCACTAACGGTGACTGCTCGACTGCTGCGCATCTACAGTTGCACCAGCTGGCTTGTGTTGGTGCTGTGCTGTGGCGGGCTGGGGTGCTTTGCGGCAGCCGGCCAGGCCGTGGGCAGCGGCCAGGCCGCCGGCAGCCCGGCGGTAGCCGCCGACAGCGCCGCCCGCCACGGCGGCTTTACGGCAGCGCTCAGCTACGGCAGCAACTCGTCGTTTTTTGGCCGCACCCAAACCACCCGCTACCCTTATACGGCCGGCGAGCTGACCTATAAAAGCCGGTTTGGGGTGTGGGGCTCGGCGGTGGGCTACAATCTGCTCAACACGACCAGCTTCGTGGACGAAACCGACCTTTCGGCCGGCTGGGACGGGGATATATCCAAGAAGGTGGACGCGTCGGTGAGCTACTCGCGCTTTTTGTTTGCGGCCAACAGCCCGCTGGTAAAGTCCAGCGTGAACAACTCGCTGGACGGCTACCTGGGCTGGGACTGGGGCTACGTGTACTCGCGCCTGAACGCGGCCTATTTGTTTGGCGACACCGACGACTTCTTTCTGGTGCTCGACAACTCCCGCAACTTCGAGTTTGAGAAGGTGTTCAGCCCCAAAGGCTACGTTGCTGTCGAGCCTCGCGTGAGCCTGACGACCGGCACGCAGCGCTTCTCCGAAACCAGCCTGGTGCAGCAGGCGAGGCGAGGCAACAGCCCGGGCCGGGGCAAATCCGTTACTACCTCGACCACCCGCCTTGAGGTGCTGAACTACGAGTTGCGCGTGCCCGTGACCTATTCGCTGGGCGTGGTGTCGGTGCAGGTGGCCTGGCGCTATTCCGTCCCTGTGAACCTGCTGCCCGACGACGTGTCGGGGGCCCGCTCTTATTTCACGAGCAGCTTGTCGCTGAACCTTTAACACCCGTTGCCGCGCCGCTTATGAACGTTCTGATAGTGGAAGACGAGCGGACCCTGGCCCGCGAGCTGAGCATGTTTCTGCATAATCACGGCTTTGCCTGCACGGTGGCGCGCACGGCGGCTGAGGCCCGCTGGCAGCTGGCCGACACGCCCTTCGACTTTGTGCTGCTGGACCTGGGCCTGCCCGACGACGACGGCCTGCAGGTGCTGGCCGAGGCTAAGGAGAACGAGCTGGCGGCGGCCGTCATCATCCTTACGGCCCGCGGCGCGGTGCAGGACCGCATCGGCGGGCTGGAGCTGGGGGCCGATGACTACCTGGCCAAGCCCTTCTCGCTGCCCGAGCTGCTGGCCCGTATGCACGCCATCACGCGCCGCCGCTTTGGGCTGGTGAAGCCACTGGTGACGTGCGGGGCCTTTGTGCTAGACCTGCAGGCTCGCCGGCTGCTGTACCAGAACACGGAGGTGAGCTTGTCGGTGAAGGAGTTTGACATCCTGAGCTACCTGGTGCTGAACAAAAACCGGGTGCTCACGCGCCTGCAGCTCACCGAGCACGTGTGGGGCCACCTGGCCGACTCGGGCTTCGACTCCAACTTTATCGACGCCCACATTAAAAACCTGCGCAAGAAGCTGGGCGCGCACGCCGAAACCGAGTGGCTGGAAACCGTGCGCGGCGTGGGCTACAAGGTGCGGCTGTAACCGAAGACGAATCAACAAACGGGCATGCTCACCTGGCTTCCCCGCGGTCGAAGCACGACAACCAACTTAATGTCACCGTTCTTGTCTCCTGCGCCAAGATGTATTAGATGAAGCTCAGTACCAAATTCTCTTTATTCAACGCCCTCTCGCGGGTGGCCATTCTGCTGCTGCTGGTGGGGGTGCTGCCGCTGGTGATGAGCCGGCTGGCGCTGCTGAGCACCGACCAGCGGCTGGCGCAGAAAAAGGAGAAAGTGCTGCGGCTGATTCGGCGCAACGGCATTTCGGATTTCATTGAAAGCGGGCAGTCGTCATACGGCAGCTACAACTTGCTCAAGGAGGAGTTCATCTCCCTGGAAACCATTGTGCCGGGGCCGAAAATTGACGTCATCGAAGACTCCCGGCGGGCGGTGGAGGACGAGATTGTGCAGTACCGGGTGCTGAGCTACTCATTTGCGCTCAATGGCCAGAACTACCTGCTCGAAATCGGACGCAGCACGGGCAGCATCGGCGAAACCGAGCGCAACTTCCGCCGCTACGCGCTCTACATTCTGCTGGTGGCCGTGGCGCTGACCACGCTGGCCGACGTGGCCTTTTTCCGCTACCTGCTGGCCCCGTTCTACACCATCATCCGGCAGCGGCTGCGCAACAGCCACTACCCGCCGGCCTTCGATTTCGAGCCGGTGCCCACCAGCACCGACGACTTCCGCTACCTCGACGAGAGCCTGCGCGAGATGATGGCCACCATTCAGGCCTCGTTTTCGAAGGAGCGCAAGTTCATTGCCGACGCCTCGCACGAGCTGCTCACGCCGCTGGCCGCCTTGCAGTACCGCTTCGACAACATGCTGCAGGACGAGAGCCTGTCGGAAGAAAACCAGCTGCGGGTGGTGGACTCGCAGCGCACCGTACACCGCCTGCGCACCATCATCAAATCACTGCTCATGATTTCCAAGATAGAAAACGACCAGTTTACGCGCACCGACACGGTGTCGCTGGACGGGCTGGTGGCGGAGGTGTGCGACGAAGTGCAGGACCGGTTGGAGGTGCTGCAGCTCACGCTAATGCACGTGGTGGAGCCCGATTTTACGGTGCATAATTGCAACCGCGGGCTGCTGTTTACGCTGGTGTTCAACCTGGTGAGCAACGCCATCAAGTACAACCGGACGGGCGGCCGCATTTACGTGCTGGGGCGGCCGGCCCCGGGGAGCGGGGGCTACGTGCTGGAGGTGCGCGACACGGGCCAGGGCATTGCCAAGGCGCAGCTGCCGCACCTGTTTCACCGCTTCGACAAGGGGGCGACCACCGACCCCGACAGCTACGGCCTGGGCCTGTCCATCGCGCGCACCATCGCGGACCTGCACGGGGTGGAAATCGACGTGAACTCCATTGAAGGGCTGGGCACGTCGTTTCTGCTCACGTTCCCGGCGGCGCCCGGCATCGGGCGCTAGGCACGTTTTATCATGTTCGCATCATGTTGGGTAGCTACTCTTGTGCCCTGGCCTGGCCGGGGCCAGGGACACTTGTGACTGCTCCATACCGGGAAATGTGCGCATTTGGGCAGTTCCGGCTTAAACCCTGCCGCTTTGGCTCTGTCTACGCGCTTACTGCTTTCAATCAACCCACGCTTCTCATTTTCTTATCTCTCTTTCCATGAATATACACCTACGCATAACCAGCCCGCTGAACGGGTGGTCCAGCCCGCTGGTATGGCTCTGGCTGCTGGCCGCCTGCTGGCTGCCCGGCCAAGTGTTGGCGCAATCGCCAGGGCCAGATGGGGGTACGCTGAGCCCAGCTACCAGCACGGTCTGCTCGGGCTTCAACTCCGGCACCCTCACGCTCACGGGCTATACGGGCAGCATCATCAAATACCAGGCGAACAGCGGCAGCGGCTACGTCGACATTGCCAACACGGCCCCAACCTATACCTTTTCCAACCTGACCCAAACCACCAGCTTCCGGGCCGTGGTGCAGAACGGGGCTAACGCCGCGGTAACCTCCACGGTGGCCACGGTTACGGTGAACCAGCCGCCCACGGCCACCATCAACTCGCAGGGGCCGACGCGGTTTTGCCAGCAGGGCACCATTTACCTGGTGGCGGGCCCAAGCGGCAGCTACACCTACCAGTTTCTGCGCAACGGCATCAACATTGCCGGGGCCACCGGCCAGGTGTACACCGCCACCATCACCAACAGCGGCAGCTACTCGGTGCGGGTAACCGATGCGGCCGGGTGCTCAGCCGTTTCCTCTTCCATTCAGATTCAGGTGCAGCCGCAGAACGTGGTGACCCTGAACACCAACACCCCCACCACTTTTTGCCAGGGCGGCTCGGTGCTGCTCACGGCCAACGTGAGCGGCACGGGCGCGGCCAACTATACCTACCAGTTTCTGAAGGATGGCAACCAGATTCCCGGTGCTACCAACTCGACTTACTCGGCCACGACCAGCGGCACCTACAGCGTGGTAGTAGATAACCCGGCGACCTGCTCATCAACTTCTAACGCCGTGACGGTGACCGTGACGCCGCCCACCGTGGCCACCATCAGCTACCCGGCCGCCAGCTACTGCCAGAGCGGCGCCACCAACCCCACGCCCACGGTGACGCCCACGGGCGGCACCTTCTCGTCGACCACCGGCCTGAGCCTGAACACCAACACGGGCACCATCAACCTGGCGCAGAGCCAGCCCGGCACGTACAGCGTGGCCTACACCAGCGGGGGCAGCTGCCCCGGCACGGCTAGGGCCAACGTCACCATCACGGCCGCGCCCACGGCGGGCTTTAGCTACGTGGGCGGCAGCCGCTGCGCGGGTTCGGCGGGCACCCTCACGCCTACGGCCGCCATGGGGGCCACCTCCGGCACGTATTCGGCTAGCCCCACGGGCCTGAGTCTGAACACCAGCACCGGCGCCATTGACCTGGCCCAGAGCCAGCCCGGCACCTACACCGTAACCAACACCGTGGCCGCAGCTACTGGCTGCGCGGCCGTTTCGGCTACCGCCTCGGTGGTGCTCACGGCGCAGCCCGTAGCTGCCCTGGCGGCCGGCGGGGCCACCACCTTCTGCCAGGGCGGCAGCGTGGTGCTCACGGCCAGTGGTGGGGCGGCCGGCGCCACCTACCAGTTTCTGAACAACGGCCAGCCCGTTGCCGGAGCTACGAGTGCGACGTACACTGCCTCGACGGGCGGCAGCTACAGCGTAGTTATCACCAATCCGGGGGGCTGCGCCAGCACTTCGGCCCCGACCACGGTAACGGTGAACCCGCAAACCACGGCCACCTTCTCCTACAGCACGGCGGCTTACTGCCAAAACAGCGGCACTACGCCTACGCCCACCATCACGGGAACGATGGGCGGCGCATTCACGTCGGCTCCCGCGGGCCTGAGCGGTAACGCCAGCACCGGGGCCATTAACTTGGCGGCCAGCACGCCGGGCACATATACCGTAACGTACAGCGTGGGCGGCCCCTGCCCAAGCACGGCCACCGCCACGGTGACCATCACGGCCCCGGCCGTGGCCACGTTCAGCTACGGCGCCGCCACCTACTGCGTGGGCGGCACCAACCCCACGCCTACGCTGGGCAGCGGCGCCTCGGCCGGTACGTTTACCTCGACGGCAGGCCTGGTGCTCAACGCCAGCACCGGCGCCGTTGACTTGAGCCTGAGCCAGCCCGGCACGTATACCGTAACCAACACGGTGGCCGCGGCGGGTGGCTGCCCAAGTGCGACAGCCACGGCTCAGGTCAGCATCAGCACCGTGCCGGTGGCCAGCCTGGCCGCCAGCGGGCCAACGACTTTTTGCCAGGGTGGCAACGTTACGCTCACCGCCAACGGCGGGGGCGCGGGCAGCACCTACCAGTTTTTGAACAACGGCCAAGCCATTAGCGGGGCCACCACTGCCACGTTCGTGGCTTCGGCCAGCGGCTCCTACAGCGTAGTGATTACCAACGGGGGCGTTTGCTCGGCCACATCGGCCGCCACGCCGGTTACCGTGAATCCCATTGCCACGCCTACGCTCAGCTACGCGGCGGCCAGCTTCTGCCAGGGCGCGGGCACGGCCAGCCCTACAGTATCTGTTAGCGGCGGCAGCTTTTCGGCTTCGGGCACGGGCCTGAGCATCAACCTCGCCACGGGCGTGCTGGACCTGGGCCAAAGCCAGCCCGGCACCTACACGGTTACCTACACCGGCGGCAGCCCCTGCCCGGGCAGCACCACAGCTTCGGTAACCATCACGGCCACGCCGAGCGCAGCATTTGCTTACGCGGGCGGCACCACGTTCTGCCCCACGGCAGCCAATCCCTCGCCCACGGTTTCGGGAGCGGCCGGCGGCACGTTTGCGGCCCCGGCAGGTTTGGTGATTGACCCCGCTACCGGCACCATCAACCTGCAAACCAGCATGGCCGGCACCTATGCCGTAACGTACAGCGTGGCCGGCTCCTGCCCGGCCAGCAGCATCGTGAACGTAACCATTACGACGGCCCCGGTGGCCACTTTCGCCTACGGCACGGCGGGCGGCTACTGTGCCGGGGCAGCCATTGCGGCCCTGCCCACGTTCTCGGGCGGCGGCAGCGCGGGCACCTTCAGCGCAGCTCCGGCCGGCCTCAGCCTGAACGCGGCCACGGGCGCCATTGATTTGATGCAGAGCCAGCCCGGCATGTATACCGTGACCAACACCATTGCCGCTTCGGGAGCCTGCTCGGCGGTATCGGCCACGGCGTCCGTGACGATTAACGCGGCGCCAATAGCCAGCCTCGCGGCCAGTGGGCCAACGACGTTCTGCGCCGGCGGCTCGGTAGCACTCACGGCCCCCACGGGCACGGGCCTCACCTACCAGTTTTTGCGCAACGGGCAGCCCATCAGCGGCGCCACCACGGCCAGCTACACTGCCACCGCGGCAGGCAGCTACGCCGTGACGGTGACCAACGCCAGCGGCTGCGCCACCACTTCGGCAGTTACCTCGGTTGCCGTGAATCCGGCCACCACGGCCACCTTCGCGTACCCGGCGGCGAGCTTCTGCCGCAGCAGTTCGTTGGTGACAACGCCGACGGTAACGGGAACGGCGGGCGGCACGTTTGCCGCCCCAAGCGGGCTGAGCTTGAACACCAGCACGGGGGCTATTGGGCCCGGTGCCAGCACGGCCGGTACCTACACGGTGACCTACACCGTGGGCGGTCCCTGCCCGAGCACGGGCACGGCCAGCGTGACCATCACGACCCCAGCCGTGGCCACGTTCAGCTACGCCAACAGCAGCTACTGCGCCACCGGCACGACGGCTGCTACGCTGGCCACGGGCAGTGCCGCCGGCACGTTCGCGTCCACTACCGGCCTGAGCGTGAACGCCGTCACGGGCGCTATCAACCTGGCGGCCTCGACGGCTGGTACCTACACGGTGACCAATACGGTGGCGCCCAGTGGGGGCTGCGCGGCGGTTACGGCCACGGCTACGGTTACCATCAACGCGCTGCCGGCCCAGCCCACGCTCACGGCTAATGGGGCGCTGCTCACGGCCTCATCCGCACCGGGCGCCACCTACCAGTTCTACTTGAACGGGGTGGCCATTGCCGGCGCCACCAACGCCACTTACACCGCCACGCAGAACGGCAGCTACACCGTGGTGGTAACTAACGCCACGGGCTGCGCTTCGCTGCCTTCGGCCCCGGTACCGGTGGTGGTGACGGCCACTCGCGCTGGCTTGGCCGGTGTGGAACTGACGGTGTTCCCCAACCCCACCACCGGCCGCCTTACGGTGACGCTGAACGGCCCCCACTCCCGGGCCGGACTGGTTGTGTACAACACTCTGGGCCAGGAAATGCTGACCAACACCCTGGCTGCCAACGCAGCCACGGCTGAGCTGGATTTGACTACGCTGGCTACTGGGGTGTACCTGCTGAAAGTGACCAGCACCGAGGGCAGCGTGACGCGCCGCCTGGTGCGGCAGTAAGCGAATTATATCCGTCCACGATACACTATGCTATGTAAAGAGCCGCTCCGAATGTTTTCGGAGCGGCTCTTTGGCGTCTGGGAAACGGGGTTGAGCTTGGGGCTGGTGCGGGCTTTAAGTACTCAAGCTAAAGTAAACGAGTACTTAAGAACCGGGCGCGGGTGTGGGTGCTGGCCCTCACCGGACTGGAACTGGTGACAAGCACAACAAAATGCGGAATGCCAAGGTGTCTGGCATCGGATTAGGAGCAGGTAGAGTTGTTGGTGCGGGCGCTGGAATGGGTACGGAATTAGGTTGGGCACTTGCATAGCTTTGCGCCCGCGCCTACTGGTTTGTTGAGCCTGAGCCGGGATGGATGTATGCCCCGGGCTGCACCGAATTCTGGTCGGCGGGCGGTGTGAGGGGCTGAGCGTCGAGCTCCTGCGGGTGCGCGTCGAGGCTGACGTCGCTGTGGCCATTCCGGTACTGGGCGAGGGCTCGTTCGCCGAATAGCCAGAAGACCACCGGCGTCACGATGATGTCGAGGAAAGTGGAGCTGAGCAGGCCGCCGAGGATGACGGTGGCCACGGGATAGAGGATTTCCTTGCCCGGCGCGTCCTTGGCCAGCGTGAGTGGCACCAGGGCCAGGGCGGCCACCAGGGCCGTCATCAGCACGGGCACCAGGCGCTCGAGCGAGCCGCGGATAATCATGGGCTTGCCGAACTGCTCGCCTTCGTGCTCCACCAAGTGGATGTAGTGCGAAATCATCATGATGCCGTTGCGCGAGGCGATGCCGGTGAGGGTGATGAAGCCCACCAGCGAGGCAATGCTGAAGGTGCCGCCCGTGAGCAGCACCGCCACCACCGAGCCGATAAGCGCCAGCGGTATATTGAGCATAATCTGGCCCACCATCAGGGTGGACTTGAAGTGCGAATACAGCACCAGGAAGATGCCGGCCAGCGAAAATAAGCTGAGCCACAGAATCTTGCTGGAGGCCGACTGCTGGCTCTCGAACTGGCCGCCGTAGGTGAGGTAGTAGCCTGCGGGCAGCTTCACCTGCTGCGCAATGCGGGCCTGCACTTCCTGCACGGTGCTGCCGAGGTCGCGGCCGGCCACGTTCATCGAGATGGTGATGCGGCGCTGGGTGTTTTCGTGGTTGACGGTGTTGGGGCCGGGCTCGTAGCTGACGTCGGCCACCTGGCTCACGGGAATGAGGGCGCCGCCCGGCGTTTCGATGCGGGTACTGGCGATGGTGGCCACGTCGGAGCGCTGGGCTTCGGGCAGCTTCACGATAAGGTCGAAGCGTTGCTGGCCATCGAGCATCTGCGATACCACCTCCCCCTGAAAGAGGGTTTGGAGGGTGGCCACTACCTGGCCGCGCTCCAGGCCGTAGGCGCGCAGGGCGGCATCGCGCGGGCGCACCAGCAGCTGCGGAATCTGGACTTGCTTCTCCACCTGCAGGTCCACCACGCCGGGCACGGTACTGGCGGCGTTGCGGATGTCGCTGGCGTAGCGGCGCAGCTCCAGCAGGTCGTTGCCGAAGACTTTGATGGCGACCTGGGCCCGCACGCCGCTCAGCAGGTGGTCGAGGCGGTGGGAAATGGGCTGGCCGATGTTCACGTTCACTCCGGCAATGAGGCTGAGGCGCTGGCGCAGGTCGGCCAGGATTTCTTCGCGGCTGCGCATGGTTTTGCCTTCCTTCTTGAGCTCGTCTTCGGTTTTAAAGGCGACTTCGATTTCGGAGTTATTCACCGATTCGGCGTGCTCGTCCAACTCGGCGCGGCCGGTACGGCGGGCGGTGAAGGCCACTTCCGGAATCTTGAGCATCTGCTGCTCGCCCAAGGTGCCGAGCTTGTTGGATTCGGTGAGCGAGGTGCCGGCGGGGGCCGAAAAATTGACGGTAAGTGAGCCTTCGTTGAACGGTGGCAGGAACTCCGTGCCGAAGAAGGGCACCATGGCAGCAGCAGCGATGAACAGTAGTGCCGTGGTAGAAAGAATGGCTTTGGGATGCAGTAGGCCCCAATTCAGCAAGCGCGTGTCGCAGCCCTTGAGCCATCGGATGAGGCGGCCTTCCTGCTCGGCTTCTCGAATTTGCTTCATGCGGGGCAGCAGGTAGTAACACAGCACCGGTGTGACGGTGAGCGACACGAAGAGGGAAGCCACGATGCTCGTGATGTAGGCAATGCCCAAGGGGGCGAAAATGCGGCCCTCCATGCCTTCGAGCGCAAATAGCGGTAGGAACACCAGCACCACAATGATGGTGGCGTACACGATGGAGTTACGCACTTCCGAGCTGGCGGCGTAGATGACTTGCAGCGCCGGTTTGGGCTGTGGGAGATGCTGGTTTTCGCGCAGTCGGCGGAACACGTTTTCCACATCCACGATGGCGTCATCCACCAGCTCGCCAATGGCAATGGCCAAGCCGCCCAAGGTCATAGTATTGATGCTGATGCCGGCGAAGCGGAACACCAGGGCTGTGACCAGCAAGGACAGCGGGATGGCCACCAGCGAGATAAACGTGGTGCGCACGTTCAGCAGGAAGGCAAACAGCACGATGACGACCAGGATGGCGCCGTCGCGCAGGGCATCTTCCACGTTGGAAATCGAGGACTCGATGAAGTCAGCCTGCTTGAAGAGGCGGGTGTTGAGCTGCACGTCTTTGGGCAGCGAGGGCTGCAGTTCGGCTATGGCTTTTTCCACCGCCGAGGTGAGGCCCACGGTAGCGGCGCCGGGCTGCTTCTCGATGCTGAGGATGACGGAAGGCTTGCCGTTCACGCTACCGTCGCCGCGCTTGAAGCGGGCCCCGAAGGCCACGGCAGCCACCTGCTTGATGGTAATGGCCGAGTTCTCACGGTAGCCGACGATGATGTTCTCGATGTCGGCCACCGAGCGCAGACGGCCGAGGTTGCGGATGAGGACCTCGGAGCCGTTGCGGTCGAAGAAGTTGCCGGTGGTGTTGAGGTTGGAGCGGCGCAGGGCGTCTTCCACCTGCGTCACGGTCAGGCCCACGGCGTTGAGGCGAGGCATGTCGAGCAGCACCTGGTACTGCAGGTTGTCGCCGCCGATGGGAATGACCTGGGCCACGCCGGGAATGCTGAGCAGGCGCTGGCGCACGGTGTAGTTGGCCAGCGTGCGCAGGTCAGCGGCCGAAGTTTTGCCAGTGCTGCTGGACATGCCGACGAGCATAATCTGGCCCATAACCGAGGAAATAGGGCCGAGCACCGGCGTGACGCCCGTGGGCAGCTGCCCCTGCACGGTTTGCAGCTTCTCGGCCACAATCTGGCGGGCCGTGAAAATTTCGGTGCCGTAGTCGAATTCCACGAACACCAGGCCGAGGCCAATGGCGGAGTTGGAGCGTACGGCGGAAACGCCAGTGGCGCCGTTCAGCGCGGTTTCGACGGGCAGCGTGACCAGGGCTTCGACTTCTTCGGGGGCCATGCCCGGCGACTCCAGGAACACTGTGACGCGGGGCCGGTCGAGGTCGGGCAGCACATCGACGGGCAGTTGCCGGGCGGTGTAGGTGCCGGCAATGAGCAGGCCCGCCGCAAAGGCCAGCAGGAGCAGCCGGTTCTGCAGGGCAAAGCGGATGATTTTATCGAGCATAGTATCAGGTAGGGTACGACCCCGCACCCTACTGGTTGAGGTAAATCGACTTCAATTGATAAGTGCCCACGGTTACCACGCGGTCGTTTTCGTTGACGGTGCCCCCGAGCAGGACCGTTTGCTCGCCGTTGGCGGCACCGGGCTGCACATAGCGGATTTTGAAGGTTTCGGGGTCAGTGTGCACAAACACCACAGGCTTGCCGTTGAGGTCGGTGAGGGCCGAGGTGGGGACCACGAGCTGCTTGGGGCCGTTGCCGGCTTGGCCGACGACCTGCACGTTCACGGCCTGGCCGGCGCGGAAGGTGTCGGTTCCAGCGCCATCAAGCTCTAGAATAAGCTGACGGGCCTGGTTGACGGGGTTGACGGCGTTGCTAAACACCACGAGCCGGGCGGGGGCACTTCCCTTCTGGCCCTGCAGGCCTTCGATGCGAAACTGGGCCCCGGGCGTGATTTTGGGCAGGTCCTGGGCAAAGACTTCGGCCGTTACGCGCAGCTTGCCGGGGTTGAGGACGCGGAACAACTCGTCGCCCTGCGTCACCTGCTGGCCCACGGCGAGGTTGAATACATCGACCGTCCCACTGATGGGCGAGGTAATGGCGACGCGCCGGCTGCTGGCTTGGCCGTTGTAGATGGCCGCGTTCTGGCGAGCCTGGCGCAGGCGCAACTCGGCGGCCACTACGTCTTTGCGGGCGGCGATGTCGGCGATGGTTTGCAGGCGGGCGTAGTCCTGCTGGGCGGCGCGCAACTCGGCCTGGGCATTGGCGCGCTCGGTGCTGAGGCCGATTTGCTGGGTGGCGTCGAGGGTCTGGTCGACCACGGCCAGGGCCTGGCCGGCACGCACCTGCTGGCCGACCTGCGCCGTGAGGCTGACGATGCGCCCCGTCTGGGGCACTACTACCCGGCCCTCACCGCCGGCCGCTGAGGAAACGGTGCCGTAAAGTGTGAGGCGGTTGTAGGTGGCCGAGTAACCCGCCAAAGCCGTGCGCACGCCAAATAGGAACTGGCTTTCCTTGGGCAGTCCCACGGCATCCACCAGGCCCACGCCCGCGGTGGGCTTGGCGCCACCGTGGTCTTCGCCTCCATGAGCCATGAGGTTGTTAGGCGGAGGCAGCAGCACAGTGAGCACTGCCGCCACGGCGGCCGTGGCCGCGAGGAACTTACGCGTGGTTCTCATAGACAGGAGACGTAGCGGGTGAATTGGGAGAAGCCGCCCGGCGGCGCATGAGCAGCACCGTGAGCAGAATACCCAGGGCAAAGGCCCCAACGAGGGCCAGGATGGTTTTCCAGGAAGAGAAAAGGCCACCCACAACCGCCAGTGGGCCGGGCGCCACAGGAAGCTTCTTGCCGACTTCCAGACCCTGCAGCGCCATGAGGTCGGCCTGGGTGCCAGCCACGATGTTGACCGCGAGGCTATACTTCTTATTCTCAGGAAAGGTGCCCTCGACCAGGTAGCTGCCGGGCTCTTTCTCCGCCACCGCAAACTTGAGCGCGGGGGCTTCGGGGCAGGTGACGGTGAGCTTGGCCCCCTTGATGGGCGCGTTGGTGGCGTAATCCGACACGAACAGGCGCATGTCAGCATCCTTGCCCTTTTCGAGGGGCTCGAAGCGCAGCATCAGCTCGAACTTCTCGGAGAGGGCCGCGACTGAAAAGGTGGTGGGAAAGGCGCCACCCGAGGCTTTAGCGGCATCGCCGTGGTCTTCGCCGCCGTGGGCGTGGGCCGGAGCCAGGCGCACCACCAGCAGCACGAGCAGCAAAAGGATTTTTAGGGACTGTCTCATTGGCCGCGGAGGTAGTTGAGTTCGGTGATGGCTTGCCGGTAGTCGCGGATGGTAGCCAGGTAGTTATTCTGGATGTCAAACGCCTGGTTGAGGCTCTGGATAAAGACGAGGTAGCTGATTTCGCCGGCCCGAAACAGGCGCTGCGACTGGCTGATGATGGCCGTGGCCTGGGGCAGGCCGGTTTGCTCGAAGTAGGTGAGGGAGGCCGCGAACTTGCGGGTATCGGCCAGGGCCTGCTGGTACTGGGTGCCGAGCTCCAACTGCTGCACCTGGGCCTGCGCCTGGGCAGCTTTGGTGCGGGCCGTGGCGGCTTGCAACTGCGAGCGGTAGGTCCAGAAATACAGCGGTACCGACACGCCGAACTGCAGGCGGTATTTGATGGGGGAGTCGGCGAAGGCCTGGTTTTGATAGCCTACGGTGAGGGCCGGAGTGCGCCGGGCCCGCACCAGGCTGATGCCCGACTGGCTCAGGCCTACGTTTTGGGCATAGTAAGCCAGGGTGGGACTTTGGGCCAGGGCGGTGCTGTCCTGTGCGGGCAGGCCCGCCAGCAATTCGGTCCCCACGCGGGCCAGCTCCTGGCCGGTGCGGCGCAGGTCAGTGCCGGTGGTGAGGTCGGCCTCGGGCAGGCCGAGCAGCAAGCCTAAGCGGCGCTGGGCCGAGCGGCGGTCTACCACCGCCTGGGCCAGCTGGTTGGCTACTTGGCGGGCTTCGGCTTCGGTGCTGATGCGTTGGAGGGAAGTGACTTCTCCGGCTTTGAAAAGGCGGTCGGTGGCAACTTGCAGTGCCCGATACAGGCTGTCCTGGTAGGTGAGCTGGCGCACCTGGGCCTCGGCCACTTGCAGGGCGAGGTAGGCCAGGCGCACGTCGCGGCGCACGGTGGCGCGGTTTACGTCGAGGCCACGCTCAGCCAGGGTGATGCCGGCCTGGGCGTTGCGGGCCTGCTGGCGGTACACCGTAGGAAAGTCGATGGTTTGCACCACGCCCGGAGCCCACCGCTCACCCGTGGGGGCGGAGAACAGGAAGTCAGGGTTGCGCAGCGAAAAGCTGCCGCGCTTCAGGGCCCGCTGCTCCTCTATTTCCTGAGCCGACTGGCGCAGGCGCGGATGCCGCCGGAGGGCAAGGGCTTCGGCGCTGTCGGGCCGCACGATGACCTGCTGCGCCTGAGCCGGAACAGTGGCCAGCGCCAGCAGGAGCATCAGCAGCCAGGCGGGCCAGGAAGAGCTTGGTTGGTGTTGCATGAGAGTGAGGTGGCATACACCCCGTGCCAGTTGTGGGCGCGGGGCGGGTATTCCAAATAGAGAGGAGCCAGGGAAGTCCCGGCGCCCGCTTAGGCTTTCTTTTCGAGGTCCATCCCGCATTTCGGGCACTTGCCTGGGGCGTTGCTCTTGCCGCCATCGCCCATGGGGCACTCGTAGGTAGCGGCGCTGGCCTTCATTTTGCCGCCGTTTTTGGCCTGCCAGTCCTTGAACTGCTGAATTTCCTTTTGCTGGGCATCAATCATGCTCTGGGCCATTTCCTTGAGCTTGGTGTCGCGGCCGTGGGCTACTTCCGCTTTGGCCATGTCAACGGCGCTCTGGTGGTGAGGCACCATCATCATGGCGTAATCCATATCCACGTTGCCGCTGGGCTGGCCCATGTTCATCATGCCAGCCATTGAGCTTTTCATTTTGCTGGTGAATGGGTCGGCGGGGTCCTGGGGCTTGTAGTTGGTGGGAGCCCCGTCGAGGCGGGTAGCAATGGCTTCGAGGGCCTTGATTTCCTTCTGCTGGTCGGCACTGATTTTCTCGGCCATGGCGCGCAGGGTGGCGTCTTTGCCCTCCTTCAGCTCCAGGGCCGACATTTCCACGGCGCCCTGGTGGTGGGCCATCATCATGTGGGCGAAGTCGTGGTCGGTGTTGCCCTCGGGCTTGAACGCCTCCATGTTCTTCATCATGGTGTTCATGGCGGTCATCATGCCGGAGTTACCGGCGGCGCTGGTTTCGGCCATTGTTGAATGGTCCATACCGGCCATGCTGCCGGCGGTATCGGCAGGTGCGGTGGTTTCGGTGGTGCTGGTTGTGGTGCTGGTTTCAGCGGTTTTGTTGTCGCTGCAGCTGCTGAGCAGGCCAGTGCCGAGGCACAAAGAAGCGAGGATGAAAACGGACTTTTTCATGGGTTGGGTTGAGAGGTTGGCGTGGGTTAGGCTTTGACGTTGATGGTGAAGTTGCCGGTGTGAATCTGGCCGGCGTGATTGAATTGCAGGAACACGCGGTACAGGCCAGGGGCTTCGAAACTGGTGTTGAAGCCAATGTTGGGGCCTTTGTCGGCTTGGTCGTTGGGGTGCACGTGCAGGTAGCGCTCGGTGTCTTCGCTGATAACCACGACGTGGCCGAGCGCGCCGAGGTAGTTGTCGAGGTCCGTTACGGGCTGGCCGCCTTTGGTGAGATTGATTTTCATAGCCAGCAGCTGCCCCACTTTCAGGTCTTTATCGAAGGAAAGCGTGGCCTGGTAGCCGTCCTGCTGCCACTGCATTTGGTCCTGCCGGAACTTGACGGGCGTGTACTTGGGGCCCTGCACCGAGACCACTTGGCGGCCAAGCTGGTGGCCGCTGCCGTCGGGCGTGTAGTCCTGAAACAGCACGTAGTCGCCGCCCTTGGCGAAGGTGAAGGGTACGCGGTAGTTGCCCTCGGCGGTGTACTCGGGGTGCTCGTGGTAGAAGGCCGACAGGTCTTTGCGCACGATGATGAGGTGGATTTTCTTTTCGTGCACCACGGCCAGCGGCACCGGGGCTTTTTCGTTGCCGGTTTCCTGCGGGGTGTAGGTGAGCGTAGCCGGCTGGCCGGCTACAAGCTGCATGGGCTGCGGCTCAAACTTCATCTGGTAGGTTTTGCCGTTGCTCACCTGGTCGTTGTGCACCAGGGCCATACCGCACTTGGGGCATTTCTCGCCCTCCTTGGTACTGGTCACCTCGGGGTCCATGGGGCAGGCGTAGGTGTGGCCACCGGCGTGGCTGGCGGTGCTGTCGGCCGCGGCATCGGTGGGCGTGGTAACGGTATTGGTGGCGCTGCTGGATGAGTCCGAAGAGCAGCTTGCGGCAGTGAAAAGGCTGGCGGTGGCCAGCAGGGAAACGAGGAAACGGTTCATGAATGGGGGCAATAACGTGGTAAGAAGAGGCCGGGCTTCGGTGCACTCAGGCCTGGAGCTGCTGCCAGAGCGCGAAGCCCACGACAGCCGCCAGTGCGGCGTAGAGCAGGCCGGCTCGCAGGATGCAGGGCAGGCCGCGGGGTGGCAGGCCGGCCGCCGGTTCGCAACAATCTTGCATTGCTGGAAAGAGCAAACCCGGAAGATGGAAGGAGGAAAAGGCCAGCTTGGGCGGCACGACGGGCAAACGAAAAGGCCCGCCCCGGGCATAGCTTGGCTATGCCGGCGCGAGCCTAAGCGCGTCGGAAGAATCAGACAGTCAACGACTGGATGAAAATGCGGATGTCGGGTATTTTGGGCTTTAGCTGCCTCGGCGGAACCAGCGCCACAGCGCCCATGCGGTCCCATTTGCCAGCCACGGGCCGGAAGTGAAATGCTAATGCCGTGGGCAGCACGGCCGGAGCCGGCACCAGCAGCTTCGCAGCGGGGCTGTCGAGCCCGGCCACCACGGAAGCGGCCTTTTTGCGGCAGCAGTCATCGGCACCCACCGGGCGCTTTTCGTGGGAAGCTGCCGTTGACTTGCTAGCTGCCTGCTTCGCTTTTGCAGCCGCTGCGGCCCGGCAGCAAGCGTGGCCCGGAGCCATGGGGGCGGGCTTGGCAGCTGCGCTTGCCACGGGCCGCATACTCGCACAGTAGCACTGGCCCGCCAGCACGTTGACGAAGACGAGCAGAAAGCTCGTCGCCAGCAAACGGCGGAAGGGAAACAGGCTATGGAACATACTGCGGTGGGAAAACACGGGCAACCGCAAAAGTAGAGAATTACCCGGGAGCGGTTGAACTAGTCTTTTACCATTTTGCCGAATGTAATGTTCCGGGCGCGGAGGCCTGGCTTCCGCGAAAGCAGGTTAATGCGATGCGTTCACGCTTTTCACTCAGCTAAGAACCTTAAGGCGCGACGGAAAAGCACGAGCCTGCGCCTGAATTATGCAAGTTCGCAGCCCGATTTTGTAGGTCGCGTTCAGTGTTTCATTCCATCCATGCGCATGGGCTTGCCTTTGCCGAGCTGGTCGAGTGCGGCGCGGAAGCCGGTGGCCAGCAGGGTGGCCGGGCCTCTGCCGTAGTAATGCAGAAACATCATGCGCGGAGTGTCGCCCAGCATGTGGTTGTGCACGGCCACTACTTCCAGGTTGTGAGCCCGCAAGGCCTTGATGACCGGGTTGACTTCGTGTTCGAGCATGGCGATGTCGCCGGCGATGTGGGCATTGTCCTGCTTGCCGGCGAAGGCCGCCCACGAGTTTAGGCCGATGGCAGCGGTCATCTCCGTGTTCATCATCAGCGCCTGCAGGTCGTCGCGCCCCACGGTGTATTTGTAGGTGGGGCCGTTCACCACGCCCTTGTACTTCACTACGGCATCGAGGGCCAGCAGGTCGAATAGCTCCTTGCCGGTGGGCGGGCCGGCGGCCGGGGCCGCGTTGTTGCCGGATTGGGCCGCGGCCGGCGCGGCAGCCGGCGGCTGGTTGGCAGGAAATAGCTTGGAATTCTTGAGGGTGGCGGCAAACTTTCGGGCGAGGTCGGCCGGGGCGCCCATGCCCGAAATGTGCATGTAGAAAATGCGCGGCTCTTCGTAGAAAAAGTGGTTGTGCACGGCTCCGATTTCAAGCCCGTTTGCCAGCGCCGCCGATATGAGCGGGTTGACTTCTTCCTGCAGCAGCACGGTGTCGCTCATCAGCATGGCCGACTTGCCGTCGAGCGTGTGCTTGATGGCGACCCACCCGCCAAAGCCAAAGGCAATGGGCACGGGCTCTCCTTTGATGGTTATCTTGAGGTCGTTGCGAGGCAAGCCAATGAGGTGAGTGGCCTGGTCCTCGTTGTAGGTGCCTTTTTTGCCCATGGCCGCGTCGATAGCGGCTACGTTAGCGGGGCTTAGAGCGGGCGTTTTTCCTTTGGGTGGGGCGGAAACAGCGCCCCGTGCGTCGTCGATGCTTAGCAGGGAAGTGGCCCCCAATAAGGCGGTGGCGCGCAAGGCATCACGCCGGGAAATGTTTTCCTTCATGAGGGTTTCGGTGTAGAAGTGGAATGACTGAAGGTAGCACGTTTGCTGAAATAGCAAGGGCAACAACTGGCATCGAATAAACAACAAGACGATGCCGGTGCTGTGTCCCCTGCTGGCAACAGGCGTCAAATTATGCAAGTCTGGCGCAGGATTCCGTACCAACCGGGGCCATTTGCAGCCGTTCCTTTGTTCGGTCTTCTGGCGCCGTGCTGAAGCAGTTCAAACTGCGCCTGCCAAGCCCTTCACAATCCCTTGCACTATGTCACCTACCACCAAAAATACGGAAACCGCGACCCTCGACATCGAGGGCATGACCTGCGCCTCCTGCGCGTCGGCGGTGGAAAAGTCGCTGAGCCGGGCGCCGGGCGTGCAAAGCGCCCTGGTGAACTTCGCCACCGAAAAAGCCACTGTACACTACCTGCCGGGCCAGGCCAGCCCCGCCACGCTGAAAGAAGCGGTGGTGAATGCGGGCTATGGGGTAACGGAGCGCGCACCTGACACCAGCGCCGCCGACCGGCAGGCTGAGATTGACCGCCAGAAAGCGGCCGCCTATGTCAAGCTCAAGTGGCGTTTTGCAGTAGCGGTGGGGCTGGCCGTGGTCATCATGCCGCTGAGCATGCTCATGCTGTGGCCCGCGATGATGCAGCGCGTGAACATGCAAACGCTTAACTACGCCCTGCTGCTACTCACGCTGCCCGTGCTGCTGTACAGCGGCCGGGAGTTCTATAGCTCGGCCTGGAATGGGTTTAAGCACCGCTCGGCCAACATGGATACCCTGATTGCGGTGGGTACGGGCGCGGCGTTTTTGTATAGCCTGGCCGCCACGCTGGTGCCGGGGTTTTTTATGCGGCACGGGCTGATGCCGGAGGTGTACTACGACACCACGGCCACCATCATTGCCCTGATTCTGCTGGGCAAGGTGCTGGAGCTGCGCGCCAAAACGCAGACCTCGGCCGCCATTCGCTCGCTGATGGGCCTGCAGGCGAAGACAGCCCGCGTGGTGCGGCCCAACGGACAGGAAACCGACGTGCCCATCGAGCAGGTGCAGCTGGATGATGTGGTGGTAGTGCGCCCTGGCGAAAAGGTGGCCACCGACGGTGTAATTACCGAGGGCCAGTCGGCCGTGGACGAGGCCATGCTCACGGGGGAGAGCCTGCCGGTGGAAAAGAAAGCCGGCGACCCGGTGTTTGGGGCCACGCTCAACAAGACCGGCTCCTTCCGCTTTCGGGTGACGAAGGTGGGCGCCGACACCATGCTCGCGCAGATTGTGAAGCTGGTGGAAGATGCGCAGGGCAGTAGGGCCCCCATTCAGCGGCTGGCCGATAAGGTCAGCGCCATTTTCGTGCCCACGGTGGTCGTCATTGCCATTCTGACGTTTGTGCTGTGGTTTGATTTGGCGCCGGTGGCCACGCGGCTGCCCTTGGCGTTGGTCAGCTTCGTGTCCGTCCTCATCATTGCCTGCCCCTGTGCGCTGGGGCTGGCCACGCCCACAGCCATCATGGTAAGCACCGGCAAGGGCGCAGAATACGGCGTGCTGATTCGCAACGCGGAAGCGCTGGAAAAGGCCTGCCAAGTGAACACTGTGCTGCTGGACAAAACCGGCACCATCACCCGGGGCGAGCCGGCCGTGACGGACTTTGTGCCGGTGGCTGGCCAGGATGCCGCGCACCTGCTGCAACTGGTAGCGGCGCTGGAACGACAGAGCGAGCACCCGTTGGCAGAGGCTGTGGTGCGCTACGCTGATGCGCAGGGAGCGGCCACGCTACGGGCAGTAGATTTCCGGGCCATTGAAGGCAAAGGCGCGGCAGCTACGGTGAACGGGCAGGCGGTGCTGATTGGCAACCAAGCGTTGCTGCGGGATGAAAAGGTGGCTTTTTCGGAGGCATTCACCCGCCAGGCTGAGCAGCTGCTGAGCCAGGCTAGGACCGTGCTGTACGTGGCTGTGGCGGGCCAGGCCGTGGGTCTGATTGGGGTAGCCGATACCGTGCGCGAGACATCAAAAGCCGCCATTCAGCGGCTGCAGGCCCTGGGCCTGGAGGTGGTGATGATGACCGGCGACAACCCCCAAACGGCGGCCAAGGTGGCCGAGCAGGTGGGCATCACACGCTACTTCGCCGAGGTGCTGCCGAGCGGCAAGGCTGGCAAGGTGAAGGAGCTGCAGGCCGAAGGCCGCGTGGTGGCCATGGTGGGCGACGGCATCAACGACGCGCCTGCCCTGGCGCAGGCCGATATCGGCCTGGCCATGGGCGGCGGCACCGACGTGGCCATGGAAGCGGCCGGCATCACGCTCATGCGCTCGGACCTGAACGGGGTGGTGACGGCCATATCGCTGTCGCGGCAAACCATTCGCACCATCAAGCAGAACCTTTTTTTTGCGTTTATTTACAACACGCTCGGCATTCCCATTGCGGCGGGCTTGCTCTATCCGTTTTTCGGGTGGCTGCTCTCGCCCATGCTGGCAGCTGGCGCCATGGCTCTGAGCTCGGTGTCAGTGCTCACCAACTCGCTGCGCCTGCGGGCTTTCAACAACAAATAATACTTCGCAACCATGGATACGACAGCAGTAATGGTGACCATTGTTGGGCTGGGCCTGGCGGGGTTGGTGCTCTGGTACTTCTTCTTTTCGGCGCGGCAAACGGCCAGCGCGGTGTCCTCGTCGAGCGGGGTGCAGGAAGTGGATATCACGGTGAAGGGCGGCTACTCGCCCGACGTGATTGAGGTGGAACGCGGCAAGCCGGTGCAGCTGCACTTCTACCGCGACGAGGAAAACAGCTGCTCGGAGGAGCTGCTGATGCCCGACTTCAGCATCCGGCGCGACCTGCCGGCGTTCCAAACCACGCTGGTGGAGCTGCTGCCCAAGGAAGCGGGCCGGTTCGAGTTTACCTGCGGCATGGGCATGCTGCGCGGGGCTCTGGTGGTGAAGTAAGCACTCAACAATCCCAACGAGGACGTGGAAGTGAACGCCGCCTGCAGCACCGACGCCGACAACTACGTTTGGAACTTCGGCGACGGCTTCAGCACGACCGGGGCCGAGGCCAAGCACAAATACAACGCGGTGGGCCAGTTCACCATTAAGCTCACGGCGAAGAACAGCAGCAAAGAACCGACGACCAGCAAGCAGGTGAACATTGTGCCCTAACGCTGGCAGCAACAAGCTAAAAAAAACCACCGGGATGGGCGGACCTTTTTATGTGCGTGCAGTGCTACAAGGTAACGGTGAGGGTGGCGGTGAAGTAGGACCGGCCGGCGGAGTCATCCTCGGGCAGCACGTTGACGGGCTGCAGGTAGCGGTAAGCCACTTCGGCCGAAACCTTGCCGAGGGTGTAGGCCACGGGCAGGCGCAGGCCGTAGCTGAGCAGGGTGAAACGGGTGGCGTCGGTGCTGGTGGTTGCGGCAGTGCCGGGTTTGGTTTTGGGCTTTTTGTTGCCGCGCAGGACTTGCTGGGCGTCGCTGACTTGCACAAAGTCCTGGGTGCCGGCCACGAGGCTGAACTTGGGGGTGATGGTGAAGTAGTCCTTGGGAGTAAGCACGCCGTCGATGTCGAAAGCCCGGGAGTTGTCGAGGACCAGGAATGTGTCGTGGGCGTCGGTGCCGAAGAGGTAGGAGCCGTTGAGGCGGGTGTAGATGTAGCCCCAATCGTAGCCCAACGCCGCATCAATGGAATTGTTGACGGCGGACTTGACCAGGGGGCTGTTGGGGGCGTACAGGAAGCGGGAGTAGGCCAGGGACAGGTCGACTTTCTTGGTCAGGTCCTTGTCGTACCCGATGGAAAGGTCGGTTTCGTCGAAGTGAGAACCGGTGTCGAACAGGTCGTAGTTGTAAACCGAGCCCCATACGCCGTATTTGCTGGTGTAGGTGAGCTCCTGGGTGAAATAGGGGTAGGTGGTGGCCTGGGTGCGGCCGAAAAACGCGGAGTTGTTGCCGTAGCCGAGGGCAGCGCTCAGCAAGCCGGTGGCCTCGTCGTCGTCGTCCTGCACCGGCGGCGCGGTGGCCGGGTGAGTGGCGCTGGCCTGGGCGTGGGGCTTGGACTGGGCCCAGGCGGCAGTGCCGGCGAGCAACAGGGCGCTGGCCAACGCCAGGCGCGCAACAAAGTGGGACATGGTGGGAAGGGGCAAAAAGCAAACCAGCCGCTCCCGGAAAGGCAGCGGCTGGCAAAGATGGTCGGAGAGGGCCGCTTATTTAACTTTCGGGGCTTTGGCTGCTTTGACGTGGCCCATGTGGCCAGCTCCGTGGGCGTGCTCGCCCCGGGCGCTACGCTCGTGCTTCACCAGCTTGTCGGCGTTTTTGGTGGCTTCGTGCTGGGCTTTGTCGGCATCCTTGCGGGCATCGTGCTGCAATTTGTAGTCGGCCTTGCGGGCCTCTTCGCGGGCCTTGTACGCGTCCTTTTGCTGCTGGGTCATGGTTTTGTATTCAGCCTTGCGCGCCTCTTGCTGGGCTTTGTAGGCGGCTTTCTGCTCTTCGGTGAGGGGCTTGGCCAGCTTGCCTGGCTTGGCGTATTTCACTGGCTTCGGCGTTTTGGTGTACTTGTCGTTTCGGGCCTGGGCGGCCGTGGAAACGGCCTGGCCATAGGCGCGGCCGTCGGCGGGCGTCTGGCCGGCGACGGTGGTGGGGCCGGTTTGGGCAGCGGCAGCGAATGAGAAGAGGGCAGCCGAAGCGGCGAGCAGGAAGTTTTTCATGAGAAATGAGAGCTTAGCGGTTGAAGATGCTGGAAGGTAGAGTGCGAAGATGATGCCAAGGTGATAAGCGCCGGGAGTGCGGCAGCTATGGGAGCCAATGGCCAGATTTAAGGACAGTGGCAGGGTGGAAACGAAGCGGGCGGACTACTAGGCCTGCTCAGTTGTTTGTGTTTGGGGCCGGCGGCTCATTTACTTTCAACAGCATGGGAGGCGAGCCAGCGTAAAATCAAGGCCGCGTCTTTGCGCCAGGTAGCCTGGCCCAGCATGGCGTGGCAGCGGCCGGGCAGCTCCTCAAAGTCGGTCACCGACTCGGCGTGCTGGTAGCGGCGGTGGTTGGCGCGGTTAAGGGCCGCCGGCATGATGCGGTCGGCGCCACCGGCCAGAAACAACAGCGGCGCGTGCGGCCGGCCGAAGTCGACGCGGGCCCCCAGGCTGAGGGCGCCGCGAATGGTCTTCTTCGATTCGGGCGCCGCCAGCTGGTCGTAGTATTTCCGTTGGTCGGCCAGCGCCAGGCCGTTGGCAATGGCGTACTGCCACTGCGCGAAGGTGGGCAGAAAGGTGGTTTTGAGGGAGGAAAACAGGCCCAGCATGGGCAGCACCGACCGGACCAGCGACCAGTTGGCCACCACCACCCCCAGCGGCGGCGCCGACTCGATGGCCACGCCAGCCACCGCTGCATCTTGCTGGAGCAAGAGCTGCACGATGAGCCCGCCGAAGGAATGCCCAATGACAATGGGCTTGGCGGGCAGCTGGGCAATGAACTCCGTGTACACCTGCAGCACGTCGGCGAGGCCGTTTTGGGCAATGGGCGAGTGCGGGTGCTGGCGGCGCAGCTCGGCGGCCGGAGCCTCTTTGTGAGGCCAGTCGGGAGCGTAGCAGGTGTAGCCTTCGCCCACAAAGAAGGTTTTCCAGTTATCCCAACTAGCCGCCGTGACGACGGCACCCGTGATGAAAACGATGGCGGGGCGGGGAGTTGGGGAAGCCATGAACAAATGATTCGAGGTCAAGCTGATTATTGGCCGGGGAAGTGGCGAAGCAGGGTGTTGCTCCTGCACGACTGCCGAAAGCTGCGCGGCGGGCCGGCCACGGCTGCGCGCCGCCGTGGCAGCGAAGAAGGCATAGGTCAATCCGTTGGAGCTAGAGCGGTTTCGTGGTCAGTGTACAGGCGGAACGATGTAGGGGCGGGGCTTGCCCCCGCCCGTCGTTGGACGGAATCGGTCAACGGGCCTCAATGTCCGGGCGGGGGCAAGCCCCGCCCCTACATCCACTGACTCCGAAACGGCTCTAAATACTGTCGTTGACACTGGGTGATGCCATCATACGGCTGCCGAGGAGTGAGGATTCCGGCATGTGCTCGGTACCCTGTACCTGCTGCCTTGGGCAATGGGGAGCATTTAGACGGAGTGTAAATGCTCGGCCTCTCGTGAGCAGTATATTTGGCGGCTTACCTGACTTTCACCATTCCGCAATTGCATGAGGCATCCCTACCAGTCCTTTGACCCCGTGGCGGAAGTAAACGGCGAGACCCTGCATGCCTTTCGCGCGGCGTTCAACGTCGACGCCCTGGCCCTCGACCTCCTCAAACGCCACGGTTTGCCAGTGGCGCCCCAAGCCGGGCGGTGGTACCCTCTGCAGGGCTGGCTCGACCTATTGGCCACCGTGGAAGCGACGTACGGCCCCGAAACGGTGTATGCGGTGGGCCTGCAAGTCTTTGCCAATTGCCGCTGGCCCGAAGGTTTGAGTGATTTGGAGTCGGCAGTACGGGCGTTGGATGAGGCGTGCCGCCTCAACGTGCAGGGCGAGCCCATTGGCTACTACCGCGCCGAAGCATGCGGGCCGCAGGGCCTGCGCGTGGAATGCCGCACGCCCACGCCCAAGGACTTTGAGCGGGGCATTGTGACGGGCCTGGTGCGGCAGTTCAAGCCCGATGGCAGCTTGCGCGTGGGCGTGACGTGGGAGCCCACGCCCGAGGTGGGCGACCCCTTGTTCAAACGGTTTCTGGTCCGGTGGTAGCGAAGGGCGCAACCCCGATTCTTAAGGGGTAAAGCAAACATAAAACGAGCGGGCCAAATGGTCCGCTCGTTTTGCTTAGCAGGTAAAAGCGGCCGTTAGTTCCCCCCCGTGGGCTGGCCGAAATGCTCTTGCAGCACCTGGGTGAGTTTGTCGCGGGTGAGGGGCTTGGTGAGGTAGCCGGCAATGGGCAGGCCCTGCATTTGCTCGATGTCTTTGGGGTTGAGGGAGGTGGTGAGCATGATGATAACCACCGTGGGGTTGTCCCGTTCGGGCCGCTGGGCGTAGGCCTGCAGAAACTCGAAGCCGTTCATGATGGGCATCTTCATGTCGAGCAGGATGAGGGCCGGGCAGGTGGGCGAGGTGGGCAGCTCGCAGTGGGCGTGCAGCAGCTTGAGGGCTTCCTGGCCGTTGCCGGCCACGAGCACGGCGTCGCTGATGGCCATGCGCCGAAGCAGGGCTTGGTTGAGGTAGTTGGTGGTGTCGTCGTCGTCGACGAGCAGGGTGCAGGAAATGGCGGCCATTGGGTCAGGAAGGGAGAAAAGCAGGAAACGGGTGCCCGGCAGTGTTGCCCGCGTGGGGCAGGAAGACGAAAAAGGTGGTGCCAGCTCCAAGCTGGCTGTGCACCTCGATGCGGCCGCCAGCGTTTTCAACCATGCGGTTAATCATGTAGAGGCCGATGCCGGTGCCCTCTACGTGGTCGTGAAACCGCTGGAACATGGTGAACAGGCGCGGCAGGTGGGCCGGGTCGAGGCCGAGGCCGTTGTCGTGCACCTCGAGCACGGTGTGGCCCGGGCGCACGTGGGCCCGCACGTCGACGTGGGGCGTGCGGTCAGGGTGGCGGTACTTGACGGCGTTGCTGAGCAGGTTGTAAATCACCGAGCGCAGGTTCTTCTCAGCAAACGGCAGGGGCGGCAGGGCCGGCACGTTGATGGAGAGCTGGGCACCGGCTGCTTCTAGTATGGGCTGCAGGTCCTTCTTCACGTCCTCGACCACAGCGGCCAGATTGACCAGCGTGTCGGTGGGCGCGTGTTCCTTTTGCAGCTTGGAGACTTCGGTGAGGTGGCCAATGGTACGCTCGAACCGCTCCACCGCCTCGAGCATGCGGGCCAGGGTGGGCGCTACCTCTCCATTCTGCGCCATTTCGGCTGGTAGTTCCTCTTGTAGCAGGTAAAGCAGGCCCTCGATGTTGGAAATGGGGGCCTTGAGGTCGTGGCTGGCGGTGTAAATGAAGTTGTCCAGGTCGACGTTGGTGCGGAGCAGCTGCTGGTTGGAATCGGCCAGCTCCTGGGCCAGGGCCCGCGCCTGCTGGCCGCTTTCCTCCACCACGCGTCGGGCCTGCACCTGGTCGGTGACTTCGTGGGCGTATACCATGATGCCGTCGACGGTGCCCTGGGCATTGCGGCGGGCCTGGTAGGTGAAGGTGAAGTACAGCTCCTCCAGCGGCCCCTGGTCGTACCGGGCCAGCTGCAGGGGCAGCTCCTGGGCCAGGTAGGTTTCTTCCGTCTCGTACACCCGCTGCAGCAGGGCCGGAACCGGCGAGTCGCGCAGTTCGGGCAGGGCGTCCAGCAGGGGCCGCCCGAGCAGCTCGCGGCTCGGGAAAATGCGCTGGTAGGCGGGGTTGACGAGCTGAAACACCAAGTTCGGGCCCTCGAGGATAACGATGGGCGCCGGCGCCTCCATGAAAAGGTCGTGCAAATGTTGTCGCTCGGCTTCGCGCTGCTCCTGGGCCAGCACCTGCTCGGTGACGTCGTAGGCAAACACGGACACGCCGGCGATTTCCCCGTTTTCGCGGTAGGCTTGGTAGGTAAAGTTGAAATAGGCCGTGCGCGGCGGCTGGCCGGCAGCCACGGGCGGCGTGAAGGGCAGCTCGGTGCCGAAGAAGGTTTCGCCGGTCTGGTAGACCTTATCCAGGTATTTGCTAAAGCCTTGCTCGATGAGCTCGGGGGCAGCCCCGGCCACGTCGTGGCCCACCAGCTGGCGTCCGGGAAAGAAGGCCTGATAGGCAGCGTTCACGTATTCGTAGCGGTGGCCGGGCGCGCGCAGCAGGGCCACCAGGGCCGACGTTTGCTCGAACACGTGGTACAGGGCCTGCCGCTGCTGGGCTTCCCGCCGGGCCACGGCCAGCACCTCGGCCTGCAGCGCCTCGGCCTGCTGCCGGGCGCGCACCCGCTCGGTCACGTTCACGGCAAAGCTCATTACGCCTTCCACCTGCCCGGCGGCGTCGAATTTTGGCTGGAAGGTGATGTCGAAAAACTCCTCAAGCAACTCCCCGTTTTCGTCGCGGGCAAGGCGGCGGCTGGCTTCCACGAGGTACACGGGCTGCCCGGTGCGGTACACGCGGTCGAAGGGTTCGTGCACGGCCTCGGGCAGCTCGGGCACGGCCTGGCGGCGGGGCAGGCCGAGCAGTTGGCGGTCGGGCATCAGCTCCTGAGTGCGGGGATGCACCAGCGTCCAGACGTGGTCGGGACCCTGGAAAAGGTTGATGTGGGCCGGGGCTTGGCCAAAGAGGCGCACCATGCAGTTGCGCTGCTCGTCGGCTTCGGCGCGGGCGGCCTCGGCCTCGCGGGTACGCTCCTGCGCGCGGGCTTCCAACTCGCGGCTGAGCTGCTCCACCTGCTGGCGTTGGCTTTCGGCCTCGGCGCGGGCCGCCTGCTCGGCAGCCTGGGCTGCGCGCAAGTCCACTTCCACCGGCGTGCGGGGCTGGTTGGCGGTGTCGGCGAAACTGACGACCAGCAGGTTGCCGGTGCGGGTAGCGGACAGCAGAAAGTAATTGTCGAGGCCGTCGGCCTGGTAGTTGAAGTCGTAGCGGCCCGACTCGCCCGACTCGAACACGCGCCGGTAGAAGGCCAGGATGCCAGCGGAAGCCGTAGCGGGAAAGCGAGTGGTGAGGGTGCCGCCGGGCCGCTCGGGCAGGCCCACCATGCGCTGGCCGGCGGGGTTGAGGTACTCCAGGCTGAAATCGACCAACTCTCCGTCAGGCCCATATACCGGCCCCAATATGTTGATGGCGGTGAGGGAGACGTCGAACACGCTGCGAAGCAGGTCGTCGGGAGCGGGCCAGCTGGGCGCGGGTGCGGAAGGGACGGGCATGGAAGACAGGAGGCGTGCCGCCGGATTTGGCGCACGAATGGCAAAGCTACTTATACGGGTACAGTAGGTTGCGCTGTTGGGGCTAGGGGCAACTGCGCGTAGAAGAGGGTGCGGGCCGAGGCATGGCTTGGTACGTGCAGGTAAATTTTAGAACAACGCTGAACCATCATCCTGAGCTCAGTCGACGCATGACGGCTCAGCGATGTTTCAATAAATTCCCCAGACACGCACTTAGCACAGGGAGTTGTCCCGGCGGTGTACCTCCATCCGGTACTCGAGCTGGTCGAGGGTTAAGTCGCCCCGGACAAACTGGGCGAGTAGCTCCTGCTCGTAGGCATTGGGGGCAAGTGGGGTGGCTTCGGCGAGGCGCAGGGCGGCGCGCAGAGCACGGCGACGGCCCTGTTCGGTAGCCAGGATGGGAGGCAGGAGCGAGCTCATGAGGCGGAAAGTGTGGGGCCTTCATTTACGCCAGCCGCGATTTGCCAGTTACCGCATATGCATCCGAAGAAAAACGTATTTGATATAGGATAAACCCGTATTTGCTGGCGAATAACTACGCAGACCAGCGAAAGACCCGTTGGCGTGGCGGCTGAATTGGCAGAAGCGCAGGCCCCACCCCGTGCCGTAGCTGGCGGGGGCGTAGTTTTACCGGCTGAACCTCGCCCTGACCTGGCGGTTGGAGTGACAGCACCGGAAGCTGCACCCATGCCCGGCGGCCCACAAATTGCGTGGGGTGTCCGCCTTTTTTCCTCCTCATGACAAACGAAACCACCCCGAACGAAGAAACCCCCCTGCAGGCAGAAATTGCCGAGTTTGCCACCCTGCTGCAGCAGCAGGGGGTGCACGCGGCGTTGGGCTACCTCAACCACCGCACGCCCCACCGCTACACCGGCGTGTGGCGGTTCGATGGAGACATGCTGCGCAGCGAGGTACTGTTTGACCGGAATCTGGACGACGTGCGCCAGGGGGCCGATGCGCCGATGGCCGCCACGTACTGCTCGCTGGTGGGCCGCTACGAGGCGCCGGTGCAGATTCTGGACGCGGCCGTGGACCCGCAGGCGCTGGGCATCGACACGCCGGTGATTTCCTACTGCGGCGCGCTGATGCGCGACGACCAGGGCAAAGCCTTCGGCACGCTGTGCCACTACGACGTGCAGCGCTGCCAGGAGCGCACCACCGACCAGCCCCTGCTCAATGCCGCCGCGCAGCTGCTGTACCAGGCGCTGCACCCAAGCATGGCGAAGTGAGCCAGGGCGGATAACCGGCGCCCCACAGCGGCGCTACCGGGGCCGGCCTCGTAGTGAGCTATAGCGCAAAAATGAAGCGAGCGGGCCAGATGGTCCGCTCGTGTTGCTTAGTATGAAAAATGACTCAAACAGCTCCTCATAGCGGTTTCGTGGCCAGTATACAGCCGGAACGATGTAGGGGCGGGGGCAAGCCCTACCGGGCAAGCCCCGCCCCTACATCCACTGATTCCGAAACCGCGCTAGGTGCATCCTACGCTACCGGAAAGCGGCGCTGGAAGTGGAGCTTGAGGATGGTATCGAGCTTTTCCTTGGTGAGCGGCTTGCTAACCAGGCCGGCGATGGGCAGCGACTCGATGCGGCCGAGGTCGACTGAGTTCATGGAAGCGGTGTGCATAACGATGACCACGGCCTGTTGCTGGGCTTCGGGCAGCTGCTGGTAGGCGTCGACGAAGGCCATGCCGTCCATGCGCGGCATCCGCACGTCGAGCAGCACCAGGACCGGGCTGCTGGGGTGGGCGTCGAGGGCTAGTTGCTCCAGGACGGCGAGGGCTTGCTCGCCGTCGTTGGCCGAGAGGTATTGGTCGGCTACGCCAAGCTGTTGCAGCAGGCGTTGGTTGAGGTCGTTGGTGAGTTGGTCGTCGTCGACCAGCAGCACGCTGGAAAGTTTTATCATAAAGGGAGCAAGTCAGAGAAACCCCGGGTGTGACCCGATACTGTTGCGTTTAAACGGCCGTTAACAAAAGTAGTGCCGGGGCGCCTTGCGCAGCGAGTGCAACGAAACGGGCATCACCTGGCGGTTCGCGGCCTTCGGGCCCGACGGGCCGGTGCGGCCTCTCTGTCGGCTACAGGGGCGCAGTTTGGCGTATACTTGAGGCAGAAACCGCGCCTGCTTTCTGACGGCAGGACCGGCGCCTTTCCTTCGTTATTCCTTCCACTGTATGGCTTCCCGCTCGTCGCCCCCCGAAAACAAACAGGTCAAGTCTCTGCAGCAAAAGAACACCCGCCTGCGGCAGCAGAAGGTTTCCGATGACGAGCAAAAAGGGGTAGACGAGCAATACCAGCGCACCCAGGACCGGTTTCGGACCGTGTTTGAGAACTCGCCGATGGGACAGAAAATTATTGGCCCGGACCTGGGCATCCGCCAGGCCAACCAGGCGTTGGCCACCATGCTGGGCCTGAAAAGCCCGCAGCAGGTGGAGGGGCGCAAAATCATGGACTTTGCCCACCCCGACTTTGTCAAGGACTGGGAGCGGCTGCAGGAGCAGCTCTGGGCCCACAAGAAGCCTAGCTTCGTGCTCGAAACCTGCCTGGTGCGCCAGGACAAGTCCTCGTTCTGGTGCCGGGTCACGTCGGTGCTCTTTCCCGACGACGGGGGCGAGCTGGGCTACACCACCCTGGAGGACATCACCGGGCGCAAGAATTTGGAGCTTGCCAACCAGCACCTCTACGACACGCAGGAAACCATCCTGCAGCTGGCTGCCCACGACCTCAAGGTACCCATTGCCAACGTCCTGCTTATAATAACCCTGCTGCGCGACCACGCCGGGGTGCTCAGCATCGACTCGGCCCTGGCCCGGCAGGACGTGGAGGCCTTGCTGGGCCTGGTGGAGCAGGCCTGCGAAAAAGCCAACGCTTTGCTGCGAGATGTGCTGTTTCTGGGCCAGCTGGAATCTACCCGCTTAACGAAGCACCGCACCAACCTGGGGGCCTTCCTGGACAAGCGCTTGGCCGTGTTCCGCCTCTCGGCGCAGGAAAAGGGCATCCACCTGCGCCTCAAGCTGCCCAAACCCCTTATTCACGCCAACATCCACGCCGACAAGTTCGGCCGCATCCTCGACAACCTGCTTTCCAACGCCCTCAACTTTACGCCCGCTGGCGGGAAGATTCGCGTGGAACTGCGCCAGCTGAAAAGCCGCATCCGCCTCGTGGTGCACGACACCGGGCTGGGCATTCCGGAAGCGCTGCAGCCCCACGTGTTCGACAAGTTCACGTCGGCCTCGCGGCCGGGGCTGTACGGCGACACCACCACGGGCCTGGGCTTGTTCATCACCAAGCAGATAGTGGAAATGCACCAAGGCAAAATCTGGCTCGAAAGCAAGGAGAACGAGGGCACGTCCTTTTTCATTGACCTGGAATAAGCTCCCGGGCGCCAGCCTCGCTCAACCTGCAGCACCTTGGTCCGCGCTAACGCCTTTTATGAGAGGCGACTCGACGTGACAAAACGCTTGGAAACGGGGTATGAAATAAGCCCCGAGGATGCACAGGACCTCATCCTGATATTCAACCACCCGCCCCAATAAGACCGTTTCACTGAGCCCTTGGTAACGAAGGCCTTTTACAAGCAAACGCAACTGCTGCCGCCCGATAATGGCCGGCAGCAGTTGCGTTTGCTTTCCGCTGCTCAAGAGCGAGAAAATACCTTACTGGCTTGGTTGCCGGCCAATTTCTATGGCCGCGCGGCTGTTGTCTTCGGGGCGGCGGTCAACCAGCAGTAAGTCCGGGTCGATGACGGCCTTTTGCGGAGCGGTAGGCACGGTTATGCGCATGATTTTCCGGGAAGACGTTACCAGTACCCGTTGCTGAAACAATACTTTGTTGCCCGCTCCATACAGCGCCACATCAACGTAGTCGTGCAGAGGAGCCTCGGTTTCCTTGCCCGTTTCGTTGGCGTAGCGTTTGTGGGCCTCGATTTGAACAATGGCCTGGTAGCGGCCGTCCGGCAACCGTTGGTAAGCTACTTCCTGCAGCTGGTTGTCATACAAGGTAATGCGCTTGAGCTGGTCCTGCACGAAGTAGTGGAGCGAATCGGGGGTGGCCCGCAGCAGGTAGCCGTAGAGGTCTTCGGAGGTGGGGTAGGGCGCCGGGCGGCCCTGGTAGTCGTGCATGAATTGGGCCAGTGCGCCGTGGAGGCGCTTTTCGCCGAGGTAGCCGCGCAGCGAGTACAGGGCCAGCGAGCCTTTGGCGTAGTGGATGTGGGGCTGGTCTTCGTTGTAGAGCAGGGGCAGCTCCCGCACCTTTTCGCTGGCCCGGCCGCGCAGGTAGAAGTCGAGGGCGTAGCGCCGCAGCGTGAGCACCTTGGCTGGGCCGTAAAGCCGTTCCAGCATCAGGGCCGAGAGGTATTCCGATACCGACTCCGACATAAACGTGGCGCCCTGCACGGCTGCGCCAACCACCCGGTGCGCCCACCACTGGTGCGCCATTTCGTGGGCTACCACGCGGTAGGTGCGGTCCACGTCGTGGTCTTCGTCGCTGACCTGGGCAATAAAGCCCAGCCCTTCGGAGTAGGGCATGGTGCCGGGAAAAGCCTGGGCAAACTGCTGATAGCGCGGAAACTCGATGATGCGCGCCTGCTGCTGTTGGTAAGCCCCAAACTGCTGGCCGTAGTACGCCACCGAGGCGCGCATGGAGCGCATCATGCGGTCGAGGTTGTAGGGGTGGGCGGGGTGGTAGTAGATTTCAAGGTCGACGCCGTTCAGCTTTTCGCGGCGCACCTGGTAGCGGGCCGAGGTGATGGAGTAAAAGTTGAGCACCGGCGCGGCTAGGCGGTAGTGGAAGTAGCGGCGGCCGTGCTGCTGCCATTCCTTCACCAGCGAGCCGGGGGCCACCGCAATCTGGTCGGGGCTGGTGCTCACCGTGGCTTCGAAGCGCAGCCGGTCGGCGTCGGTCGAAATGTAGGTGTTGGCGTAGGCGGCGCTGTCGCTCTGCGGGGCCATGCGGGCCCGTTCGGGCAGGTTGAATTTCGCCCGGTCGGTGGCGCTTTCCAGCTCCATATTGCGGGTGTAGCCAATGGTGGGCGCCAGGTCGAAGTTGTTGAGGAAAGTGCCGTTGCCGTTAATCAGGGGCCGGGAAACCTTGTTCTCAAAGCCGCGGGCCCGGTACTGGGCCGAGTAGCTCAGCACCAGTGAGTCGCCGGGGGCCAGGGCGGGCTGCAGCGCGTAGCTGCGGAAGCGCAGGCGCTGGTCGTTGCCCACGGGCCGGGCGCCGGGGATGGTGAACCGGAAGTCTTCGAGGTAGCTGCCGTAGGACAGGCGCAGCGTGTCGATGGGCCGGCTGGTTTTGTTGGTGAGTGTCATCCGGCCCTGCACCTGCGCGGCGCGGGCTTCGGGGGTGAGGTCCACTTGCAGGCTCACGGCCGTCACGCGGGGCTGGGGGTCGCGCTCGAAGCGCTTGTACTGCTTTTCGTAGTCGGCCTGCACGGCCTGGTCGTGGGCCTGGGTGGTGTAGTCGTTGCGCACCGCGGTGTTGTAGTGAATCCAGCCGCCGAGGCCCAGCCAGGCCAGCAGGCCGGTGGCGGCCACCACCCGCAGCGCCGGCGTAAACGACTGCCGCAGCTGCGCCTTGCTAAAGGTGCCGCCCACGGCCCGGCCCCGCACCCAAAGCCCGGCCGAGAGGGCCGCCAGCAGCACGGTGAAAGCTGCCCAGTACAGCTTGAACCACACGATGCTTTCCGCGAAAGGCCCGAAGCCGTTCATGTCGGAGTAGGTGAAGGCGGGGTTGTCGGCGAAGCGCAGCAGGTTGTTGTTCCAGTCCAGGGCCAGGCCGCTGATGGCTTCAAACAGGATAATGGCCACCGTGAGGCCATAGGCCAGGAACTTGTTGCGCAGCAGCACGTGCAGAAACACCGTGCCCACGGCCACCATTACGTAGCGGGTAAACTCGATGCCAAACACGGCCTTGCCGTACAGGCTCCATTCAAAGTTGGTGTAGCCCTGCAGCGCCTGGGCCGCCACGCACACCAGCACGCCCACGCTCGTGAGCAAGGCGGCCACGGCCACCAACGTCAGCATCTTGGCCGTGTAGGGCACCCAGGAAGGGCGCGGCGACGCATCCAGGATGCCGTCGAGGCGGGCGTCCTGCTCTTTCCACACCAGCACCCCGGCGTAGTACACCAGCACGGCTATTACGAACAGCCCGTAGGTGCCGTTAATCAAATCGAGCATGGTGTAGGTGACGGGGTAGAAGTGGCCGCCCTCCCGCTCCGAGGCCGTGGCCGCAATGCTGAGCAGGTTGATGACGCCCACCCCAAGCAGTATCCAGAACGGCACCGCTTTCAGAATGCCCAGCAAATCCAGGCGCACCTGCTGCGCCAGCTGCACCAGCGCCGCGCCGCGGTCGTGGCGCGGCTGCACCTGGGGCCGGGGCGTGGGCGGTGAAGTACGTACCGAGGCGGGCGCGTCGGCCAGCCGGCGCTTGGGGGCTTTGCCGGTCGCGGTGGTGAAGGAAAACAAGCCGTGGGTGAGGCCCATCAGCGCCCCAGCGATGCCCAGCCACACCAGGCGGTTGGTGAGCAGCGGCCCGGCGAAGGCCAGCACCTCGGTGTTTTTCTCCGCCACCGTCCAGTACTTGGTCAGGGAGGAGAGCGTGCGCAGGCCGAAGGGGTCGAGCAGCAGCACGCTGGCCGGCGTATCCAGGTTGGGCGTGAGCAGGCCCACCAGCAGAAAGCCCACCATCAGCCCCAGCGCGGCAATAAAGGCATATACGGTGTTGCGCGTGAGCACCGTGAGGCAGTAGATGATGGCCCCGGCCAGCACCACGTTGGGCACGATAAACAAGCCGACCGCCTGCAGGTACGGCGCCAGCTGAAACGCGCCCACCCGGGCCGGCTCGTTAAGCGGCGTGCCCAGGGCAATGGCCAGCAGCATGCCCAGCAACGCCAGCACCGCTACCAGCAGGCCGCCGGCGAAACGGCCCCAGAGATAGCCGGCTTTTTCGAGCGGCGCGGCGTAGAGCACCTGCGCATAGTTTGAGCCGGAGTCGCGGGTGGCCGTGCTCGCCATGATGGCCGTGATGAAGAGCAGGCACAGCATGGTCATGGCCGCGGCCCGGTTCAGAATGGCGAAGGGCGCGTTCACGTGCAGGTTGCGCAGGTCCTGGCCCATTTGCAGGCTGGGCCAGAGCATGGCCAGAAACGTCATCCCGAAGGTGACGGCCAGGAAGATGTAGGTGAGCGGCTGCTTGCGCCAGGTGGCCAGCTCGAAGCGGAAAAAGGCAGTAAACATGAGCGGGCGGGCTTAGGCGTGAACGAGAGTAGGCTGCACGGCTTTCCCCTGAATGGTGGAGAAAAACACGTCTTCCAGGCTGGGCTCCACGGCCCGAAAGCCGGCGAGGCCCAGGTCATCGCCCACCACGTGCAGCAGCGGCTGCCCGGCCAGCAGCTTGGTCGAAATCACGGCGTACTCCTGCTCGTACCCGGCCAACTCGGCCTTCTCGATGGTGCGCTCCCAGATGCGGCCCTTCAGCGCGTGCATGGCGGCCTGGGGCTGCCCGGCAAACAGCACCTGGCCCTGGTTGATGATGGCCATGTTGCGGCACAGCTCGCGCACGTCGTCCACGATGTGGGTGCTCAGAATGACGATGATGTTCTCGCCAATCTCGCTCAGCAGGTTGTAGAAGCGGTTGCGCTCGCCGGGGTCGAGGCCGGCCGTGGGCTCGTCGACGATGATAAGCAGGGGCTGGCCGATGAGGGCCTGGGCAATGCCGAAGCGCTGCTTCATGCCGCCCGAAAATGTGCTGATGTTGCGCTTGCGCACATCGTAAAGGTTGGTTTGCTCCAGCAGGGCCTTCACCGTGTCGCGCCGCTCGGCGCGGTTCACAATGCCTTTCACCACGGCCATGTGGTCGAGCAAGTCCTCGGCCGACACCCGCGGGTACACCCCAAACTCCTGGGGCAGGTAGCCCAGCACCCGGCGCAGGGCCATCTTGTCCTCCAGCGCGTCGATGGCATCGAGGTGGATGCTGCCGCTGTCGGGGGCCTGCAGCGTGGCAATGGTGCGCATCAGCGAGCTTTTGCCGGCGCCGTTGGGCCCAAGCAGGCCAAACATGCCCTGCGGGATGGTCAAGCTCACATTATCGAGCGCCTTCACCCCATTGGGGTAGGTCTTCGACAGGTTTTTGATAGTCAGTTCCATGCAGGTCAGGAGTGAAAGGGTGGCGTCGTGGCACCTGCCACGCGGTTTAGTAGGACAAACATCCGCCTATTCCTTCGCCCCTGAAAGGCCCAATGAGTAAGTGGTAAGCCCCGGCGAGAATCCGGCGGGGTTGACTTAGAAGTTCCGCTGTTTGGGGGTGGCTTTTGAACGGCCGAAACGGAGCAGAGAAGCGACTTTTCGCTTCTCTGCTCCGTTTCGCTCACTTACTCAGCTGGCTGTTCGCACCCGCATTGCCCAGTCGTATCAGGCTGTTATGGCATCGAGTTGGAGTGGGGCTGGTTTGCGCAGCCAAATACCCATCAGCAGGGTCCAGCTCACAAACCCGAACACGAATAGCTTGATGCCGATAAAGTCGACCAGCGCGATGCCGTTTAGCATAGTTAGGGCTACCGCCAGGGCCATTAGTACGCCATAGTACCCAATCCATTTCGGCAGGACCTTGGAGCGCAGAATACCCACCGACCACGTCAGCACAGCAACGCTCACTGCTACCACGTAGACCAGCGAAAAGGACTGAATGACTGCTGTATTGTAAGCCAGCAGCGTGGCCAGCTGGCCGGCAATGGCCCCCGGCCGCTTCGCCGCGGCCACCAGCGCCGAAACCACCAGTCCGTCCATCGTCATGGCACTCACAATGGCCACCATGCCGCCGCACATGGCAATAAAGGCGAGGGCGGCGGTAGGAGTGGCCAGCCGCCTGGTCAGCTGCCACGCCCCCAGCAGCACAAAGGGCACCGACAGCAGCCCCATCGAATGGGTGAAAATATTCATCGCAAACACGATGGGCGGCACGCTCAGCAAGCCCGCCAGACTACCGGCGTGCGGGTGCGCCAGCATGGTGATAATCATGAGGGCCGTTCCCAGCATAAAGGAGGTTCCTTCCGGCGATTTCAATTGTGCGTTCATGTTCTTGATTATTGGTTCGGGGCAAAAGTAGACGGGCTCATTTGCTGCTACCTTGACCGAAATCAAGAAATGAAATCCACTCAGCAGGTTGCTTTATTTCCACCTTTTTCTCACTCGACTGACCGTTTCCGGCGCGATTTGCAGCAAGGCGGCAATGTGTTTCAGGGAGAATTTCTGGAGCAGCTGCGGGCGCGTGGTGAGCAGATGCTGATACGCCGCATCGGGCGACAGCTGGCCGGAGTGGGAGGTGGCAGGGTGCTGGACCAACTCCAGGAGGCGGCCGAGCTGAAAAAACGCCGGCTGCACCTTTATCAGTTCGTGCACCGAGGCCAGCGCCAGTTCCAGCACCTCGCACTCTTCCTGGGCCAGAATGCCTCCTTCGGCCGGCTTTTGGGCGGTCAGGCTCGTGTAGTCCGCCATCCAATCGTGCTCGATGTGCAAATTCACCACCCGTTCGTCGCCCGCTTCCGTCTGCGTGATGTAGCGGCAGCTGCCGCGCAGCAGAAAGAACAGGGATTGACACACCTGGCCCTGCTGCACCAACCAAGCCCCTTTAGGCACAACCCGACGATGCAGCCGACTTTCGAGAAGCTGTAATTCGGGGGCTGAGAACTGCCCAATCGTTTGGATGGATGCTAACAGGGCAGGATTCACGAGGTGACTATTTGCGCCTTGGTGGGGCTGGCGAAGGGATGTCCGAGCGTCAGCCTTACGCAATGGCTCCAACACTAAAACCGAACGGTACCGCTTCCGAACGGCTGAAACTGGCCCTGTTTTCACCCGGTAAAACTAGCGCCAACCGGCGTTTCAAGGTTCTTATCTGCCCCACGAGTGGCTATCCGGCCGGCTGCTCCGGCTGGCCGTCGTCCAACAAGCGGTAAATTACCCCTGAAACCGCTTCATCAGCTCGTCCTTTTTGCGGCGCGAGACTTCGATAATAGAGTCGTCGGTGAGCTGCACGTAGCTGCCGCTGCCTTTGATGTAGCGCTTCACGTGGGCCGCGTTGATGAGGTGCGACTGCCCGACCTGTCTACTTTCCGATACACTTTCAGCCTTGGTTAAAAGGCTGGCCTGGAAGCTAAACCAAGGTTAAGGCCGCGCATGAGGCTACTAGCGGCTTATGGCAATCGTTTGGTTGGCAAGGTGAGGCCGTCGCTGAGCAGAATGAGCCGGTAGGCTTGGGTGGTTGGGTCCAGCTCGAAGCGGAGGCCTTCGGCGGATTCGGGGTCGTCGAAGAAGGTGGTTTCGCCGTCGGGGCGAAACCGCGTCGTGGTGCCGTCCTTCTCCACCAGCAGCAACAGTCCTTTTTCCACGCGCACTTCAAACACCTGGGCGGGGTCGGCTTCGAGAACGAAGCGGCCGGTATAGTGCTGAAGTACGGCCGCGGGCACGGCAACTTCGCGGCGGTTCATGGCGACGGGCAGCTGGTACGGTTCGCCCGCCACGATGCGGGGCACGTCTTGAATGACTTTTTCGAAGGGCATATCCGAGTAGTTGCTCATCAGCAGAAACGTGAGTTGTTTAGCCGGGTGCTGGTAGAAATAGGCGCGGTAGCCGGGGCGGCCGCCGGCCTGCACCACCGCCCCCTCGGCGTTGAGCAAGTGCTGAGCCGACTCGGCGGTGAGCACTTGGCCGCTGAATAGGCCGGCCGCGAATCGGGCCAGGTCGTCGAGGCTGGCGTAGTAATTGCCCGTTTCGAAGCGGTTGATGGCCACGGCCGCTACGGGACGGATGCGGCGGCGCTCGTCGGTCGCAAAGCCATAGGCGAAGCGGCGGACCCGGCCCGTGGCGTTGAACTCGCCGGTGTGCTTCATGCCGAAGGGCCGCAGGATGTCGCGCTGCACGAAGGCGGTGTACCCGTGGGGGCTGGCAAGGTCTACAATGCGGTGGAGCACGAAAAAGCCCACGTTGGAGTACTGGGTGCGGGTGCCGGGCTCGAATAGCAACGTTTCTTGCTGCGCCAGCTCAATGGTGCGGACCAGGCTCACTTGGTCGAGTTGCCGGGTGTTACGCAGTTCCCGTGGCAGGCCCGACTGGTGGTTCAGCAGGTGGGCCACGGTGATGTCGCGGCCACGGGGGAAATCGGGCAGGAACTTGCTGACGGGGTCTTGCAGACCGAGCCGGCCCTGCTGAACGAGCACCAGCACGCCGTATTTGATGAACAACTTCGACACCGACGCGATGATGAAGCGGCTGTCGGGGGCCACGCGCAGGCTGTCGCTCTGGCCGGGAATGTTGTAGGTTTCGCGAAGCAGCTCCTGCCCTTGGCTGGCCACCAGCACGTTGCCGTTGAACTTCTTCTGGGCCGTGAGGGCGGCGAAGTATGCGTCGAGCTGGGCGCTGGGCGGGGCCGCCGACTGGGCGCGGAGGGTCGCGGCGGTGGTGAGCAACAACAGGCAGAGGGCAAGGTGTTTCATAGCAGATGGGCGGGGCAGCAGGAAGTGAATGGCATAAAGTGAGGGGGCAGGTGCTCCGTTTCAGAACCGAAATGCGGTAAGGGATTCCGGCCCGCGCTGGCCGGGAAAGGGTTGCGGCGGTTTGGGTTTGTTAGACTGCATCTAAAAAGCGTGGCCAACGGCCCTGCCCGTTTGGTTTTTAAACCACACGAGCAGCTGGCATCACGCCTGAAACCGCTTCATCAGCTCGTCCTTCTTGCGGCGTGAGACTTCGATAATGGAGTCGTCGGTGAGCTGCACGTAGCCGCCGCTGCCTTTGATGTAGCGCTTCACGTGGGCCGCGTTGATGAGGTGGGACTGATGGATGCGAATGAAGCCATAGTCGCTGAACAGCTCCTCGTACTCCTTCAGCGTGCGGCTGACCAGGATTTTCTCCTTGCCTTCGAGCACGAACAGCGTGTAGTTGTCGTCAGCCTGGCAGCGCACGATGCGGGCCACTTCCACCACTTCAAAGCCCTGCATGGTAGGCAGCACTACTTTGCCGGCCGGTCCATTCCGCTCACGCAGGTTGTCGTAGAAGGTGTTGAGCTGCGCGGCCACGGGGGATTTTTGGCGCTGGGCTTTGGCCACGGCTTCGCGCAGCTCGGCCACGCCCACGGGCTTCAGCAAGTAGTCGAGGGCGCAGAACTTGATGGCCCGCAGCGCATACCGGTCGTGGGCGGTGGTGAAGATGATGTCGAACGAGGCCGTGCCCAGCATGTCCAGCAAGTCGAAACCCGAACCCAACGGCATTTCCACGTCCAGAAACAGCAGGTCGGGCGTTTGCTCGCGCAGCAGCTGCAGGCCCGCTTCGGCCGAAGCCGCTTCGCCGATGATGGTCACGTCGGGGCAGTAGTGCTGCAACAGGCCCCGCAGCGCTTCGCGGGTGTTGGTTTCGTCGTCAATGAGAATGGTTCGGGTCACGGGCAGAAGCGTGGGAAAGGCGGAAAATTAGGAATGCAAGCGCGGAATGCGGACCACCACGCGGGTGCCTTGGGGCGGGGAGTCGGCGCTGCCCAGGTCGGTAATGAGGACGGTGATGGGGTGCCGGGCTTGTCGGTTGAGCAGGGCAATGCGTTCCTCCATAATGGCTGAACCGCGCGACGGATAGCCCGCGTGGTTGCCGGGCTGCCCGGCGGCGCGCTGGCGGCCCACGCCGTTGTCCTGCACCACGGCCACCAGGTAATCAGCCTCCCGGGTTACGCGCACCGCTACCTGGCCCTGGCCGGCGTGGTGTGCCAGGCCGTGCCACACGGCATTCTCCACGAACGGGTGCAGGAGCATGGCGGGGATTTCCTCGTCCAGCAGTGCCTCCTCGGCGGCCACCTCGTAGGTGAACCGGCCCTCGAAGCGCAGGGCTTCCAGCTCCAGGTAGCTGCGCAGCATGCTCAGCTCGGCGCGCACCGTGAGTAGCGGCTGGCGCGACTGTTCCAGAATCAGCCGCATCAGCCCGCCGAAGCGGGTGAGGTAGTGCTGGGCGGCTTCGGCCTGATGCCGCAGGATGTAGTTCTGGATAGACTGCAAGGAGTTGAAGATGAAGTGGGGGTTCATCTGGGCCAGCAGGGCGCGCTGCTCGGTTTGGGCCAGGCGCAGCTGCACCTGCTGCCCCCGGCGCCACTGCCAGCCGGCCCACAGGCTGGCACTTACTACTAAAAGCCCGCCCGCCGTCCAGCCCAGCCATTGCCAGCTAACCGGCTGCACTTTCGGCAGGCGCCGGATGCCCTGATTCGTGACAAACACCCAGCCGTGGGCATCCTCGCCGATAAACTGCACGGCCAGGCCGCGCAGGGCGGGCAACGGCGCCAGCCGCCGCCCGGCGTAGCGTACCGCGCCGGCCCGGGTACCAATCCAGAAGTCGCCGCTGGGTGGGGCATAAAGCGCGGTGATTTGCTTGCTGGGCAGCCCCTGCGCGTAGCTGATTTCGCGGAAGCCGGTGCCCTCATACATCTGGAGCCCTTCGCGCGTACCCACCCAGATTTGGCCACTGGCATCCTGCGCCAGCGCCGTAATGGTGTCGTTGCTCAGACCATTTTGGGTGGTGAAATAAGTTTTCTTAGCGCCCTCGTTCAGCCAGAGACCGCGCGGTGCCGCCTCCCATACTCTTCCCTGCTGGTCAACCAGCCTTGGCCCGCCAGCAAGCGGTTCGCTCATGTTTTGTTCGGCAGCGCCAGCAGGCCGCAACCCCAAAAAACTTAAGCAGACAAGCCAACGCTGCCCTATCACGTATGTGCTCATCCGCTAAAAGTAGGAAAATAGCGAGTAATCTATGCTGTATGAAACGCCCATTCGCGCGGCAAGAGGCAAAGCGGGCTGCCCCTTGGTTACCCAGGCACCAGTGGCATCGCTCTGGCTAGCAACCCATTAAAGTCCGCGCAATGGCAGGAAACGAGAATAACGACAGAAAAGCCCAGGCGCGGTGGGTTGCGAAGCCTCTGTTTGTTACGGGTAATAGCGGAGCCTGCCATAACGGGCTGAACCTGCGTCCAGTGGAGCGCAGGGCAAACATTATGCTGCTTTCGCCGCTGCTCCCGGACTATTCCCGCGAACCAATCGTGGAGAAAGCCGACGTAAGCTTGCAAGCCAAAGGCGTCGGGGGCGTTCATCCTGTGGCAACACCAGAGCGTTGCTTGCTTGGGCCAATGGCCGTGGGCATGAGTAGCCCGCCAGCGCATGCAGAATGACCTTATTTTAGTTGAGCAGACCTTGTTTACGGCCCGTCCGTTTCGCTGACCTCTTACTCAAGTTGCTTACCCTGGCTGAATGCCGGTTGCCTGAACCGTGCCTTTCCTTTGCAGCTTACCTTAGGGCACCTGGTACTACGCACAGAGGCATCTCCATCCAAATGAACTAGTATGCACAAGAAAAACCTCGTCCTGGCCTGGGCGGCATTGCTGTGGCCTTTGCCAGCGGTCCACGCCCAAGAAGCTGCCGGAAAAGGCGGTTCGATTCAGGCCGCCGTTGGCGTTGGCGCACAGGAAGGGAACGAAGAAGGCGGGCTGGGGGTGGTGTACGCCCTCGGATACCTGAAGAGCTGGGGGGCCGCCGCCCGGTGGCGCTTTAATCCCCAAATAGTTTGCGGCGAATTTTCATCGGCCGGGTTCACCGACCGCCAGGACCAGTTTTATCGCACCACCTCGGCGGGCGTGGCCGTGCACTACGATGTGCTGCGCTACCGGGCGGTGGCCGTGGTCGTTTCTGGTGGGGGCTCGGCGAGCTATGCCCGCGGCTTGTTGGGAACGGGAGGCGAACAGCAACTTCCAACCGAAGGCTCCCGCTATTTCCACCGACTCTATTTTAGCGCCAATGGGGGCGTGGGGCTGCGGGTGAGCCCCACGCAAGGCCGGTTGGCGTACGAATTTCGCCCGCTCACGCTGCAAGTGGGCACGAAAGGATTTTTTATGGGGTATGCGACGGTGGGCCTCGAGGTTAAGCTGCACCGATAAGCCTTGCTGTTGCCAAACGGAGCACGTTTAGCGCACGGCCCCTTCCGCTGAGTCCATCTCGTGGCTTTCAGACCGATGGCCAATCCGTTTTGCAGCGTATACGGCTTCGAACGGCGTCGAATAATCTGCCCTCGCGGCCTCAAGCACAGGGGCGTGGGTTAATAGCCGTAGGCGACGCCCTGCTTAAGACTCGTAGGGACCTGGGCCGTCTGGAAAGCGTTGCCCATCGAACCCCGCTGGGTGTTTTGAGCTTGTAGTAGCACAATATGGGCCCCCATTTTTGCCGCTTCGCGCTTCAGCTTCTCGGTGGCACGCGCATCAATGTTGGCTTGATTCGACAAGGCAGTTGCCCCGCTGGCTTTGGCGCGCACCTCTCCCTTTCGGCTTAAGCCACTCACGTCAGACTCCAATGTCGTAACCACCACTTTTTGCCAATCTTCTTCGCTGGCAATCACCACTTTTTCCGAAAACTTTTCGACGCGGCCACTCGCAAACTCAATTTCTTTAAGCTGGTTTTTGTTGACCACATTGACGGCTTTTTCCCCCGGATACGAGAAGGAAACCTCGCGTTCGTTCACACTGATGACGTTAACCAGCAATTCTTCATTGGTCAACTTGACCAGCTTGTCAGGTTTAACCTCCTGAGCCTTGGCCGAGAAAGCAAAAAGAGTTAGTAGCAGCGCAGTGGTAGTCGTTTTCATGTCAGGGGTAAAAAGCGGTTTTAAAACCATCAATTGAAAGGTTGGCCCCAAAGCTAATCTATAAGCGCATAAATCTTGCTGCGTAGAAATAAGCCCTTAATTGGTTTGAAACGACGGTTTGCTGAATTCCATAACTAGCTGCTTCAGGCCCTCAGAAGTCCGTAACCAGCAATTTTATTGAATAGCCTGCACGCTACAATAGCTCATTACCCGACCCATCGGGCTCATAAAAACATAGTAGCAGTGCAATTGGCCACGCGCAGCAGCCACCACCACAGGGACCACTTCAACGCCGGGAAACGAAATGTGTTCAAAGAGGGTAACGGCGGGCGAGTTGCCGTTATACCGCGTGATAAGTCTGGCTTGCACCGCCAGCGGTACTGGTTTGGGTGGGGTTTTCCCCCTCGCGATACGTGCAACATAGGCTGCATCTGAGCTAGTGCTCAACAAAGAGTCGAGCATGCCACACGGGCGGTACATAGCAAAATCAAAGGGCCGTTCTTCCGTATGGCCGAAATACACGAATTTTTTGGTGCGGGGAAAATCCTTCGGGAACACCTCCTGAAATAGATAGGTCGCGGCTGTGCGCTCGCACACACTTGCTGGCAATTGCTGAGAAAAGGCCGTTAGAGACAGGCAAGTACAGACGGCGAAAAAGTACGGCTTCATAAAGGGACTGACGGCGGATGCCGCTAGTTATGCATGTTCCTCTCTTGCCTTCTTAACCCTCCGTTTGGTAAACCACCAGCAGCGGCCTAGTGCCGGATGGCTCGCAAGCTACTTTATTGCCGTGGGAGTTTGCGAAACTCGTCTACGAATCAAAGTTCACGAAATGTCCAGAGGGGACGAGTTTTGTGGACTAGGCTTATTCTAGAGAATTTTAGTAGGTGCCAAAACGGCTCGGAAACGCAGGTTTCCCGAGCCGTTTTTAATGCTAGGTCGTTGCCGCGAGTTCTTTACGAGCCGAGCCAGCAGTCAGGGAGCCGTTCGAAGCAGTGCGCCTGGCGCGGTTCGGCCGGGTGGCGAGAGCCGGAAGGGCATTGGCAACGGAGGTGGGCCGAACCACTTGCAGCACCGGCGCCAACGTTTGCTCTTTCCGTAGCTGCCTAGCCGCTTTGCGCATTGCTTTAGCAGCTTGCTTCGCTTGCTTGCCGCGCTGTTTAATGAGCTTAGCAGCCAAGCGGTTCACCGTCTTGGTAATAGGCCTGGGCGCTGCGGTGCTGGTGGCGGTACCCAAGCCCAACTGGGGCCGCAGCGCGGTGAGGAGCTCCGCCGCCAATGCCTTGCGCTGGGTTTTAGCGGTGGGCCCGGTTACTTTCCGGGCGGCGTGCTCTTGCTTCGCTTGTTGCTTAGTGAGTTGTTGCGCCAGCTGCTTCAGGGTTTTGGCCACGCCTTTCAGCGAGTAGCCAGTGGCCACCGCTTCAGGGTCAAACTGGGTGGCGACAGCCGTGGTAAGTTGGTCGGTGAGAGTCTGCATCGGAGTATGCATAAAAAGGTGGAAAAGGGTGAAAATTCACAAAACGCGGAGCTGCCTGCGGCTAGTGCCGCAAAGCCAGCCGATTGGGTAGCACAAAGCTGCTCTTTGCTCCATCCGTTTACCATGATTTTTCCAGAGCTCACGCCTGATTGTTATCAGGGGGTGGGTTTCGCCATTGGTCGCCGTACCACCCACCTACTCCAGAAATAGCGGGGCCCCAATTGTTCCTGATTAAAATCAGGAATACGGCTGACGTTATGCATGCCAATCGCAGGCACTCGGGCAGTCCTTTGCCAGTGGTTTTACCACTAACATCCCTGCCCTTATGGTCCCCTCCCTGCTGATTCTCACGGATTTTTTCCAGGCTGCCAAACGCGCCCTCGACTACGCCACCAACCTGGCCGAACCGCTGGGCGCGCGCCTGGTGCTGCTGCACGTGCGGCGCGACTCCATCATCGACCCGGACTTGCTTACCGGCGAGCTGTCGAGCCTGAACCAGCACGCGGTTAAGCTGGCGCTGAATCGCATTACCGCCAACCTGCCCGTGCCGGTGGTGGCCGAAGTGGACCACGGCCGCGTAGCCTCCGCCGTGGCCGACGCCGTGAGCCGCCACCACCCGGCCCTGGTGGTGCTGGGCCGGCCCGCCACAGAAGAAACCCCCGATGAGCTGGTCAGCACCACGGCCCTCGACATCCTGCGCACCGCCCCGTACCCGATGCTGGTGGTGCCGCATAATGTGCACACGACCAAGCCGCCGCGGCGCATCTTGCTGGCCGTGGATGGCGAAGACTTCTCGCTGGGCCAGCACACGGGCACCATGCGGCACCTGCTCGATGCCCTGCACGCGGAACTGACTCTGCTTCATGTAACGGAAAACACTGACCCGAGCGAAAGCGGGGCGGCGACGCTGGCCCTGGTGCAGCGCACCGGCCTGACCGCCGACCTCGTGCAACCCGTTCGGAGCTTGAGCATCGACGCCCCGGCCCCAGCGGAGGGCATTTTACAAGCGGCCCGGCCCACCTACTTCGATATGGTCGTGCTCATTGCCCGGCCGCGCAGCTTCCTCGGCGAGCTGTTTCACCACAGCGTCACGGCGCAGGTGCTGCTGCATAGTACCGTGCCCGTGCTGGTGTTGCCGGCCACCGAATAGGCGGCGAACTGCCGCTTCGCGCCAATGCCGCGCGCCATCCATCGGGCTTGCCCAACTACTTCCGCTCTCTGTTTTCTATGGAATACCACGTTGCGCCCGTTGCCGAGGTAGCCCTGGAACTGCGGGCTACCCCGGCCGGCCTCGATGCAGGCACGGCCCGGCAGCGCCTGCTCGAATCCGGCCCGAACGTGTTGACCGAGACGAAGAAGAAAACCACGTGGCAGCTGCTGCTGCACCAGCTGGCCGACGTGATGATTGTGGTGCTGCTGACGGCGGCGGCGGTATCGGCCTTAGTAGGCGAATGGAAGCCGGCGGGCGTCATTCTGACCATTGTGGTCCTGAACGCCGTCATCGGTTTCGTGCAGGAATACCGGGCCGATAAGGCCCTGGAGGCTTTGCAGAAGATGGCCGCGACGCAGGCCCAGGTGCTGCGCAACGGCCAGCCCGTAGAAATTGTGGCCGCCGACCTGGTGCCCGGCGACGTGGTCGTGCTCGAAGCCGGCGACGTTATTCCGGCCGACGTGCGCTTCCTGGAAACCCACGCGCTGAAAGTGGATGAGTCCTCGCTAACGGGCGAATCCACGAACGTGGAGAAAACCACCGGGGCCCTGCCCGCCGGCGAGTATCCGCTGGCCGACCGGTGCAACATGGGCTACAAAGGCACCAGCGTGACCAACGGCCGGGCCACGGCCTACGTGGTGGCCACCGGCATGCGCACCGAGCTGGGCAAAATTGCGGGCCTGCTGCAAACCGAGGAAACAGTGACGCCGCTGCAAAAGCGGCTGGCTACGCTGGGCAAGTACCTCTCGGCGGCGGCGCTGGTGATTGGGGCGCTATTCTTCGGTATGGGATGGCTGCGGGGCGAGCCGCTGGGCACCCTGCTGCTGGTGTCCATCTCGCTGGCCATTGCCGCCCTGCCCGAAGCGTTGCCCGCCCTCGTCACCGTGTCGCTGGCCCTGGGCGCTAAGTGGCTGATGCAGCACCAGGCCCTCATCCGCAAGCTGCCAGCCGTGGAAACGCTGGGCTCCGTCACCTACATCTGCACCGATAAAACCGGCACCCTCACGCTCAACCAAATGACGGTAGAGGACACCTATGCCGCGCCCACGTTTGCCTTGCCGGGGCTGGATAACGGGACGGCCCTGCTCACGGCCATGGCCCTGAACCACGACGTGACGCAGGACCCCGCCGGCCACTGGCTGGGCGACTCCACCGAGGTAGCCCTGGTGCAATACGCCGCAGCAAAGGGCCAGGCCCGCACCGCCCTCGAAAGCCGGTTTCCGCGCGTGGGCGAGCTGCCGTTCGATTCGCAGCGCAAGTGCATGACGACGCTGCACCAAACCAAACAAGGCGTGCTGTGCCTCACCAAAGGAGCTATGGGCGCCCTACTCGCCCAGCTTGACGCCGACCAGCAGGCAGAAATTTCAGAGCTGCGGCGGCGCGCCGATGCCCTGGCCGCGAAAGGCTTTCGGGTGCTGGGCTACGCCGCCCGGCTGTTGCCCGACCTGCCTACGGATGTCACGCCTGCCACCGTCGAGACCGGAATGCGCTTCATCGGCTTTGCCGGGCTGATTGACCCGGCCCGCGAAGAAGCTCGGCAGGCTGTGGCCGAGTGCCAGGCCGCCGGCATCGTGGTCGTCATGATTACCGGCGACCACCCGCTCACCGCCCGGGCCATTGCTGAAAAGCTGGGCATCCTTTCCGGGCCCGATGAGCTGGTGCTGACCGGCTCGGAGCTGACCAAGCTCGCCGAGCCGGCCTTCGCGGCCCTGGTCGAAAAAGTGCGGGTGTATGCCCGCGTCGACCCGGCGCAGAAGCTGCGCATCATCCGCGCGCTGCAGGCCCGGCACCAACTGGTGGCCATGACGGGCGACGGCGTGAACGACGCGCCCGCCCTCAAAAACGCTGACATCGGCGTGGCCATGGGCATCAACGGTACCGAAGTAGCCAAAGAAGCGGCATCCCTGATTCTGCTCGACGACAACTTTGCCACGATGGTGGAAGCGGTGAAGCACGGGCGGCGCATCTTCGACAACATCCTCAAATTCATTTGCTACATCCTGGCCGGCAGCGTGGGGGAAGTCTGCTCGCTGTTTCTGGCGCCGCTGTTTGGCCTGCCGGTACCCCTGCTGGCCATTCATATTTTGTGGGTGAACCTGATAACCGACGGCCTGCCCGCGCTGGCTCTGGCCTACGAGCCCGCCGAAGCCCAAAGCATGCAGCGCCCTCCCATCGACCCGCGGCAAACCATTTTCGCCAACGGGCTGGGCTGGTTTGTTGTCCTGGTTGGGGTGCTGATAGGGGGCACCACCATCGGCACCGAAGCCTGGGCGCTGCGCCACGGCATCGCCCACTGGCAAACCATGGCCTTCACCGTGCTCTGCTTCAGCCAGCTGGGCCTGGTGCTGGCCATTCGGTCGCGGCACGAGTCCTTTTTTAGCTTGGGCCTGCTCTCCAATAAGCCCCTATTGGGTGCCGTGGGACTAACCCTGGCGCTGCACCTGCTGATTGTGTACACGCCCTTTTTCAACCACCTGCTCAGCACCCAGCCGCTAACGTGGGCGGAGTTGGGCATTGCCGTAGCCGTATCGAGCGGGGCGTTCTGGGCCGTGGAGCTGCAGAAGCTCATCAGCCGCCGGCAGCTTCGCTCGGTGGTACAGCTTCCAGTGCTGAAGGTTGGGGTAGCGCGGGCAGCAGTAGCCGCTTAGAGCGGTTCCGAAGTCAGTATAAAGGTTGAACGATGTAGGGGCGGGGTCGTACCCGGTAGGGCTTGTCCCCGCCCGGACGTTCGCGCCGTTGCAACGATTCCGCGCAACGATGCGAGCGCACGGGCGGGGTCAGGCCCCGCCCCTACGTCCTTAAAACTGCTCTCCTACAAATGCCCGGGCCGGCGCAGCTTGGTGCCGTCGGCGTTGAAAACCAACGTGCGGCTCAGGTTGCTTTCGCAGGTGGCCGTTTCGTAGGTAATGGCCTTTGTGCGGGCATTCACGAATTTGGCGGCCTGGCACACCTTCCGGCTCGGGTAATGGTCGGTGAGCGTGTGGCGCACGCTGGCCGGCAGGGCGCTCAGGGCCAGGGGCACGCCCGTGGCTGCCACGTCGCCGTTGGCGGTGAACCGCACGAATTGCTGGCCGGTGGGTTGGTTGAAACTGACCTGGTACAGCCCCTGCGTTCGTTTCCACTGCACCTGGGTGGCAAGGGGATAGTGTTGCTGCAAGGCCACGAAGGCCAGCGGCGGCACCTGGTCGGGGCTGATGAGCTGGGCGTGGCTGGCCCCGGCCACCAGGAAAAGCGAGCCGAGCAAAAGGAGGTTTTTCATGGCGCAAGCGGCACGTGCCCGGCCTAGTAGGACACCGGTAAAGGTCCCGCTTCGTCTGGGGTGGACATATGACACCTATCAGGCGGTCGGCTGACGTGTGTCATGCCAGCCCGCTGGGTGCCAAAGGACCTTTGTTGGTGGCCACCCCGCCCGGAAATGCGCGGCCCGCTCTTCATCCTTCGTTTTTCCGCATGAACCAGCGCTTCAAAGTTGTCTGCCTCTCTCACCGGCACGCGCCGCTCGCCATCCGGGAATTGTGGGCATTGGACGAACCCGCCTGTCGGGCATTGCTGCTGACCGTGAGCCAGGAGTTGGGCCTGGCCGATGTGCTCGTGCTGAGCACCTGCAACCGCACCGAAGTGTACTACAGCGCCGCCCAGGAACAAAGCGCGGCCATTCTGAACGCATTAGCCCAGGTGAAAAACCTGTCTGACACGTCCCAAATTGCCCCTTATGTAGAAAGTATCGCCAATGCGCCGGCCGCCGTGCAACACCTGTTCGAGGTGGCCATGGGCCTGGATGCGCAGGTTGTGGGCGACCAGCAGATTAGCCACCAGGTGAAACAGGCCTACCAGTGGGCTGCCGATGCCGGCGCGGCCGGCCCGTTTATGCACCGCTTGCTGCACACCGTGTTTTTTGCCCACAAGCGCGTGCGCCAGGAAACGGGTTTCTGCGACGGCGCGGCGTCGGTTGCCTACGCCGCCCTGCAGCTGGTGGAAGACCTGACGGCCCACCTGGCCAGCCCGCGGGTGCTGCTGGTGGGGGCGGGCACCTTTGGGGTGGATGTGGGCCGCTATTTTGGCAGCAGCAGCCGGTTTGCGCACGTCAGCATTTGCAACCGCACGCGGGCCAAGGCCGAAGCACTGGCTGCCGAGTGCAACCTGCAGGTACTCGACTTTGCCGATTTAGCCCGCGGCATTCAGGAGGCCGACGTGGTAATATCGTCCGTTTCGGGCCCCGAAGCCCTCATCACGGTTGAACTACTGGGCAACCAACCCGTCCTGAGCCACAAGTACCTGGTGGATTTATCCATGCCCCGCAGCATTGCCCCGACCGTGGAAGCCGTGCCCGGTGTGCTGCTGTATTCCCTCGATGCCATCCAGAGCAAAGCCTCCGCAGCCCTGGAGCGGCGGCTGGCGGCCGTGCCGCAGGTGCGGGCCATCATCGCCGAAAGCATGGCGGGCCTGCAGGACTGGAGCGAGGAAATGGAAGTGTCGCCCACCATTCAAAAGCTGAAAAATGCCCTGGAGCAGCTGCGGCAGGAAGAAATGAAACGCTTCGGCAAGCGAATGAGCCCCGCCGAAGCCGAACTGCTGGACGACATCACCCGGTCGTTGATGCAAAAAGTGCTGAAGCAGCCCGTGCTGCACCTCAAAGCCGCCTGCAAGCGGGGCGAGCCCGGCCAGCTGGTGGTCCTGCTCAGCGAGCTATTCGACCTGGAAAAGCAGCCAGCTGGGGTGCTGGTATGAGCGGGGATGTTTGTGAATAGCACGTCATGCTGAGCTTGCCGAAGCATCTCTACCGCAGCACTAAATCTGATTATTTACGCGGTAGAGATGCTTCGAAAAGCTCAGCATGACTGCGGAATTACCCGCCTAACGAAGCCTGATAAATGTCAGGTTTATGCAGCGTTCCTGTCATGTCCAACGCTACCCCGGCGCCAGACATTTGCGTCAGACTTCGTCTGCTGCCAGGTCTGACTCACTCATTTCCTTTATCATGAAAAACCTGCTGGTCCCCACCGATTTTTCTCCCGAATCGCACCACGCCTTTGGCGTAGCCTTGCAGCTGGCCGGCCAGGTAGGCGCGGCAGTGACGCTGCTCCACGTGCTGGCAGTGCCCGAAACCGCTGGCTTCAGCACGGTTGGAGGCCCGGTTGGAGGCGACGGAGGAATGGATGACTTATTCATGATTAAGCTACTGCAAGCCACCAAGCGGCGCATGCACGGCCTGATAGACGAAGCCGCCCGCACCGCCTCCAACGTGACGGTGCACGATATGGTGCTGACGGACAGCACCGGCCCCGCCATCTTGCAGGCCATCGAAACGCAGCACATTGACTTGGTGGTTATTGGCGCGCAAATCCATTCAGCGATGGAGAACCTGTTTACCAGCTCCCACACCGAAGAGCTGGTGCGGCTGGCCCCTTGTCCGGTGCTCACTGTGAAGTACGCCGTGGCCGATTTCGCGCCGCGCCGCATCCTGTTTCCGTCCGACTTCACCGCCGAAGCCGACCAGGCTGTGCCCGGTTTGCGCCAGGTGCAGGCCCTTTTCCCCGATGCCCAATTCCACCTGCTGCAAGTGGTGGAAAAGGAAGGAGAAGTTGCCGCCGCGCAGGCCCGCATCGTAGATTTCTTTGAACGCCACAACCTGAAGCACGCGCAGCCCGCCATTTATGTCGATGACAGCACCATTTCGGGCATCTCCGCCTACGCCCGGCAAATGCAGGCCGACCTATTGGTGGTTCCCACCCACGGCCGCACGGGGCTGAGCCGCCTGCTGCATACCAGCGTTGCCGAAAGCGTGGCCACCCATGCCTTTCCGCCGGTGCTCACCTTCAAGCTAGGGTAGAGAAGCATACTTGCGTCTCGTCGTTAAACAGAAACCAGCCTCTCGGCGCGCACGACGAGACGCAAGCATGCGTCTCTAGAACCGTTTTTTCACACAGCAACGCCCGGCCGGTTCTCCAGTCGGGCGTTGTTGTTGGTAACGGCCAACGGTCAGGCACTGCATGGCTCCCGCAGGTCGATAAAAATGAGCTTCCAGCGCCCGCCCGCGCCCGCCGACTTGGCGAAGTGAAACCGGAACCCCGTGCGGGTTTGCAGCACCGTGCGGACCGTGCGCCCTTGTGCCGCTTTCCCCTGGGCCGCAGTGCCGCCTGTCACGGTGGCGTGGGGCCAGATGTCCAGCCCGCGGAAGGCGGTGGCCGGCCCGGAAAAGCAGCCTTGTTGGGCAAACCCCGCGTTCTGCTTGGTTTGCAGGGCGCAGTCTGCTCCGGGCAGCAGCTTCAGAACCTGTAGCTGCGGGCAGGTCATCAGCTGTTTATCCAGCGAAAACAAGGTTTGCCCCTGGTGGGCGCGATGAAAAGCACCTACTTCGGCCACCCGCGTCACGGTGGGCACGGCGCCGGGCTGCTCCAGAATCCAGAGGCCGAATTCCGGGTCGATGAGTTGGTTGAGGACTTGGGCATCGTGGCCGCGCAGGGCGCCTTCGAGCAGCAGCCAGACCCCGGCCACGGAAGTGTCGGCGGGCATCACCGCGTTTTCGGTGTGGGCGGCGGCCGAGTCTGGCTTGGGGGCAGTGGCGGGCCGGGCTTGCACCACGCTTTGCCCGGCGGGCTGGTCGGGCATGCCGTTGGGGTTTTTGGTGTCGCAGGCTGCCAGCAGCAGGGCGGTGGCGCAGGGTAACCAGGAGAGCAGGCGCATGGCGTGGCGGCTTAACATGAGAGCGAAATAATTTGGGTGGGGTGCTGGCATCGATGCTTTTGTAAGTAAAAAGAACGTCATGCTGAGCGCAGTCGAAGCACCTCTACTGCAGTAGTAAATGATTACTTGAACTGTAGAGATGCTTCGACTGCGCTCAGCATGACCGTGCTTTGCTAATGGCTACACCCACGGAATGGTGTGGTAAACCGAGCGGACGCTTGACACCGCCAGTGACTCCGGATGCTGCGCGCAACGTTCGCAGCAGCTTTCCTGGCCCGCGTGGTAGCCGATGGCGGGGAGCACCAGCACCGGGATTTGGGTGTGGTAGGCCCGCGTTTTGGTATGGCAGGTGGCGAAGTATTGCGCCAGCTGACCGGCACTGGTGGGCGCAATTATCAGCAAATCGGCGTGCTGGCGGGCGCAAAACTCATCGGCGCCTTCCAGCCGCGCCTCGTCCTCTACCAGGTGCTCGGTGATGGGCGCGGCCCACACCAGCTGCGCGGCAGCGGAATGCAGCGCCTGTTTCAGGGGCCGTCGCTGGGGCCGGTCGAGCGGCGCGTAAAACTGCACCAGCTCCATTGGCGCCGGGAACGCACCTGCCAGGGCCGAAAGCCGATGGATGAAGCTTTTGTCCAGCACCCCAAAATCGGCAGAGAACACCACCCGGCGGGGCAACGAGCGCCGGCCCGCGGGCACCACCAGCACCGGGCAGGCAAGCAGTTCGGCCAGCGCTGCGGCGTGGGTGGCAGGGGTAGGCTGGTGGCAGCAGTCGATGGGTTCCAGGCCCATTACCACCAGGTCGGCAGCGCAGCGCACGGCCTCGGGTTGCAGTTGGTCGGCCAAAGTGCCCGGTAGCACCCGGTAGCTGTAGCGAATGCGGCGGCCGTCCTGGCGGGTGAGCTGCTGGTAGCGCAGGCGCTCCACGAGGCTGCACAGGCGCTGCTCCTCCGTGGCCAACACGTCGGCGGTTACTGCGGGCGTATTGGGGATGCAGTGCAGCAGCACCACTTCGGCTGGCCAGCGCACGGCCAGCTTGTTGGCGTAGGCGAGGGTGTGTTCGGCCGCGGCGGTGTGGTCAAGGGGAACGAGGAGGGTTTTCATGGGTTTGCAGCAGGCTATGTTAGGCGATGAAAAATCCAGTAGCTAGTGGCAGAAATGCACTGTGGCTGGTTGGTTTAGGCTGGTTTTGGCAGTGGGCGGGCCCAGTTGGGGACTCAGGTAAGGAATGCCCAGCCCGAGGCCGCGCACGATGAATAGCACCGCTATCACTGACGCCGCGTAGGGTACGGCCTGGCGCATGCGGGTGCGCCATAGCAGCGGCACCAGCCGCCCGCTCAGCGACAAGCCGAACATCAGCGGCAGCGTGCCCAGGCCGAAGCAGGCCATATAGGCCGCCGCGCCGGCCACGCCCGGCGCACTCAGCGCCCCAGCCAGCGCCAGGTATACCAGGCCGCAGGGCAGCAAGCCGTTCAGCACGCCCGTGCCATACAAGGCGGGCAGCGTAGGCCGTTGAAACAAGCGGCCCAGCGTAGTCTTCACCCAGGCCAACGGGCGGCTCAACCCCAGCCAACCCGCCAGGCGGCTGGAATGACGCTCCGGCACGGCTACCAGCACCAGAATCAGGACGCCCGAGGCAATGGACAGGCTTTGCTGCGCACCGGCCAGGCGCAGGCCCTGTCCCAGCAACCCGGCGCCGGCGCCCAGCGTGGCATAAGTCGTGACCCGACCGAGGTTGTAGAGCAGCCGCCCGCCCGTGTAGCGCCACGGCGACGTGGCCTTGTCGACGCCGCCGGGCAGCGCCAGCGCAATGGCCCCGCACATGCCCACGCAGTGAAAACTGCCCAGCAACCCAAACAGAAATCCGGCCCAGAGCATCGGTTAGTTAAGCGTAAGGTCTTGTTCGAGGAAATAGGCCTGGCCGCCTGCCGTAAAATCGAGCTGAACGCGCCACAGGCCGGGTGCCATTTTGCTGGTGTTGATGACCTGGCGCCGGTTGGCAGCGGGCTGTAGCGGTAGCGTGAAATCCAGGGCTTTATCGGAGGGGCGGAAGAAATGGACCTGCCCCTGCACGGCCTGCCCAGCTAACGCGGCCGGCAGCTCCAGGGTCAGGCGGTGGCTGGCGGGCTCGTGGCGCACCTGCACGGGCGCCGGCAGCGCGGCGGTGCGGGCTACAGCGTCCATGCGCTGCTGGTGCGCCAATTCCTGTTGGTAATAGTCGGCGCTAACCAGGTTCACGTCGGTCTGCATGGCTTGGTAGACCATGGAGCCGATGTAGGCGGCAAACAACACGAATACCGCAATAATGGCATAAGGCCAGACGCTGCGTTTAGGAGGAGAAAGGGCTGGGTTGGTCATCTTGATTCGTTTGTCAGAACGGTCATGCTGAGCGCAGTCGAAGCATCTCGCTCGCATTGTTGAACGATTGATTTACTACTGCAAGCGAGATGCTTCGGCTGCGCTCAGCATGACGTTCTTATTAATTTTTCCGTTGTTAAAATATCACTGCGACGGGCCCAGAAACTTGGTGCTTGTTTCACTTATCAGTTCGCCGCCGCTGAACAGGCCGATGCGGATTTTCTGGTTGGTGCGGTGCAGGGCCTTGCGGGGCAGCTCCGCGAAAAAGACGCCTTCGGTGATGCCTTGGGCGGGCAGCTTCAGGCCGTTGGTGCCGATAAGGGAAATCTGGCCTTGCGCGGGTTCCAGGATGCGCAGGGTGATGGGATAGCGGCGGTTGGTTTTGTTGACGACCGAGATGTTGTAGAGGTTGGTGATGGTGCCGTGGTCGGTTTTCTGGTAGAGCTGGCCGGGTGTGCGCAGCACGGTGGCTTCCACGTTGGCGCGCGACACCAGCATGCCCGTGAGCACGGCCAGCAGCAGCAGGAGCCCACCCGACAGCGCCTTCACCCGGCCGGTCAGCCCGAACTTGGTGCCGTTGGCAATACCGTTTTCGGAGGCGTGGCGAATGAGGCCTTGCGGCAGCTTCACCAGGTCCATGATGGAGTTGCAGGCGTCGATGCAGGCCGTGCAGTTGGTGCACTCCATCTGCTGGGCGCCGTTGCGGATGTCGATGCCGGTGGGGCACACCTGCACACACTGGTGGCAGTCGATGCAGTCGCCTTCGGTGCGCGCCTGGTTTTTGTGGAGCTTTTCGCGCGGCTCGCCCCGCTTGTAATCATAGGCCACCACCAAGGCTGTCTTGGTCGAGCAGTACCCCCTGCAGGCGGCCGTAGGGGCACACAATGGTGCAGACCTGCTCCCGAAACCGCGCAAACACGGCGTAGAATACGCCCGTGAACCCGACCATGGCCGCCAACCCGCCCAGGTGGGCCGTGAGCGGGTCGGTGACGATGGCCACCAGCGCATCCGAGCCGATGATGTAGGCCAGGAAAGTGTTGGCAATCAGAAACGACACGGCCAGAAACAGGACGTGCTTGGTGGTTTTGCGCCAGAGCTTGTCCCAGTCCAGTTCGCGCCGGTCCAAGGCTTTTTGCTGGGGCGCGTCGCCTTCCAGCCAGTACTCGATGCGGCGGAACACCATTTCCAGAAAAATGGTCTGCGGACACACCCAGCCACAAAATACGCGCCCGTACACCACCGTAAACAGGATAATGAACACCAGAAACGTGAGCGTGGCCAGCAGCAGAATAAAGAAGTCCTGCGGCCAGAATATCTGTCCCAGAATAATAAATTTTTGCGCCGGTAGATTCAGCATCAGCAGCGGCAGGCCGTTGAGCCGCAGCCAGGGTCCGGCAAAGAGCACGGCCAAGAACCCGTAGCTCAGCCACTTGCGGGCACGGTAGAGCCGGCCGGCGGGCTTCTTGGGGTATAGCCACACCCGCTTACCGGCCGCATCCACCGTGGAGATGGAGTCGCGGTACGCATCGTCGGGTTTGAATTGGGTGGAGGCCATGGGAGAAGGGAGTTGAATCAAAAAACGCCGTCATGCAGAGCGCAGCGAAGCATCTCGCGTGCAGCAGTAATCATGAATTGGTGGTGGCGAGCAAGATGCTTCGCTGCGCTCTGCATGACGGCCTGTTGTTTTCGCTAGAGCCCCGCCACTGGCTTTCCGCCAGCTTTGACCGCTTCTTTCTCGCCCTGCGGCGGCTTGGCATTGGCCGGCTTGGAGCCTTGCAAACTCAGCGCGTAGGAAGTCACCTGCAGAATCTGCTTGCCCGAGAGCTTGCCTTTCCAGGCCACCATGCCCTTGCTAGTCACGCCGAACTTGATGGTTTTGTACACGTGGTTCACCTCGCCGCCGTGCAGCCAGAACTCGTCAGTTAGGTTGGGGCCGACTTTGCCTTCGGCGTTCTGGCCGTGGCAGGGGGCGCAGTTGGTGGTGAAAATGCTTTTGCCGCTGCTCAGGTCGGCCGCGGTGGTTAGGGCTGCGTAGGTGGTGAGCTTGGTGGGGTCGTCGGCGCCCGCCGAAACGAGCAGGGCCGCCTGGCGCATCTCAGTTTCGTATTCGGCTACTTGCAGCTGTCCCTTGGTGGTGAGGTGGTAGTAGCCCACGTACACAAAGGCAAACACGATGGTGAAGTAAAAGCCGTATTTCCACCACGGCGGCAGGTCGTTGTCGAACTCGTGGATGCCGTCGTAGTTGTGGTCGAGGATTTCATCCTTGTATTCGCCGCGCACCAGCGTGGCGTCGCCCACCAGCAAGCCCAGCATCTTGCCGCTCCAGGTATTATGCACCATGGGCAGGTCGTAGAGCTGGCGCAGCTGCGGCTTCATCTGCATCACGATGGTGATGCCGACCAGCAGCAACACCAGGAGCAGCACGCCCAGCAGCCCCAGCAGCCCCAGCAGCCCCCAGAACAGGATTTCCTGCTCAGTCATGCCGGCGGTTTTGGCCGGCGCGTTGGCCTCAAGAGTCTGGGCGCGGGCCACGCTGCTCAGCAGCAGGCCGGCCGCGGTCAACAGTCCCAGCCTGGTGTTTTTCAGAAGCGTTAGCATGAGAAGTCAGACTTTTCGGCGGCGGGGTGCTCGTTGTCCAGCAGCGGCAGCATGCTCATGGCGCTGATGTGCTGGCGGTTGACCACCAGCACGTACCCTAGCAGGGCCACGAAAAAGAGGAAAAAGATGACGAAGGAGATGAGCGGGTAAATGGCAATGCCCGTGATGGACTGCAGGACTTCTTTGTACATGGTGCGTGAGGATTATGGCGTTGGGCGGTTGTACTGAGCTTAATGATGCACCTCTGCCGGAACCTCACCCCCTGACCCCGCATCTGCTTGATGCGCAGAGTCCCGCGGAGAGGGGCCACCGGTTCGGCGCGGGCGTCAGGCTCCCCTCTCCGCGGGAGAGGGACCGGGGGTGAGGTTGGGCTACTGCGCGGCCGCTGCTTCAGCCGTGGCCGCTGCCTGCTCAGGCTTCACCTTGATGTCGGTGCCTAAGCGCTGCAGGTAGGCAATCAGGGCCACAATTTCCTTGTCGGATTTCACCTCGATGTCCTCCTTTTTCAGGTCCGCCACGATGCCTTGGGCTTGCTGTTGGGCGTCGGCCACGGCTTGCTGGTCGTAGCCGGCGGGGTAGGGGGTGCCCAGCTGTTGGAGCACCCGGATTTTGGCGGGCAGCGTGCTGTAGTCGATTTCGTTGTCGAGCAGCCACGGGTAGGGCGGCATGATGGAGCCGGGCGACATGCTGGTGGGGTCCATCATGTGGCTGTAGTGCCAGGAATGGGGGTACTTGCCGCCCACGCGGTGCAAATCGGGCCCGGTGCGCTTGCTGCCCCAGAGGAAGGGCCGGTCGTACACGAACTCGCCGGCTTTGCTGTACTCGCCGTAGCGCTCGGTTTCGGCGCGGAAGGGGCGCACCATCTGCGTGTGGCAGTTCGAGCAGCCTTCCTTGATGTAGAGGTCGCGGCCCTGCAGCTCCAGCGAAGTATAGGGCTTCACCGAGGCAATGGTGGGCACGTTGCTCTTAACCAAAAACATCGGCACCATCTCAATAATGCCCCCGATGAGGATGGCCACCGTAGCGCCCACGGCCAGCTGAAACGGGCGACGCTCAATCCAGCGGTGCCAGTGGCCGCCGGTGGCGTGCGGGTCTACGGCGGCGGGCAGCAGCGCGGGCGCCTCGGCTTTTTCGTTGACCAGCAACGTGCCGCTCTTGGCCGTCTGGTACAGGTTGTACATCATCAGGAACACGCCGCTCAGGTAGAGCAGCCCGCCGATGCCGCGCAGGTAGTACATGGGCACCAGCTGCAACACGGTTTCGAGGAAGTTGGGGTATTGCAGCATGCCTTCGGCATTGAACTGCTTCCACATTAGCCCCTGCGTGAAGCCGGCCCAGTACATCGGGATGGCGTAGAACAGGATGCCCAGCGTGCCCAGCCAGAAGTGCGTATTGGCGAGCTTGGTGGAGTGCAGCGGCGTTTTGTAGAGGCGCGGCCACAACCAGTAGAGCATGCCGAAGGTCAGGAAGCCGTTCCAGCCCAGGGCCCCCACGTGCACGTGGGCCACAATCCAGTCGGTGAAGTGGGCCAGGGCATTCACGTTTTTCAACGCCAGCATCGGACCCTCGAACGTGGCCATGCCGTAGGCCGTGATGGCCACCACGAAGAACTTGAGCACGGGTTCGGTGCGCACTTTGTCCCAGGCCCCGCGCAGGGTGAGCAGGCCGTTTATCATGCCGCCCCAGCTCGGCGCAATCAGCATGATACTGAAGGCTACGCCCAGGCTTTGGGCCCAGTCGGGCAGGGCGGTGTAGAGCAAATGGTGCGGACCAGCCCAGATGTAAATGAAAATCAACGACCAGAAGTGAATGATGCTCAGGCGGTAAGAATACACCGGCCGCTCTGCTGCCTTGGGCAGGAAGTAGTACATCAGGCCCAGGTAGGGCGTGGTCAGGAAGAAGGCTACTGCGTTGTGGCCGTACCACCACTGCACCAGCGCGTCCTGCACGCCGGCGTAGGCCGAATAGCTTTTCATGAAGTTCACTGGCAGCGCCGCCGAGTTGACGATGTGCAGCACGGCCACCGTGAGGAAGGTGGCGATGTAGAACCAGATGCCCACGTACAGGTGCCGCTCGCGCCGCCGGGCAATGGTGCCGAACATGTTCCAGCCAAACATCACCCACACCAGCGTAATGGCAATGTCGATGGGCCACTCCAGCTCGGCGTATTCCTTGCTGGTGGTGAGGCCCAGCGGCAGCGAAATCACGGCCGAGACGATGATGAGCTGCCAGCCCCAGAAGTGCACCTTACTCAGCACATCGGAGAACATGCGCGTCTTGCACAGGCGCTGCAGCGAGTAGTACACGCCCGTGAAAATGCCGTTGCCAACGAAGGCGAAAATCACGGCGTTGGTGTGCAGTGGCCGGATGCGGCCGAAGGTGGTGTAGGCGTTGCCCAGATTCACCTCGGGCCGGGCCAGCTGAAAGGCCGCCAGCACCCCCACCATCATCCCGATTATGCCCCATACCACCGTGGCAATGCCAAAGTCCCGGACAATCTTGTTGTCGTAGAAGAAGGTCTCAATTCCGCGCACGGGCGGCGGGGCCACCAGCAGCGGCAGCGTGGCCGCAGTGGGTAATTCTAGTTCAGCTTGCATGGGCCTGAGAAGAGTGTTTTTACTGCTTCAAAGGTCCCGTGAGGGCGTTTCTGAAAGGATGACGAACGTCAGCCGAGCGCCTGATTGATGTCAGGCGGCCGGCTTGTCACCCTGCTATTCGTGCATGGCAATTTCGACGAGTTCCGTAACGCGCTGCCACGTTATTCCTGCCTGCTGCTCTTCGGCCAAGTTGTGGCCTTCTTCAATCTCAATCCGGGGAATGACGCCGACGGCTTGCGTGTGTACCATCGTTTTGATATTGAGGGTATCGGCGTAACCCGGAAGCTGCGTTTGCAGCCAGCCGAAATAAGCCGGCTCGTTCACTCGCTGTGGGTCATTCCATACCTCATTGGTGCGTCGGAAATTATCCTCGCTCACACTCACCCACACATTCCAGCAAAACAATTCGTCAGAGTCAATGATTGGGATTTCGACGCGTCCACGAATGAAGAAATGCGTTTCATCCACCACACAAAGGCTTTCCGTGAGTTCAACTCGGTCGTCTCTTTCTTCGGGTGGAATGCTGAAATAATATTCAGGAAACGCTGCCCCAAAACACATAGGGAATTCTGCGTGAAATACTCCGCAACGGGAGCAAGTGAAACCTTCCATACCAGCAAGTGTAGAAACCTAATTTAAGTAGCAATGAGGCCCCTAAGGTACAATTGGCCGCTAATGCTACTTCTTCTGCGTAATTTCTTCATCAAACAACATCCGCACCGCGGGCGTGTAGGTATCCTCGTACTGGCCCGAGCGCACGGCCCACAGAAAGGCGCCCAGAAAAAGCAGCGCAACTAGCAGGCTGATGCCGATAAGGAGAAAGATGATGGTCATATCAGATGGGATTTATCGTTAAAGCTGGCGGCGGTGGGCGGCGTAGCGCACCAGCAGCGTGGCAAACACCATCACGCTCAGCGAGCTGATGGGCATAAGAATGGCCGAGGCAATGGGCGTGAGCAAGCCCTGAACGGCCAAGCTCAATCCGATGCCGTTGTAGCAGAAGGAGAGTAGAAATGTGGCCAGCACGATGTGCCGGCAGTCGCGGGCGAAGCGCAGGATGGTTGCCAGCCGTCCGAAGCTACCGGCTTCCAGAATGGCGTCGCAGGCCGGGGAGAAGTTGGTGAGGGTCTCGGTGAGGGCAATGCCCACGTCGGCTCGTTGCAGAGCGCCGGCGTCGTTCAGGCCGTCGCCCACCATCACCACGCGGCGGCCCTGCTTTTGCAAAGCTTCCACAAACGCCAGCTTGTCGAGCGGCGACTGCTGGAACCGCAGTTCGGCTTCGGGCCCAAACAACTGGCGCAGCCGGGTGCTGTCCGCTTCGTTATCGCCGGTGAGCAGCGCCAGTTGGTAGCGTTGGCCTAGCTGCTGCAACAGTTCTGGCAGGTGCTCGCGGTACTCGCTGCGCAGGTCGTAACACCCGGCGGGCTGCCCGTTCAGTGCCACATACACCTGCGAACTTCGCTCTGCTGGTGCTTTAGCGAGCGTGTTATGGTCTCTTCCAGGTTCATGCGCCGGTTTCGTGCTGGCGTCGACCCCACCCCCTAGCCCCCTCCCCGGTTGGGAGGGGGGACTAGACTCTAGATTGATAGAACTAGAATTAAAAACTAGTCCCCCCTCCCAACCGGGGAGGGGGCTAGGGGGTGGGGTCGACGAACCCCCGACAAAAGCAGCCGACCCCACACGAACCCGTGTGCCGACAACAAGCCCGCTGATGCCCTGGCCGGGTGTTTCGGCGAACTCCTCCACCACAAAATCAGAAGGCGCCAAATGCGCGGACAGGCGCTGGCTCAGCGGGTGCGTGGAATGCCGGACGAGGGCTGCTACGCGCTGCTCATCCTCGTGGGATAGGGCCGAGCCGGAGAAGCTGACTGCGGCGCGGTGGGCGTCGGTGAGGGTGCCGGTTTTATCGAATACCAGCGTGTCGGCGCGGCTCAGGGTTTCGATGACGGCGGCGTTTTTCAGGTAGAGCTGGCGGCGGCCCAGCACCCGCAGTGCGGCGCCCATGGCAAAGGGCGTGGCCAGCGACAGCGCGCAGGGGCAGGCAATAATCAGCACCGAAGTGAAGGCGCGCAAAGCCATTTGCGGTGCGGGTACCAGTACAGCACCGAGCCCACGGCCAGCGTGAGCGTGAGGGCCACGAAGTAGCGTCCGACGTGGTTGGCGTAGGTTTCCAGTGTGGGCCGGGCTTCCTTCTCGAAGGCAGGGTTGTTCCAGAGCTGCGTGAGGTAGCCCTGCGACACTTCGCGCACCACTTCCAGCTCCACGGCCTCTCCCACCTGCCGCCCGCCGGCATACACCACGTCGCCCACGGCTTTAGTCACGGGCACGCTCTCGCCCGACACGAAGCTGTAGTCAATCAGCCCCGCGCCGCGCCGCAGCACGGCATCGGCCGGAATGATTTCCTGGTGACGCACCCGAATGCGCTGCCCGGCCAGCAGCTCCTTCACCGACACCGACTGTTCGCCGGACTTGGTGAGCAAGGTCACGGCCACGGGAAAGTAGGACGTGAAGTCGCGGTCGAAGCGCAGGGCGTTGTAGCTGTGCTGCTGCACCCATTTGCCGATGAGCATGAAAAACACCAGCCCCGTGAACGAGTCGAAGTAGCCCGGCCCGCGCTGCGTGAGCACGTCAAACACGCTGGTGGCAAACAGAGCCGTGAGGCCGAGGCTGATGGGAAAATCGAGGTTGATGTAGCGCTGCCGCAGTCCCTGCCACGCCGATTGGTAAAAGCTGCGCGTACTCACCAGCAGCACGGGCAGGGCCAGTAGCAAACTCAGCCCGCCAAAAAACTGCCCAAACGTGGCCTGCAGCCCTTCGGTGAAGGAAAAGTAGTCGGGAAAGGCCAGCAGCATCACGTTGCCGAAGCCAAAGGCCGCTACGCCCAGCTGGTAGTACAGCGTGCGGCTGGCGGCGTGGGGCTGCGCGCCGAGCTCGGCCAGGGTAATCTGCGGCTCGTAGTTAATGGCGGCCAGCAGCGTCACCACGTCTTTCAGGCTGGTGTCGGCCGGCTGGTAGCTTACCGTCAGCTCTTTGCGCAGGAAATTTACCCGCGACTCCCGGATGCCCGCGTTCAGCTTGAACAGGTTTTCGAGTAGCCAGATGCAGGAGGCGCAGTGCATCTGCGGGATGGTGAGCGTGAACCGGGCCAGGGTGGGCGAGCGAAACGCCAGCAGCTGGCTTTGCACCGATTCCAGGTCCAGGTAGTCGAAGCGGCCGGGGAGTTCCACCGCCTTCACGCGCTGCCCAGGCTGCTCGTCGAGGCGGTAGTAGCCGCACAGGTTGCTGGCCGCCAGCAGCTCGTATACGGCCTTGCACCCGGCGCAGCAAAAGTGCAGCTCGGGGTGGCCGGGTAGCGCAATGGGCTCGTCGGGGCAGTCGCCGCCGCAGTGGATGCAGGCAACGCGGGTCAGGGTTTCGGGAGCAGCGGTGAGGGGCACGGGCGAGCAGGCTGATGGCAGCCTCAAAGCTCCGATTGGTGCCCGCCCGCAAAGCTGATGAATATCAGTTCGCTGCCTGATTCATCTCAGCGTCACTTTGTTTCGGAAGTCAGACCTTTGCCCCGTTGTCGCGTGAAGGCAGCCCGCCGCCTTTTTATTGTCATGCCCAATTCTCGCCCCGACATCACCACTGAAGCCGACGTGCAGCTACTCGTCGATACATTCTACACCAAAGTCAACCACGATGCCCTGCTCGACCCGGTGTTCAACGGTTTCGCGCACGTCGACTGGCCCCGCCACCTGCCCGTGATGTATGATTTCTGGAGCAGCCTGCTGCTGGGCACCACGCGTTACCACGGCCGGCCCTTTCCCAAGCACCTGCCGCTGCCCATTGCGGCCGCCCACTTTCAGCGTTGGTTGGCTCTGTTCGAGGCGACGGTAAATGAGCTATTCAACGGCCCTAAATCGGAGGAAGCCAAGGTGCGTGCCCAAAGCATTGCCACCCTCTTTGAACACCGCTTACGCGAACGCAACCCGCTCGCGCTGCAATAAGGTGGGCCCAGATTAACCGCACAATGTGGTGGTCTGGCAGCGGGCTACCAGGGGAGGCTAAAGCCGGTTCATTTCAAGCAAGGCAGTTGCGTTTACTTTTGGGCGGTGGTCCAAAATAAGGCGGCAGGGTTGCTTCAACTAATTACATTAAGCAGAAACAGTGCGCTGGCTGGTTTTTCAAGCGTCTAATTAAGTGGTCGTTCAAAAATAAACGAGTTATCAGTTGCTCGTTTTTAGTTGTTAGCCAGGTCTTTATCAAATAGCTAACAACTACTGCCTGATAACTTAATTTAAGGAATTTTTTAATTGCCACCCTTATCTGAGCCACCGCCGATATTTCCTTTCAACCGAACATATACAGGATTTATCGCTTTGCGATGGTTTCTCCCATGCTCGTAATTCAAAAAGAGACTGCCTCATTGCTAAGGCAGTCTCTTTTTGAATTACGTTTCTTATTTATTGCTTCAAGGTTGAGTGACTTCACTCATTTGAAGAGTTACGGCAGTTTGTGCCAACAATCTGCCGTTTATCGTTGCACCAGTCCTTAAATTGATGCCTGTCTGGCTCAGGATAATGCCTTCAAAATGGCTGGTGGTTCCCAAGGTAACCGCTTCTGAAGCCTGCCAGAAGATATTTTTTGCCTGTGCACCACCAGCTAAGGTAATTCGCACGGCATCGCTCATGGTAAGCGTGCCGTCAACCTGAAAAATCCAGACATCGTTTGGTCCGCCAGCAATGGTGATGTCGGTTGGAATGAGCAGGGCACTGGTGAATTTATACAGCCCCGGGGTAAGTGTTTTACCACCGATACTTCCGGCACCCAAATCAAGGAAATCGGGATTTACGCGTCCGGCTGCATCCGTGTAGGCCGCTTGCATATCAAGCACGGAACTGGTCAACCGGGTGGCATCGGTCACTTTGCAGGCTGGGCCGGCAGCATCAACTGAAAAGATGGTTCCTACCACTTCGGGGCAAGTTACCAAAATAGCTGCTCCGGTGATTGGACTTGAACCAACATCTCCGACAACCGATGATTTGTAAACATTGGTAACTCCGGTTTTTGATAAAATGGCGTATTCACCCGAAAGACCAAGTTTAACTACTGGCAAAGAGCCTGCCGGCGTAGTTTCATTATTCAGGGTTTGCGATGGGGTTAGGTCGTTTAACTGAACTTTAGAACATCCCGTCATTAATGCAGCAAAAGCTACAAATGAGATTGGCAATAATCTTTTAAGTATCATGTTGTTTAGTTTAATTTAATTATGATAATATTACCATAATTAGGTTAAAGGTAACCTATTTAAACTTGATAAGCTGAACAGTGTGAGCAAGGGATAAAATCGGGATTTGCTTTCTTTTTCGATGGCATTGCTCGACATGTGCGCGGCCGCCTTGTCAGCCTGGATGCGCTGGGGTGCCAGCCCGCCATCGCGGCCCAGATTGGCCAGCAAGGGGTTGATTACCTGCTGGCCGAGGCCGAACGATTGGCATAGGTGCCTGCCCGTCATACCCTGGGCAACTAGTTTGCCGCTCTGGCACGGCTCCGGAAGGGGGCTACCGATATATCAGAATACGAGCGGCTTCCAGGCAGTGCAGCGAATGCGGCGCACCCAGTGGGATGATGACGTAGTCACCGGCCTTCACCTGGGTCGGAATGGCTTCTTGGGTGATGGTGAGCCGGCCAGCCAGCACGGCCACCAATACGTCGACGGAGGCATGGTGGGTGGGCATGGTTTCGCCGGCCGCGAAGGTTTTGTAGATAACCTTCTGGCCGTTTTTCTCCAGTAGCACCAAGGCTTTTTGTTCGCCAGCGGCAGGGTGGCTGCCTGCCAACAGGCTGCCACTTTTCAGGGGTGGATAGGTCAACTCCATTAGAAATTTGGTTGGAAAAACGGGTCGTGAATGTTGCCAAATGATAGCCACTCTGCCAAGGAAATGGACAGTGGCAGCCATTCCTTCGCGTTGTTCGCCAGTTCGAATTGTAATTCCAGCGTCATGGGTCAGTGAGTAGCAACAGTTGGCAAAGGAGCTTTCCAACTTATGCAGAAACGCCCTTTGCTGACTGCCATTGGATAGCCCAAAACTACCGGCCCCTTTTCGGCCCCCACCTGACAAACTTCACCCCCCGGCCTGAGCTTCATCAGCCCCGGCTGTGGCCCTGGCGGCCAGCGAAACGCGCCGCCGCGTCCGCCGTGATGCTTTGCCGGGGACGGGACTTCCGGTTTGAGCGTTTACGAAACTCATCTCTGCGGAGTATTTCGTGAACGATGAATCGTAGACGGGTTTCTTAAACTCGACCCGCGCTATAGGGGCAGGCTAGCCTCTGGGTTTGGGCCGATTCCTGCCGTTCACCGAAAGGAGACTTTGCGTAGGCGGCTGCCGCCATGGTGGGATTGCTACCTCTAATTGCCTTAACAGGCATTTTGCCAGTCTGTTCCCAACCTTTATTGGGCCAATCTCATGGGGTATTAGCTGAACGGTACTGTGCGGGCGGTTTTTCACGTTTTTTGGTTGAATTTTTCATGTAGTCGTTGAACACCTCGACGTGCACTGTTGTGATTTTTGCCATTTCCATAGCATCTCAAAGAATATGTGCTGCAAAAAAAAAGGTCGTTTCTAGGGTGGAAACAGCCCTTTAAAATTAAAAAGCAAATTCGGCGCATATTCATAGGGCAGTCGCCGTTGTAGCTATCCACACCTTTTTTTAACATGACTATGACCTTGCGCCTATTAACGCTAGCGCTGCTCACTGGTAGCACCTTTGTGCTTACTGAGTGCCGCAAAAAAGCTGACCCCTCGGTACCGCAGCTTACCAAAAAGGAAGAAATGTTAACAACTCCTGTTTGGATATACGATAATTCCAGGGTGGTACAAACGACAGCCGCGGGCGTCGCTACGTCGAGCCCCTTTGTTTTTGACCCTTGCTCCTCGGATGACCGCACCCAATTCCATGCTGACCGGAAGTTTACAATTGACGAAGGACCACTTGTTTGTACCCAGCGGCAATCAGTGACCGGAACCTGGGCACTTGCTTCCAATGAAACAGAATTGGTCATGACAAACGCCCAATCCCACGTCGACCGTTATCGAATTGCCAACCTCACCACAAGTACTTTATCTTACGTATTCTCACAAGAAACCTATCAAGACGGGTCTCGGGTCGAAGTGATAGCCAATTTTTCTGCCAAATAGCCGTGTAGATGCTTGTTAGGCTGACATGCATGTGCGGGGTAGCCCGGACCACGCGTCTTTATCAATGGAGGGTTGTCGCCTCTTTTTCTCAACACGTGCACGCCACCGGCAATGAGAATGAGAAGCACATAGGAACGAGGGAAAGAGTCGGCCCTGCAAGGGCAGATTCGTAGGCGAGCGGGGATGGGCATTACCAACTTCCACAAAAGTTGGCAGTGCCCATAAAAAGGTGAAGAGCTGGATTGGCCAACCGGCGAGACGGTTGAGTATTTGACCAAAGTAGCCAGCTGTTCAGCCAAGCGGTGTTTCAAATAAGCCGATAAGCCCTTCCATATCCTGCCAAACAGTCGTTGTTTTCGTTTCCCGACCGCATCCCAACCCAACTACCAGCGCGCCTGGCGCAGCTTGTCGGGCTGCAGCACCCGAATGCTTTTGGGCAGCAGCTCCACCAAGCCGTCGGCCTTGAACTCGCTGAGCGTGCGAATCAGCGACTCCGGCGCGGTGCCTACCATGGCGGCCAGGTCTTCGCGGGTGAAGTGGATGTGCGCGTCGGGCCCGGCCTGGGCGTGCAGCTGCAGTAGGGTGTCGGCCACGCGGCGGCGGATGGAGCTGTAGGCCATGGCCAGCAGCTGCGTTTCCCGCTCGCTCACCCGGCCCGCCAGCAGGCGGATGAATTGCTGGCCTACCTCGGGGTTGCGAAGCAGCAATTGGGTGAAGTCGTCTTTCGGGATGTACACCAACTCTGAGTCGTCGGTGGCCACGGCCGAATCGTGGTGCGCCGTGTGCTGCAGCAGCGGCAGGTACCCAAAAAACTCGCCCGGGCCGTAGGAACCCGTAATCAGCTCCTTGCCGCTGTCGTTGGATTTGAGCGTTTTCACCCGGCCGGCTTTCACGAAGTACACCCGCGTGGGCTCGTCGCCTTCGAGGTAGATGTTCTGCTTTCGGCGGATGGCGTGCACCTTGCGGTCGGCCGACAAGCTGCTCAAGTTGCCCACGACGCGGGCGTCGTCCAGAAACTCGCCCAGGCCGCCCTGCTGCAAATCGTACTCGGGCTTGAGGTGCTGGAAGCGGTGGAGGCGGCCCGCGATGGCGCTCAGCAGCTCGGCCTTGTCGAAGGGCTTGGTGAGGTAGTCGTCGGCGCCGAGCTCCATGCCGCGGCGCAGGTCGGTGCGCTCGGTTTTGGCCGTGAGGAAGATGAAGGGCACGCCCGCCAGCTGCGCGTTCTGATTAAATATCTGGAGCACGCCGTAGCCGTCGAGCACGGGCATCATAATGTCGCAGATGACGAGGTCGGGCCTGGTGGCCAGCGCCTGCGCTACGCCTAGCTGGCCATTCTCGGCGGTGTGCACCCCGAAGCCGGCCAGCTCCAGGAGCTCGGCCGTGTTTTCGCGGATGGCGTCGTCGTCTTCAATCAGCAGAATGGTTTTCATAGGGAATGGTAATGGTGACGGTGGTGCCCACGCCCAGCTCGCTGTGCAGGGCCACGGTGCCGTGCATGAGCTCCAGGTACTTGGCAATGATGTAGAGCCCGAGGCCCGTGCCCGGCACCGTGCTCACGTTGCGGGCCCGGAAAAATCGTTCGAACAAATGCTCCTGGTCTTCCTTGGAAATGCCCACGCCCTGGTCCTGCACGCTCAGGGTGAGGCGCTGGTCGCGGCAGTCGGCGCGCAGCCACACCACCGCGTTTTCGCCGGAATACTTCAGGGCGTTGGACAGCAGGTTGACCACAATTTTGCGCAGCAGCGAGGGATCCACGCGCAGGGGTTCGGGGCACTGCATTTCGCTCTCGATGCGTTGGCCGGCTTTGCGTAGGCTGTACACGTCGGCCATTGTTTCGTGGAGCAGGCCGGGCAGGTCCAGCAGCACCGGCCGAGCCTCAATGCGGCCTTCCTCGATGCGCCCCACCGAGAGAAACTCTTCCAGGATATCGTTCAGGTGCTTCACCGACGAGCGGATGCGCTGCACGTGCCGAAGCTGTTTTTCCTGGTGCGGCCCTTCGGCGTACTCGCCAATGAGCTCGGCCGAGCTGAGCACGGCCGTGAGCGGCGTGCGAAACTCGTGCGAGGCCATGCTCACGAAGCGCGATTTGAGCTCGCCCAATTCCTGCTCGGCGGCCAGGGCCGTGGCCAGCTCCCGGCCGCGCTGCTCCAGTTGCTCCAGGGTATTCATCAGAGCGTGGGTGCGGTCGGCTACCGTCTGCTCCAGGTCGGCGTTGAGGCGCGTCACGCGCTGCTGCTGGGCCGTGAGCTCCTGCTCGGCTTCCTTTTTAGCGCTGATGTCGAGGATGTAAGCCACCGCGTACAGCTCCTCGTCGAGGTGGAAGTAGCTTAGGCTGGCTTCCACGGGAAACTCCGAGCCGTCTTTGCGCAGCCCCACCAAATCGCCGCGGTGCGCGCCCATGCTCCGCACCTGCGGCTGGGCATTGAAGGACTCGCGCAGCTGCGCGTGCTTGCGGCCAATGGCGTCGGGCACCAGCACTTCGATGCGCTGGCCCAGCAGCTCGGCCGCCGCGTAGCCAAACAGCTGGCCGGCGAGCTCGTTGGCCGACACCATATTGCCGGCCCGGTCGCACACCACAATGCCGATGGTGGCGTTGGCAAATACCGCCTCAAAGCGTCGGCGGCTGTGGGCCAGCTCGCGCTCGGCCTGCTGCAGCGGGCTTTTTTCGGTGATGTGCACCAGAAAATACCGCCGGCCTTCCACCTGAAAATACGCCAGCTCCAGGTAGCCGCTGAAGGACTCGCCGGTGTGGCGCCGGATTTGGGCCTGCACCGTCTGGCGGCCTTCCCGCTGGGCTTGCTCGCACAGGGCATCCCACTGGGCGCCGGTCCAGGGCGGGGTGCGCAGCGAGTGGTCGGGGTCGGCCAGAAAGGCGGGCTCGGAGGGGTAGCCCAGCAGCCGCACCCCGGCCGGGTTCACCTGGGTGAACCACCCCAGCTGCGGGTCGTAAATGCCCATAAATTCTTTGGCCTGCGTGTAGAGCAGGTCGGTCAGGACGCCAGGGTAGGAGCTCGTCAGCATGGCAGGCTAAGGAATGGTGGCACAAGGTCGTTGGTAAGGGGCGGCCCACGTTTCGGCCGGGGTGCAAGGTCGGTATTTAATATCCCCGGCCTGACAATCGTCAGCCCGCGACCTGATGGGCATCATGCTGGCCACGGGGGGAGGCCGGTACATTTGCTCATGCTTGCTTGTTCAAATTACTGATGGCCACCGCCCGACCTTCTGCCTGGCTTCCCGCTACCGAAGCCGCCGTGCTGCTGGCGCTGCTGGCAGTGCCGGGCCCCACCCGGTTGGGCCCATCGGTTAGCTCAGAGGCGCTCACGGAGCTGCAGCTGCAGTTGGGCAGTGCCGTGCGGGTGCTGCGCATCGACGCCACTACCCATCCTTCCGTCGTAAGCAGCTTCCACGCGACCGACCTGCCGTGTTTCGTGCTCCTGCACCACGGCATTGAGCTGTGGCGCGCCTGCCGCCTGCCCGACGCCGAAACCATCTTGCTGGTATTGCGCAAGCTTGCGCCCATGGCCCTCACCCCAGACTAAGGCACTTGATGTGCGCCGGCTTCGTGGTCCCGGACCATGCGTGGCAAGGTCACGACGAAGGTCGTCCCCACGTTCGGCTCGCTGCGTACCGTTACGGTACCGCCGGCATTTTCCGCAATTCTCTTCACCATGTAGAGCCCAATGCCCGAGCCCGGAACATGGTCGTGGAAGCGTACGAACATCCCGAAAAGCTTGCCTTGCTGGAGCGCATCAAGCCCTAATCCGTTGTCCTGCACTTCGAGCACGGTCGCGCCGGCGGCACTGTGGCAGCGCACCTGCACCCGCAAGGGGCGCGCCGGGGCGCGGTACTTCACCGCGTTGCTGAGCAGGTTGTACACGATGCTGCGCAGGTTCTTGGGCGAAAACGACAAGCGGGAACAGCGGACCACATCCACTTCCAGCTGTGCTCCCGCGGCAGCGAGCTGGGGGGTCAAATCAAGGCGCACGTTTTCTATTACATCTGCCAGGTTCACCTCTTCGGCGGGCTGGACATGGGCCAGCTGCAACCGGGAAATGTCGGTGAGGTGCACAATGGTTTGCTGGAACCGCTCCACGGCCTTCTGCATCATGGCCAGCACCTCCCGCACCGGTTCGGAGCGCTGGATGCTGGCCGGCAAGGAGAATAAGAGCTCCTGCAGCAAGCCTTCGATGTTGGTGATGGGCGTTTTCAGGTCGTGGGAAGCGGTGTAGATGAAGTTGTCCAAATCCACGTTGGCGCGGGTGAGCTGCCGGTTGGTGTCGGTCAGCTCGTGGTTGTTCGCGAGCAGGTCGGCGTTGCTGGCGGCGAGCTCCCGGTTCAGGCGCTGCACGTTGGCCTCGTTCAAGCGCTGCACCTGCCGGCGGGCACTCACCTGCTCCGTCACATCGGTAGCCACGGCGGCCACGGCGCTCACGTACCCCTGGGCATCGCGCAGCGGGTGGTACACGAAGTTGACGTACAGCGTAGTTGGCTGGCCCTGATGGAGCACCTGCAGCGGTACTTCGTGGGCCAGGTAGGGCACCCCTGTGGCCACCACTTCGTCCAGCTGCTCTTTAAAGCCTTGGTTGCGAATCTCGGGCAGTACCTCGAACAAGGGCCGGTTGACCGCTTGCGCAGCCGTGCGCCCCCAAATAGCCTGCAGGCCGGGGTTGCACACATCCACCACGTAGTCGGGGCCGCTGAATACCCCAATCGCCACGGGGGCCTGCTCGAACACGGCCTGCAACTGCTGCTGCGCCGCCAGGTGCAGGCGCGCCGTTACCTGGGCGCTCACCTCTGTGGCCATGACCGTGATGCCGGTAACCTGCCCACTGGGCGCAAATAGCGGCTGGTATACGAAATTCCAGTACAGCGTATCGCGCCGCCCGTGGCGCAGCAGCACCGACGGCAGCTCCGTAGCCACGTAGGGCACCCCGGTGCGCACCACCTCGTCCAGCAGCTCCTTGAACCCCTGGTCCCGGATTTCGGGTAGCAGGTCGAACAAGGGCGTATCCAAGGCCTGCGCCGGGGTGCGGCCCCACAACGTGCACACCGTGGGGTTGGCCATCTCAATAACGTACTCCGGGCCCTGAAGCACCGCAATGGCCAGGGGCATTTGCTCAAACAGCTCGTGCAGCCGCCGCCGCTGCGTTTCGGTTTCGGCCAGCGCCGCTTGCAGGGCCAGGGTGCGCTCGGCCACGCGGGCTTCCAGCACGTCGTTGAGCTGCTGCTGCTCGCCCTGGGCGGTGAGCAGCGTGGCGTTGGTGGTCCGCAGCCCCGCGTTCAGGCTTTCGAGCTTGCTATTGGCGGCCGCCAGCTGTTCGTTGAGGTCCTGCACCTGCTGGCGCGTCTGCACCAGCTGGGTTACCTCGGTGGCCACGGTTATCACGCCGGTTACCTGGCCCTGCTCGTCGCGCAGGGGCTGGTACACAAAGTCGAAAAAAGGCGTCTCCTGGCTGCCGGTCGACAAGTTTGGCGCCGCGTGCTCGCGGGCCACCACCGGCTGCCCGGTTCGCAGCACGCTTTCAAACAATGCGCGATGGCCCGGGCCCGCCGCTTCGGGTACCGCTTCAAGCAAGGGCTTGCCGAGGGCCTCTTCGGGCGGCTTGCCCCACAGGGCGAGAATGGCCGGGTTGGCGGCTTCCACTACCAGGTCGGGGCCGCGGGCAATGGCCAGCGCCACAGGGGCCTGTTCCACCACGCGCTGCAACTCGCCCCGTTGGGTTTCCGCCTCGGTGCGGGCCGCCTGCTCGCGGGCCTGGCTGGCGCGCAAGGCAGCTTCTATGGCGTCCCGGTCGGGCGAAACTTCATCGGCGGTAAAACTCACCAGCAGCATTTCCCCGCAGCGCCGGGCGGCCAGCCGAAAGAACTGGTCGAGCCCGTCGTGCGGGTAATTGAGGTGGTAGCGGCCGGCCTCGCCGGTCTCGTACACGTGGCGGTAGAAGGCGAAGATGCCAGTGGCCAGCGCGTGGGGCAGGTGGGTAAGCAGGGTGCCGTCCGGCTGCTCGGGCAGGCGCATGATGCGCTGACCGGCCAGGTTGAGGTATTCCAGCGTGAAATCCTCGATTTCCTCGCTATCAGGCCGGTACACCGGCCGTAGCAGGTTGATGGCCGTGAGCGACACCTCCAGCAAAGGCTGTAGCAGTTCGGCAGGAAAGTGCAGGGCCGCGCGTAGCGGTGGGGCAACAGTAGGCATGGCAGCAGCGCAAGAATGCAGGCTGAGCGGCCCAATTGGGTAACCCAAAAAACAGACGGTGAGAATTCTTCTCCGTGTAAGCAGCAAGCCTGAATGCGCACGCTTTATGCCTTACACTTCAGTCGGGATTACCCCGAGTTCATGTAATATACGCTTATCTGGACGCCCAAATGAAATTTCTGCCGGAATAAGTTTAACGCGCTAGTGCAGCGGCACCGTTAAACCGCGCTACCGGGCTGCCGGGTTGGGTATGTGGGCATCCCCTTGTTTACCCAGCGCCTGCGCCTTCTTTTTTTCCTGGCGCCAAAAGTAGCCGCGCAGCAGGAAATTGTGCTGCAGGGTCTCCATGCTCTGGTGCACGCTGCTGGCCAGGGTCTGGTCGTTAAGCAGGTCCCAGAGGGCTTTGCTGCCGTTGAGCTTGCCGGTAATCTCACGCAGGTCGCGGGTGATGCCCACCAGGTTTTTGTTGGATACATCCAGCGTGCTCAGCATGGCATCGATGCCTACGGCCGTGCGGGTTTGCCGCGCGTCGCCGGGGTTCACGGGCGGGGCGGCAGGGCCGGGGCCGGCGGTCAGGTTGATGATGGTGTTGTCCACCAGCCCGTCGGTGCCCACGGTGGCCACGGCATTTTTGTGCACGAAGGGCCGGATGGGGTGCCCGTCCAGAGCGAGCAGTACATCACGGCCAACCCGCCCGGCTTCGCGCGCGGGCTGCTGAGGTTCTGCGAGGCGTAGCGACCCGTAGCCACGGCCGCGCTGTCGCGGGTGAGCTTGCCCACAAAGAAGGATGGAATGCGGTAGCGGGGGACTATTCGGGCCATGGCGCGAGCCAGAAATAAGGGTGTGGCGGGCAGCGGCACCAGCGAGTAGCCGACGATGAACAGCTGACTTTTCCAACCTTTGGCTTTCAGCTGCTCGCCCAGAAACTGCACGTCTTCGTTCTTCGCCGGCTTGAAGTATTTGCTCGACAGCGCCGGGAAGTAAAGCGTAAGCAGGTAGCGCCCCAGAATGGACCCCGCCACCCCAATTAACTGCACCGGCCACACAGATAACCCGTAGTAAACGTGCAAAAAAAATCATGACGGTGAATGCCGGCAGAAGCGGAAACGGCACCACATCAAACAGGAAGGTCCCGAGAAAAACAAACAGGTAGGACCACATTGCGGGAGGGATTTGAGAAGGGAGCAGGAGAAACAGCACGTCATGCTGAGCGCAGCCGAAGCATCTCTACCGCGAGAGTAAATGAATTGCTTGCGCGGTAGAGATGCTTCGGCTACGCCGCCCTTCGGTTCGCTGCGCGCGGCATAACCGTTTTTTTTTCGCCTATTCGGCCAAGCCCCTTACAACTGGTGGGGCACGGGCTGGCCCTGAGCCCAGGCATTGAGACTGGCCACGGTGGCATCGGCAATGTTGGTGAGGGCCTCGCGGGTGAGGTAGGCCTGGTGGCCGGTGAGGAACACATTTGGGTAAGTGAGCAGCTTGGCGTAGGTGGCATCGCGCAACTGCTCGGTGCTGTGGTTGCCGAAGAAGAGGCCCTTTTCGTGCTCGTACACGTCGAGCCCGAGGTAGCCGAGCTGGCCCGAATCGAGGGCGCGCAGGGCGGCTTCGGTGGCGAGCACGCCGCCCCGGCCGGTGTTCACCAGCAGCACGCCACGCTTCATCTGCGCCAGCAGCTGGTCATCAATCAGATGACGGGTTTCGGCGGTGAGGGGCGTATGCACCGAGATGATGTCGGCCTGGGCGCAGAGCTCGGGCAGCGTCACGTAGCGCAGGCCAAACTGCGCGGTCAGGTCGGGGTTGGGCTGCACATCCACGCCCAGCAGCTGGCAGCCGAAACCGTGCAGAATGCGCGCCACCACGCCCCCGATACGCCCCACGCCCATGATGCCCACGGTTTTGCCGTGCAGGTCGAAGCCAATGAGGTCGTCGAGGCAAAAGTCATTGGCCCGCAGCTGCTGGCTGGCCTGGCGCAGGTGGCGGCACAGGGCCAGTATCAGCAGCACGGCGTGCTCGGCGATGGCATAGGGCGAGTAGTCGGGCACATTGGCCACGCGCAGGCCCAGCCGGGTGGCGGCGGGCAGGTCCACGTTGTCGGTGCCGGCGGCGCGCACCACCACGCAGCGCACGCCGTGGGCGTGCAGCTGCTCCAGAATCGGAGCCGACACGTCGTCGGGGGAGAATACGCAGACGGCCTCCGAGCCCTGCGCCAGGGCCACGGTGATGGCGTTGAGGCTGGCTTTGAAAAACCGCAGCTCGTGGCGGCCGGCATTGGCCTGTTCCAGAAAAGGGCGCTCAAAGGCCAGGGTGCTGAAGACGGTAACGTTCATAATGTCAGGTGGGAAGAGGAGGAGATATTCGTCAATTGGCAAATGGCTAGATGTAGAGTCTATTCCCTAGGCCGTCATGCTGAGCGCAGCCGAAGTATCTCTACCGCAGCAGTAAACTCAATCGAAAGGATTAGTTGCGCGGTAGAGATGCTTCGGCTGCACTCAGCATGACGTTTTTTTTATGGTTACGCGAGCCAGTTATCCCTTCCACGTCCACTCCCGGATTTCGGGCAGGTCCTCGCCGTGGTGGGTGATGTAGAGCTTGTGTTCCACCAGCTTATCCTTGATAAACTGCTTGAGGTAGGCGCCCTTGTTGCCCAGGCTGGGCACGAGGTTGAGCACGTCGAGCACGAGGTGGAAGCGGTCGAGTTCGTTGAGGACGGCCATGTCGAAGGCCGTCGTAACCGTGCCTTCCTCGCGGTAGCCGTGCACGTGCAAGTGCTGGTTGTTGGCGCGGTTGTAGGTGAGGCGGTGCACCAGCCAGGGGTAGCCGTGGAAGGCGAATACCACCGGCTTGTCGCGGGTGAAAAGGGCGTCGTAGTCGGCATCGCTCAGGCCGTGGGGGTGCTCGGTGCTGCGCTGGAGCTTCAGCAAATCGACCACGTTTACGACCCGGATTTTCAGCTCCGGCAGGTGCTCGCGCAGGATGCTGGCGGCGGCCAGAGCTTCCAGCGTCGGCACGTCGCCGCAGCAGGCTAGCACGGCGTCGGGCTCCTGGCCGGCGTCGGTGCTGGCCCAGGGCCAGAGGCCGATGCCTTCGGTGCAGTGCTTCTGGGCGGCATCCATGCTCAGCCACTGCGGCCCGGGATGCTTGCCAGCCACAATCACGTTCACGTAATGGCGGCTGCGCAGGCAATGGTCCATCACCGAGAGCAGGCAGTTGGCATCGGGCGGCAGGTACACGCGCACGATGCTGGCTTTCTTGTTGATAACGTGGTCGATAAAGCCAGGGTCCTGGTGCGTGAAGCCGTTGTGGTCCTGCCGCCACACGGTGCTCGTGAGCAGGTAGTTGAGCGAAGCCAGCTTGCGCCGCCACGGGATTTCCAGCGTCAGCTTCAGCCATTTGGCGTGCTGGTTAAACATCGAATCGACGATGTGCACGAAGGCCTCGTAGCTGTTGAACAGCCCGTGGCGGCCCGTGAGCAGGTAGCCTTCCAGCCAGCCCTGGCACTGGTGCTCGCTCAGCATTTCGAGCACGCCGCCATCGGGCGACAAAAATTCGTCGTTGGCTTCCACCTCAGCATTCCACTGCCGGTTGGTGGCCTCAAATACCGCTTCGAGCTTGTTCGACGCGGTTTCATCGGGCCCAAAAACCCGAAAGTTGCGCGGCTCCGCGTTCAGCCGCAGCACGTCGCGCAGGAATTGGCCGGTCACGGCCGTGTCGCTGGCTAGCACCGCGCCCGGCGCGGGCACGGCCACGGCGTAGTCGCAGAAATCGGGCAGGCGCAAATCGCGCAGCAGCTGGCCGCCGTTGGCGTGCGGGTTGGCGCCCATGCGGCGGGTGCCGGCGGGAGCTAACTCGGCTAATTCAGGCATCAGGCAGCCGTTAATGTCGAATAATTCCTCCGGCTTGTAGCTTCGGAGCCAGGCTTCCAGCTGCGCCAAATGCTCGGGCGGGGCGCTGGCCGATACCGCCAGCGGCACTTGGTGCGCCCGGAACGTGCCTTCGTTGGGCCGTCCGTCCACGGTGGCGGGGCCGGTCCAGCCTTTGGGCGAGCGCAGCACCAGCATCGGCCAGCGCGGGCGGGTGAGGTCGCCGGTTTCGCGGGCGTTTAGTTGAATATCCCAAAGGTCGGCGATGATGTGGTCGAGGGCCTCGGCCATGGCCTGGTGCATCAGTGCGGGCTCGTGGCCTTCCACAAAGTATGGCGTCCAGCCGTAGCCGCGCAGCAGCTGGTCGAGCTCCTCGTGGGTGATGCGGGCCAGGACCGTGGGGTTGGAAATCTTGTAACCGTTAAGGTGCAGGATGGGCAGCACGGCGCCATCGCGGGCCGGGTTGAGGAACTTGTTGGAGTGCCAGGCGGTGGCCAGCGGGCCGGTTTCGGCCTCGCCGTCGCCAATCACACAGGCTGCGATGAGGTCCGGATTATCAAACACCGCCCCGAAGGCGTGGCTCAGCGAGTAGCCCAGCTCGCCGCCCTCGTGCAGCGAGCCTGGCGTCTGGGGCCCCGCGTGGCTCGAAATGCCACCCGGAAACGAGAACTGCGTGAACAGCCGCTTCAGCCCCGCCGCGTCCTGGCTGATGTTGGGGTACACCTCGCTGTACGTGCCTTCGAGGTAGGTGCTGGCCACCACCGCCGGCCCGCCGTGGCCCGGCCCGGAGAGGTACACCATGTCCAAATTGTGCGCCTTGATAACCCGGTTGAGGTGGGTGTAGATGAAGTTTTGGCCCGGCGTGGTGCCCCAGTGCCCCAGCAGCATCTTTTTGATGTGGGCCAGGGTGAGCGGTTCGCGCAGCAGCGGGTTGTCGAGGAGGTATATCTGGCCCACCGACAGGTAGTTGGCCGCCCGCCAATACGCGTCGATGCGGCGCAGCATATCCGGCGTGAGGGGCGTGGCCACGGGCGCTTCGGTGAGGGTTTCGGTTTGCATGTTGGGGTTATGATTTTGGTCGTTTTTAGGGCATTTAGAACGTCATGCTGAGCGTAGTCGAAGCATCTCTACCGCAGCAGTAAACCTGATTGGTTGCGCGGTAGAGATGCTTCGACTACGCTCAGCATGACCGCCTGATTTTAGCTACCTGCCACTGAAACCAGGCGCCCCACTGTGCGGGCAATCATGCGCTCCTCGTCCGTCGGAATCACGCGCACCGTCACGCGACTACCCACGCTAGAAATCACGCCCGCGTGGGTTGCGTTGCGGGCTTCATCCAGCTTGATGCCCAGAAACGCCAGCCCCTGGCAAATGCGGGCGCGCACCTCGGCCGCGTGCTCGCCAATTCCGCCGGCAAACACCAGCGTATCGAGCCCGCCCAGTACGGCTGCGAATGCGCCCACGCCTTTGCGGGCTTGATAGCAGAACAGCGCCACGGCCTCGGCGGCGCGCTCGTCGGTTGCCTGAGCAGCCAGCAAATCCCGCATGTCGGAGCTGGTTTCGGAGACGCCGAGCAGGCCGGCTTCGTGATTAAGCAGGTTGTTGAGCTGCGGGCCGGTGAGCTTTTCGGTGTGCAGCAAGTAGTTGGTGATGCCGGGGTCGAGGTCGCCGGGGCGGGTACCCATCAGCAGGCCGCCGGCCGGCGAGAAGCCCATGGTGGTATCGAGGCTGCGGCCGTGGTGCACGGCGGCCAGGCTGGCCCCATTGCCTAGGTGCGCCAAAATCAGGCGGCCATTCGCGACTGCAGGGCCAGCCAGTCGGCCCAGCTCTTCCAGCAAATAGGCGTAAGACAGGCCGTGGAAACCGTAGCGCCGCAATCCCTGCGCCTCGAAGCGACGTGGGAGCGGGAGCATTTGCGCTACCCGTGGCATGTCGTGATGAAAAGCCGTGTCGAAGCAAGCAAACTGCGGCAGCTTGGGGTGGCGCTTTTGCAAGGCTTCAATCAGCGCCAGCTCGCCGGGCAGGTGGTCGGGGTCGAAGGCGCGAAACTGGCGCAGCTCGGCCACCAGCGCCGGAGTGATGCGCTCCGGCGCGTGGTGCGCCATGCCGTGCACCACCCGGTGCCCCACCGCCCGGATGGTGCCGAAATCGGCGTTTGCTTCGAGCCAATCGAGCAAAAAAGCCACGGCGGCGCGCTGGTCGGTCGCCGCCACCGCAACGGTGGTGGCCGGCTGCCCGGCATCGGCAATGGTGAGCGTGGTGCCGGGCAGGTCAATGCGGTCGAGGTGGCCGTGCAGGCCTCGCTCCGACGTTTCGCCCAGGCCATAGACCGCGAATTTGATGCTCGACGAGCCGCCGTTTAGGGCCAGCACGCGGCCGGCCGGCGGTGCCTGAACTTCAATTTCAGCGGCTTCAACCGCTGGCTTCTGTCTCATAAAAAAGCGGGCAATTACTTGCAGGGTAGCAGGCATCAGGCTGGTAGAAACACTTCCTTGAAAGCGCTACCGCAGCGGCGTCGGGTTCGAGCTGGAAGCGTGCTTGTAAGCACTGAACACGGCCAGCGTAGCCAGCATAAATACCGAGAAAAGAATGGTGGGCGTTATCATGGCAAGGGTGGTTTTAAGGGCTGGTTTCAGCCCGTGGTGAAAAAGAAAAGCGGATGTATTGCGTGGCTTCGGCGAGAAGCTCAGTTGGCGGGCGCCAGGCCGGAAAGCACCGAATTGGTAAGCAGAGTAGCCGTGGCAAGATGGCCGGAATCGGACGCGACGGCTACAGGTGCCACCGGCAGCACCAGTACTGGCACGGGGCAGTGGGCTAGCAGGTAAGCCGTCACACTATGGTGAAACAACTCGCCCAGGTAGCTGCGCTCGCGGGCCAGCACAATCACCAAGTCGGCCTGGGTGTCCTGCACGGCTGCGAGCAGGCCTTTGGCATAGTCGTCGTTTACGTAGCCGCGCAGCTCGGGCGTGGGCAGGCCCTGCACCAGCCCACTTAGCTGGACGTTCCGCAGCGCGGCGCTGCAGCCTTCGTCGTCTTCCACCCCGCTCGATACGTGGGCCACAATGAGCTCCGCGCCGGGTAGCGCGAGCAGCTGGCGCAGGGCCTGGGCATTGGCAGCCAGGGCGAAGGGCTCGCGGTCGGTCGCAATTAAAATGCGGCGCGGAGCTTGGTCGGCCGGAATGGTGGGTGGCACCAGCAGCACGGGAAAGTGCCCTGCCCGTAGCAGCTCGGCGCAGTCGGCGGCGATGCTGATTTCGGCCCTTTCCGGGTCGGCTTGGCTGAGCACGAACAGGGCCGGCTGGTACCTTTTGGCCAGGTCTTCGGCCACTACGGGCAGCAGGTCGGTGGCCACTTCCACGTTGGGTGAGATGTGCAGCTCATCGGCCAGGCGGTAAAGCGCCGCTGCAGTTTCGGTTTCGCAGGCCAGCTCTTCCTGGCGGAAGCTTTCGGCCATCAGCTCGTAGGGGTCGAACGAGGAGGCCCGCTTGACGTGCAGCAGCACCAACTGCCCGTGGAGGGCCTGCGCCAGGTTGTTGGCGTAATGCACCGTGTGGCGGGCGGTGGGATAAAAGCCGGCGAAAACAACAAGGTTGAGCGACATGGTCGGGGTGTCTTTAGATAAAAAAGGCAGCGGGTTAATTCGTTTCTCAGGTCATGGCGGGCATCCAGCCAGGTAGTTCGGGTGCCTCCACGGGCACCAGCAGCACCGGTACCCGGCTGTGGCGCAGCACCTGCGCCGTCACGCTTCGATGGAACAGGCGGCCCAGGAAGCTGTGCGGCCGGGCCATCAAAACCACCAAGTCGGCGTGGGTATCAGCAAGGGCTTGCAGCACGCCAGCCGCCGGCTGGGCGTGGCGTTCCTGGTATAGCCACAGCGGGGCATCCGGCGGCAGCAGGCCGCTGGCCCGGACATCGGCCATTGCCATGCGGCTTGGGTTGGCTTCCGGCTCCTGGCCGGTCACCACGTGCGCCACCGTGAAGGCGGCTTGCCAGGCCGCCAGCAACGGCGCTAGCGCCCGCGCGGCCGCATTGAGGCGGAACGGCTCGGCATCAAGCGCCAGCAGCACGCGGCGGGGAGGGGCCGGGGCGGCCGGGCTGCAGCTTTCCGGCACCAGCAGCAGCGGCTGGTGCGTGGCCCGTAGCACGGGCAGCAGCTGGTTGTGCAGCCAGTGGTCCAGCATGTCGTGTTCGGGGCTGAGGCCCATCGCCAGCAGCAGGGGGTGGTATTGCGCCACGGCCGCATCCACCGCGTCGCACAGAATGCCCCCCGACTCGGCCACCTGCGTGGGCCCGGGCAAGCGGTGCGCCAGGGCCCGCAGGCCGGCCATGGTTTCGGCTTCGTTGCGTTGGGTTTGCTCGGCTGAGGCGGCCACCAGCTCCGGTTCAAGCATCACCGGATACACATCGAGGTGGAGCAGCACCAGCGGCAGGTGCAGCGGGGCGGCCAGCGCGGCGGCAACCCGCGCCGTGTGTTCGGCGGCCTCCGGGAAATTGGCGAGTACTAAGACGGACGAATTCATCGCGAAGAGCAAAAAGGTGGAGCAGCACGCAAAAAGAACCAGCCCGCGCCCGGGCCAAGGCGTTAATCCTCCGCGGGCAGCAGCAGGACCGGAATGGCGCTTTCCTGAATGAGTTGCGCCGTGACACTGCTGTGGAACAGGCTGCCCAATAAGCTGTGGCGCCGCACCACCACCACCAGCACATCCGCCTCCTGGCGGGCCGTTTCCTCCAGCACGCCGGCCACTGCCGATGCGTGGTACACTTCGTGCAAACGGCTCTCGGCGAAGGTGCTGACCAGGTCATTGGCGCGCACCGTTTCCAGCACGTTGCTTGCGCCGGGCAGGGCGTGCTCGTCGTCGGTCACGTACACCGCGTCGAGGGTGGCGTGGGTGGCTTGCAGCAGGCGGCTCAGCACCTCTTGGTGGTCGGCGTCGTTGAACGTGAAGGGCTGCCCGTCCACGGCCAGCAGGAAGCGGCGGGGCGGAAATGCGTCCCAGCCCACTGCGGGCACCAGCAGCAGCGGATGCGGCGCGTGGCGCAGCAGGTCCATCACCGCGTTGGTCAATAGCTCGGCGGGTTCGGTGGCGGCACTCGGCCGGCCCAGCACCATGCACAAGGGATGATGGCGGCGCACGGCCTCCGTCACGGCCTCGGGCAGGAAGCCTTCGGCTACGTCCACTTCGGTGGGCACAGTCTGCTCAGCGGCCAGGTGCCGCAGGGCCTGGTCGGTTTTCCACTCGCCCGGCGCGGTGTGGCGCTCATTGAACCCTTCCGGCACGGGCAGCCCGTCGTAGCGCGTGTGCAGCAGCACGAGCTGCGCGTGCAGCGGCACAGCTAGGCCGGCCGCGTAGGAGAGGGCGCGGTTGGTGACGGCAAAAAAATCGGTCAGGACAACGAGGGAGGGCATCATGAGAATGAAAAAAAGGTGAGAAAATTAGCGCACCGGCGCGGGCTGCTTTGGCAGAAATGGGCCAGGTGGGCGCTTCGCCAGCGGTGGCCGGACGGTTGAGGGTATGCGGGGCGCTTCGTACAGCCAGTCATCGGAGGCCATGCACGCATCGGCTTCTTGCGCCTCCTGCCGCGTCCCGGCGCTGACGAACCACGCCGCGTCGTCGGTGCGGTTCAGGCTGGGGCTAAGCTTCGATTCCATGGCCGGCCAGCGTTTGCGGGATGCGGTCCAGCACCTGCAGGTGGTTGTTTACTTCGTGTGCGCCGGCCTCGCGGGCTTCTTCGGCCGCCAGCCGGCGGTCGAGCCAGGTATCGACGGTGCCGGTGAGGGTGGCGCGGCCGTTGGCTACCTGCACAGTCAGGTCCTGGTCGTGCAGGCCCGCCGACCAGTTGTAGCGGGTGCGGATGCGGGCGGCCAGGGCCAGGTCGGGGCTGAGCAGAGTTGGGTTCGGCCCAGCCCCTGCCGGCAACAAAGCGGGCCACGAGGGCCTGGCCTCCGATGCGGCCCGCATTACCACCAGCCGGTTATTTACGTCGAGCACGCCGCTTGCCCCGGCCGCCACCTCGCCCGCGTGCTCCCGCTCAAAATGCGTGTCGACCGGGCCCGTGAGCAGGGCCTGCCCGCCGTGCACCTGCACCCCAAATACCAGGTGGCCCACGTAGGGGTCGCGGGCCAGGGCGGCCGCGATGGTTTGGCGAATGTCTTCGTCGGGCACCAACCGGGTTGGCCGCACTTTCAGCAGGTTGTGTACGTTGGCCACGCCCACCACGTGGCGGGCGTCCTGCTCGGCATCCAGCCGGATGCGCAGGTTGCTCACGGTGCCGGCCAGCGTCACCACCCCATCGAGCACTTGCACCAGCGTTTCGGCCGAGCGCACCCGGGGATTGAAGCGGAGCGTGGCCCGCACGGCCGCCCCAATGGCGGCATCGGTTTTGGGGGCAAATTTCTCGCGGCGGATTTCGCGGTCCAGCGCCCAGTAGGCCACAAACAGGTCGCGGGCATCCACGCGGGTGGCCCCGGTCTGGTAGGCAATGGCCACGAGTCTGTCCTTCTCGGCCGCCGTGCCCACCGTGCCCGACAGGTGCACCACCTGCTCGTTGGTGCGCACCACCACCAGCGCCCCGTTCACGCGAATATCCCAGTCGAACTGCTCGCGAATCTGGGTGGTGATTTCCTCGTCCGAATTCAGAATTCCGCCGCCCCGAATCATCAGCTGTTCGGCTTCAAAACCGCGCACCCCGCGCACGCCCTGCACTACGCGCAGCACCAGCTGTTTCTCGGCCCACGACTGCACCAGCCCGCTCAGCGTGACCACGCCGTGGCTGGCTAGGGTGTGCACCTGGTAGTCGTCGGTGGCGGGGTCGTCGGCCAGGGCGCGGGCCACGGCGTGCTGCAATTCGGCATCGGGCACGTCGGCGGTGCGCACGGCCAGGGCGCTGTGCAGGCCGCGCACGCCCCGCACGGCCAGCGCAATTTCCTCGGCCCGCTGCTTCGCCAGCAGGTTATTGGTGAAGCCGCTCAATTCCACAATGCCCTCGCGGGTTTGCACGTCAATCAGGTGCGCGGTAAGGCCCTTTTTGGTGGCCAGCAGCGTTTCGATAGCGGCCGTGATGTCGGCATCGGCGAGTTCGCCGGTGGGAGCGGGGGGCGTTTCGAGGTGGGTAGTTTGCATGGGCGGGTGGGATTGATGGTGGCGGAGCTGCTTCTGCTGGAGCAACAGCTTCGTGCTTGGTGAGAAGGGCTTGCGCCGGATTTTTGATGGCTGTTGGCGCGCAGGCCACAAGGGTTAAGCGCAGCGGCGGCAGGCCTCGGCGCACTCCTGGCAGTGCCGATGCTCGTGCTTGGCGCACTCATCGGCGCAGGCCCGGCAGATTTCGGCACATTCCTCCAGCAGGTGCTCGGCATGCGCCGAGCCACGGGCCAGCAGGCGGGCGGTCAGGGCGCACACGTCGGCGCAGTCGCGGGTGAGGCTGATGCAGCGGGCCATCATCTGCACGTGGGGTTCCTGCAGGCAGGCGCTGCTGCAGTGCTCGCAGGCCGCTACGCAGGCGTTTAGGGCATCGAGCTGGGTTTGGGTGTGGGAGGTCATGAGAAGGGGATTGGGGAGCAGGGATTTATATCTGCAAAAATCCGCCGTCCCAGCCCGCCATGCCCTGACGATAATTGCCCAGGTACCTGACGTTTGTCAGGCTTCCGCTGCACTGAGCAGCGTCCACCTTTTACTCCCGGTAGTAGTGCCGGAGGCGGTTTAGCCGGTGAAGCGGTTTTCCTGGTTCCGCACGCTTTCGCCGTGGCGAAGCAGCACAAGTCGTTGCGTTGGGTAGAGTGGGGCTGAGCTACAAATGGTGCGCGGCGCTAAGCCCCGCGAATGGTGGCCCGCGCTGCCTGGCTTTAGCCAGAAGTTCACTGCCGGCAGCCGGCAGCCAGCTGAGGAGCCGGTCATGCGGTATTCGCCCCGCAAGATTACCGGCCCGGGCTCGCCAAAAGCATGATATAAATCAACTGGGAACAAAACCTATAACAGGGCGCCCCGGGCGCTTCTGCCGGAAATTGCTCCCAGCTTTTAGCTGGCTTTTCGACGGCTTTTTACCGCTCTGGCCCAGCCCCACAAGTTCATTTCCCTGCTCCCGATGCGGTTCCTGTTCATCCTGTTCCCCTTCATCCTGCTGTCGCTGTTCGCGGCCCGGCCCGATGCCGCAATTCCCGGCCCGGTCCAGGCCGCGCCCGGTGCAACGTCTGCCCGCATCCAAGCCTTGCTGGCCGATACGCTGGCGGAATCGCTGCCTCTGGTACAGGGCCAGCAGGCCCGGGGCTTCTACCGTGGTCGCGCCTACAGCCCCACCTGGTGTGCCGCGTACCAACCGTCGGCGCAGGGCCGCACGGCGCTGGCCCTGCTCACCCGCGCCGAAGACTTCGGGTTGTTGCCCAGCCGCTACCACGCGGGAGCGTTGCAAGCGTTGGCCGACTCGCTGGCCCAACCCGGGGCACCCGAGCGGCAGCCCGCACAGCTGGCCCGGTTCGACGTGCTGCTCACCGATGGGCTGCTGACCTTTGCCGTGCACCTGCGCCGGGGGCAGCTACGGGCCTTCACGCCCTCGCCGCTGGAAAAAGCCGGGGTGCCGTTTGCCCCCGCTGCCTGGCTGGCGCGCGCCCTGGCAGCCCCGGACTTTGCCCGGGCCCTGCTGCAGTGCCAGCCCCAGCAGCGCGAGTACCAGCAGCTGCAGCAAGCCCTGGCCCGCTGGCGGCGGCAGCCCGCGGGGCCCGATGCCGCGCAGCGCGCCCGCCGCGCCCGCCAAATGGCCCTCACGCTGGAGCGCTGGCGTTGGGAGGCCATTCCGGCCGCCGACTATGTGCTGGTAAACCTGCCCGCCTACCAGCTGGAAGTGGTGCGCCACGGCCGGGTGCTGCAAACCCACCGGCTGGTCATCGGCCGGCCCGCCAGCCCCACGCCCACGCTCAGCAGCCGGCTCACCTCGTTCACGGTGGCGCCGGAGTGGCGGGTGCCCAACAGCATTGCCACCAAGGAAATACTGCCGCACATGCAGGCCGGCACCCGGGCAACTTCGGAGCATAATTTCCTGGTTGATAATAACTACACGCTTTACGATGCCAACGGCCAGCGCCTGGACCCGACTACCGTGAATTGGCAGACCGTATCGGCGCAGCATTTCCCGTACACCATCCGCCAAAACGCTGGCTGCGAAAACGCGCTGGGCAACATCATTTTCCGCTTTGCCAACCCGTATTCGGTGTATTTGCACGCGACATTCAATACCTCGGATTTTCAGAAACCCTACCGGGCACTGGGCCACGGCTGCATGCGCATGGAGCGCCCCATGAAGCTGGCCGCCTACCTGCTGGGCCCCGACGCCGCCCGCGCCAAGCTGCCCACGGAAGCCCAATGCGAAGCGGCCCCCAAGCCGCGCAGCTATTACCTGCGGCGGCCGGTGGCGCTGTATGTGCGCTACGCGACCTGCGCGGTGGTGGCGGGCCAGCTGCGTTTTTATGCCGACGTGTACCGCCAGGATGAACGGCTGAGTCAGCAGCTTTTTGGGCGTGGGCTAGCGCCGGCAGTATCCCTAACCCCTAATCCACAAACCCACCATAAGCTCTAGCAGAGCCGGTGCTTCTCCGACCAGATGAAGGCGTGCAAAAAAAAACGTTCTCTCTGCTCTTTCTGGCGGTTTGGAGTTAAGCCTAACGCCCGGCAGCAAATGAGCCGACTTGGTGAACTGTCGCCTGGAATACAAGAAAAAGGCCTTCTGCCGGCGGCCCTTGCTCAGCGGTTCACGAAGCGTACTTCCCAGCGTCCGTGCTGGTGGCGCAGCCCCGACACCGACGCAAAATCCACGGCTACTTGAAACGCCTGCGCCAACGGCAGCTCCAGCGCGTGGCACAGCAAGCTGCGCACTATCCCGGCGTGGGTTACCAGCGCCACCGGCCCGGCCGCGGGGGCTGCCAACAATTCGGCCAGCAGCGCGCCCGTGCGCTCGTGCAGGTGCTCAAACGCCTCCCCGCCGGGCGGTGCCTGCGCCACAAAGTCTGCCATCCAGGGGTTGAGCTCGTCCGGCGGCAGGTCCGCCCACGGCCGGTTTTCCCACGCGCCGAAGTGCAGCTCGCGCAGCCGGACATCTTCCGCAATCGCCGTTTCCGGCCAGAGGTTTTCGGCCAAACGGCAGCAGCGGGCGGCAGGGCTGCTAAGCACCCGCCAGCCAGGGGCCCCGTCCGGAAGCTTGGCGCGCAACTGCGCGGCTTCGGCGGCAAAGGTGTCGGCCAGCGGCACGTCGGTGTGGCCGTAGCAGCGGCCCGCCACGGCCACGGCCGTGTGTCGGATTAGATAAAGGTCCATGCCGATAAAGCCAGTAAAAACAGGTATACGGTTACTTCAGCCACTTGCTGAATGGCCCCCAGGCAGTCGCCGGTGTAGCCCCCAATCCAGCGCTGGAAGTAGCCGGCCAAATACATTTTCACAGCCGCCAGCGGCAGCACTACTGCCAGTAGCAGCGGCTGCCGGGCCCAAGCGGCCCCTAGTAGCAACGGCAGCGCACCCAGCAGCAGCCCGATGGTCAGTTCGGCCCGGCCCAGCTTCTTGGCCACGGGCTTGGCTTTGCTATCCTCGTTGTCGCGGGCGTAGTCGTGGCTGAAAATACAGGTCAGGGCCGTGGTCCGGCTCAGCGGGTGGGCCAGCAGCAGGGCCGGTACCACCCAGGCCGGTGGGAGCCCGCGCAGGGCCACAAACTTGAGGGCCAGCACCAGTCCCAACCCAGCGGCTCCGTAGGTGCCCAGGCGGCTGTCCTTCATAATATCGAGGATTTTGGCCTTGGTCCAGCCGCCTCCGAACCCATCGCACACGTCGGCAAAGCCGTCCTCGTGAAATGCGCCGGTCAGCAGCACGCTCACCACCGTGCTCAGCAGCAGGGCCACGTCGGCGTTGCCGAACAGCCACCGTGCGCCCACGTAGCCCGCCGCTGCCGCCGCGCCCACCAGCCAGCCGATGACCGGGAAATACACCGTGGCCTTGTTCAGCAATTCCTCCGAATGGTCGACCCAGGCCGGGCACGGCAGGCGCGTGTAGAACATCACGGCCGTCAGAAATACGTGTAGTTGGCGGCGCATTTTTTACTGTTGAATGAGAAAGAAAGAATTGGGACGATTATTAGTCGGCAGCGACTTGCGATACGCCAGCGCTTTCAAACGACGCCATGTCGTTGAAGAAGGCCACGGCCGCCTGCACCAGCGGGTAAGCCAGGGCGCACCCCGAGCCTTCGCCTAGGCGCAGGCCCAGCCGCAGCAGGGGCTGCGCGCTCAGCACCCGCAGCAGGTGCGGGTGCCCGCCCTCGGCTGACTCGTGGCTGAACACGCAAGAGGGCAGCACGGCCGGGGCCAGCCGCCAGGCCACCAGCAGTGCCGCCGAGGCAATGAAGCCGTCGATGAGCAGCACCATGCCCAGCTCGGCGGCCCGCAGCATGGCCCCGCACAGCTGCGCGATTTCGAAGCCTCCGAACGTGGCCAGCACCGCCAGCGGGTCGGTGCCGTCTACGGCGGGGTGGGCGGCCACGGCGGCGGCCAGCACCGCGTGTTTGCGGGCCAGCCCGGCCGCGTCGAGGCCCGTGCCGCGGCCCACGCAGTCGGCCAGGGGCACACCGCCCAACCGGTGCAGCAGCACGGCAGCACTGCTGGTGTTGGCTATGCCCATCTCGCCAAAGCCCACCACGTTGCAGCCCGTGCCGTGCACCTCGCTCACCAGGGCCGCGCCCAGGTTCAGGGCCCGGTGCATTTCGGCCGGCGTCATGGCGGGCTCGTGCAAAAAGTTGCGGGTGCCTTCGGCGATTTTCTGGTTGCGCGCGGCCGGCAGATCGGCGAAGGAGCCGCGCACGCCGGCATCCACCACGCGCAGTTCGAGGCCGTGCAGGCGGCAGAACACATTGATGGCCGCCCCGCCCGCCGCGAAGTTGCGCACCATCTGGTGGGTTACGTCGGCGGGGTAGGCGCTCACGCCGGCCGCGGCAATCCCGTGGTCGGCCGCGAACACTAGCACGTGGGGCCGGTGCAGCACGGGCGTTATGGTTTGCTGAATGAGCGCGACCTGTCGGGCCAGGGCTTCGAGCTGCCCCAGCGCGCCCAGGGGCTTGGTTTTGGTGTCGATTTTGGCCTGAATGGTGGCGGCCAGTGCCGCGTCGGGCGGGCGCAGCGCCGGAATGGTGAATTCGTTCATCGGTAGTTAAGCATGAGCGAGGCGGGGCCGGGCCAGCACCGGAAAGCGCCACTGCGCGAGCTCTAGCCCGCCAAACAGCACGGTGCAGTAGAACAGGTTGCTCAGCAGCGAATGATTGAAAAACGGCAGCCCAGCCGCGTAGCAGGCCAGCAGCCCGGTGCCGGTTTGCGGATAAGTGGCTGAGCCCAGCCACACGCCGAAGTTGGTAATCAGGAAGAACAGCACCGCCGCGCCCACGCCGGCCCCGGCCACCCGCACGAAACTCACGCGCCGCAGCAGCCCGGCGTGGGCCAGCAGCGCCAGCAGGGCGTAGGTGCCGTACTGCCAGTAAAAGCCCGAATAAAACAGCTGCACGTGGCCCAGGTACTGGTAGTTGAGCACCAAATCGCTCAGCCACACGCCCAGCAGGGGCACCGCCACGGCCCAGCGCCGCCGGGCAAAGTACGCGCCCCCAAACAGGGCCATCGAATCGAGGGGGGCGAAATTGGGCAGGTGGGGCCAGTGCGGCAGGGCCACCCGGCCCAGCACGGCCAGCAGCACAAAGGCCAGCAACACCCAGAGACGCGGGGTCAGAACTTCTTTCATGGAAATAAAATGAGGTGGTAAGAGAAAGCGAGAAGGAGGGAAGTGAATGGGAGGCGGACAGTTCAGGCCGCCGCCACGGGTGGTAGCGCGGCGGCGGGCCGCACGGGCACCGACCGGCGGTGCCCGTCCACGGCCACGAAGGTGAACAGGCTGGTCACGGCCAGCAGCCGTTCGTCAGAGTCCATCTGCTCCATGAATAGCTCCATGCGCACCTGCAAGCTGCTGGTGCCCCCAAGCAGCGTGTCGTAGTGGTTGGCGGTGTTGGAAAACACGGCCTTGAAAATGCGCGTTTCGGCGCGGGCAAGCTGCGGGTCGGGCGAAGGAAGCATGGACGGCGGGCAAGCGGGTGGCAGACAGCAGCCGGGCGGCGGGCATGCCGGCCGGGTTACGCCCGCTGTTCCGTTTCCAAAGCCCTGGCCAGCAGCAAGCACCCTCCGGCCACGCAGCCGCTGGCCGCGTCCGGGAACCGGGGTGCTACTTCTGAGTAGAGCCCCATAGCGCGGAGGCAGCATCAGCCGGCGGAAGGCAGGTCTCCTGACTTGCTCCCGGCGGTCCGCCTTCTCGCCCCAATCCGGGGCAATGGCTGCGTGGAACGCCGTGGCCGGCCCAGGGCCGGCGGGAGCTTACAGTAGCGCGTCTGTCCGGGAGTTGCACCCGGTTCCCTTTTGATTCCGGCCGAAGCCGGAAACCTTTCGCCGTCGGGGTATGCAGCGCATTCCCCGCGTAACGGCGGCGAAGATACAGGTTTTGGGGCCCCGCGTGGCGAAAATTTGAGGGCGGTGCTTCCGCTTTACGCCGCGTAGGGGCAGCTGTTGAAGCAGCTGCTGCCCGTTTCGCCGGGGTTTAGCAGCTGCCCGGCTTCGGTGGTGGTGAGGGCCACGGCTCAGCGGGCGGCCGGGGTGAGCAGCAGCGGCCGGCTCGGGGTCCCCTACGGTCGAGGCAGCGGGTAGGGCGGCCGCGCTGGTCGCTGCCCTCGCAGGCCGGAAAGGCCAGTTGATAGTACTCGGTGCAATTTCAAGAGAAAAGGTAGCCCTGTTCGCAGCAATTGTTTAGGACTACTACCGCGAGGAAGAATTACAGGTCGCCTGGCGCATAGGCCGTGATTGCTCAGCCGTTAGGCAAAATAGGAGGCTTTTGTCCGTACTTTAGCATTAGCTTAAATACGATAGTAGTTTTTCCACTCTCTTTCTCCATGAATCCAACCTCCTGCGTTCGGGTCTTTGCCGACACCGACCACATTCAGCAGTGCCAGGAGCGCCTGGCCCAGGCAGCCCCCGCGCTAAGCTCGCTGGCCAGTGTGCTGGCCCTGGCCGGCAACGAAGTGCGCCTGCAGCTGCTCTTTCTGCTCGCCGACAAGCAGCTCTGCGTGTGCGATTTGGCTGACGTACTCAGAATGAACATTTCAGCCGTGTCGCAGCACCTGCGCAAGCTGAAGGACGGCGGGGTGGTCACCGCCCGCAAAGTTGGCCAAACCGTGTTCTATTCCCTCAACGCTGAGCACCTGCCCGTGCTTCAGCCCCTGCTGGCCCGCCTCACCGCCACCCAACCCGCCCAATGAACAACGCCCCTGTTCAACCATCCAAGTCCTTATTTGGCGCCGGCCTGCTGGCCGCGCTGGCCGCTTCGCTCTGCTGCATCACGCCATTGCTGGCCGTGGTTGGCGGCCTTGGCGGCGTGGCCAGTTCCTTTTCCTGGCTTGAACCCTACCGCCTCTACCTGGTGGGCCTCACGGTGGCCGTGCTCGGCTTCGCTTGGTACCGCCAGTTGCGCCCCGCGCTGGCAGCGGCCGACTGCTGCACTGTGCCCGAGAAACGCTCCGTTATGCAGTCAACCAGCTTCCTGGCGACTGTTACGGTGCTCGCGGCTGTGCTACTGGCCTTCCCGTACTACGGCGCTGCACTTTACCCCGCCAGGCCTAGTGCCCCGGCCGTGGCCGCCAATGGCCCTGCCCCCGTCTGGCAAACCCGCACCTACCGCATCGGCGGCATGACTTGCGAGGCCTGCGCCCGCCACGTCGAAAGTGAGGTGCAGCAAGTGCCCGGCGTGCAAACCGTAGCCGTGTCCTATGACCAAGCAACCGCCCAGGTGCGCTTCGATGCCGCCCACGCACAGGCTACCCAGGTAGAAAACGCCATAAACAGCACCGGCTACCTCGTTCTGAACCCCACCCGCTAACCGCCGTCCCGTGGCCCCGACCCAACCCGTTACCCTGACCTCCGTGCTCACCTGTCCCGTCTGCCAGCACGCGCAGGCCGAGCAGATGCCCACCGACGCCTGCCAGTGGTTCTACGAATGCACTAACTGCCACACCGTACTCAAGCCTCTGGCCGGCGACTGCTGCGTGTACTGCTCCTACGGCTCCGTACCCTGCCCACCCATCCAGGAACAGGGCAAAGGGGCCTGTGGCTGCTGCTAATCAACATTAGCTCTCATTTTCAACCAATTTACGCTCCCCACTCATGAAAAACCTCCTGCTTGCCCTGACTCTCCTCGCCACCATCAGCACCGCCTCCGCCACGGACGGCCAGCCCGGCAAGAAAGGTAAAAAGGCTGCAACCGAAACCAAGCCGCAGTGCTCGAAAGATGAGAAGGCTGGTGCCAGCTGCTGCGCCAAGAAAACCACCACAACCGCCGCCGTTAACTTGGCTCCGGCGCTGGTCAAATAGCTTTCAGCACGGGCATTCGGGCTGCCGCTTAACAAAAAAAACTCGTTTCCATGCTGTAAAAAGGGTTTTTGTGTAGTGCAGATAGATTTTCCACTCATGCTTGTTGCAGGTCGATTTGCGGTGGCGAAAGAATTAGCGTGCCCGCCACCAGTTTCCTAAACAGTGGGTTGGCTGGCAGTTCCTGCCCGCCGTTGCCATCCGGCGCCTAGTTGAAGATGACCACCTCTTCACCAGGCGTGCTTTGCGCCAAATGCTCTTCCAGTACTTCCTGCCCACTGTTGGAGTGCAGTGCCTGCGTGAGCAGCGTGTAGGTGCTCACGTCCACATTATAAAGTTGGTTGAGCGCATCCATCTGTATCATCGCGTCCTCAGCCGCCCCGATGGCATCCGGCAGCAGTTTAGTGTAGCGACGCGCCTTCTGGTCAGCCTTGGCCCGTAGTTTAATAGCGCGCTTCATGCGCCGCTTGAATTAGGCTTGAAAGGCCGTTAATGCCATGATTACGATAACTCAGATATTGAAATTAATGAAGAAAAAAGCGGCTGACCGCTACCGGCTGGCCGCTTTGTGCCTTGGGTTCTTAGTGACTTACGCCCCGTACTCAATGGCCAGCGGGTCGGTGCTGTTGCTGTTGAGCGGGTAGAACTTGCCATTCACCTGCTGGTAGAAGTTGATGCCCACCATCCCCACCACTAGGTTAGCTGCGGGCGGAGCAGCCGGAAAGCTGGCCACCATCGCCTGGTTCACCGGGGCCGGGCTGTTCACGGGCAGGATGACCAGCGGCGCGGCCACTACGGCGTTGGTGGGGGCAGCATGGTACACAATGCCCCCGGCCAGCACCTCGTACGTGTCGCCGTCGACCACCCACGTCACCCGCTCCTGTTCCGCCAGCGGAGCAACTGTGGCACCAGCAGCATTTGCCGCAAGCAGCTTGACGGGCAGCTTCCGCGCCGGAGCGGAGCATCTCCGTGGTGCCAGTTGAGCCACACCTACCACTGCAGCGCCCCGCCTGCCAGGAGCAAGCGCACCCGGGCAGTTATCCGAACCAGCTGTAAAATTTCACGACCCTACTACCTCTAAATCAGTGGTTATAAATTCGACTAGCCAACTATACCTTAGGTTGTACGGACAATTAGCGAAGCCACGAAAGGGCTGAAACGAAATGCACCATTCCGAGGAAACTGCTGGCCGTTTTCTCGTAGCGCGTGGCCAGCCGGCGAAATTGCTTGAGGCGACTGAAAAACCGCTCTATTTTGTTGCGGTCGCGGTACAGGTTGCGGTCGATAAGCCGAACGGTTTTGCGGTTTTTTTTGCTGGGAATGACGACTTGTGCGCCCAAGGCCTCGACGGCCGCCACTACCGCGTCCGTGTCGTAGGCTTTGTCGGCCAGCGCGTTGCCCGCGCCATCGGCGGCCACCAGCACGTCGGCCGCACGTCGGCAATCGGCTTGCTGGCCGGGCCCGAGCACCACGCGCAGCGGGTTGCCCAGCGCGTCAACCAGCACGTGAATTTTGGTGGTCAGCCCGCCGCGGCTGCGGCCGAGGGCTTCGTCGCCGAAGCGGCTTTTTTTCGGCTGCCCGCCGCCTGCGCGTGGGCCCGCACGACGGTCGAATCGAGCATCACCCAGTCCAAGTCCGGTTCCTGCACGGCCTCGAACAAGCGTTGCCAAATGCCTTTGTGGGCCCAACGCCGGCTGCGTTTGCGCAGCGTGTCGTGCTTGCCAAAATGCGCCGGCAGCCCCCGCCAGGCGCAGCCGTGGCGCGCCAGCCAGAACACGGCGTTGAGAAAGAGCCGATTATCGGCTCCTGTGCGGCCAACGTCGCCCGCTTTGCCCGCTAAATGGGGAGCCAAAGCGGCCCAGGCACGGTCACTAATCTCATCAACACTGCTCACGAACGCAAAGATAAGTGTCCGTACAACCTAGGAGTGCCTACTATGTGCCAGGTTTGTATCTACCCGAAGGAAGCAGCTGCCTTTACCGGCAATGGCTACCAGGCCGGCAAGCGCCTGTTGCAGCGCATCCGGGTGCAGCTCGGCAAGCCCAGCCGCGCCCTGGTTTCCATCCGGTAATTCTGCGCCTACATTCACCTGCCCGAGCAGGAAGTACGCGCCAAAAAGCCGTAATGCTGCTGGGCACGTTGGCCGTGTTGTCGGGCTGTTTTCCGGCCGTGGGCGGCACCTACAACAAGCGCCGGTTTGGCCTGAACCTGTTTGCGTTCATCATTGCCCCGGCGGCCAGCGGGAAGGGAACCTTAGCCTGGGCACGGCGGCTGGCCTAGCCCTTCCACAAAGAACTGACCGATGCCAGCCACGTAGCCCGTGCCGAGTACGATGCCGAGTTGGCCGCCTACAAAAACGCCGGCAAGGCCAAAGCCAGCCTGAGCCCGCCGCCCGATGCCCCGCCACCGCACAAGCTGCTGTACTTACCGGGCAACGCCACCGCCGCAGCCCTGGCCACGGCCCTGGCTGAAAACGACGGGCGCGGCATCATGTGCGAAACCGAAGCGACACCATGAGCGGGGCGCTGGGGGCTGACTTTGGCAATTTTAGCGACGTGCTACGCAAAGCCTTTCAGCACGAACCCGTGTCGCTGCTACGCAAAACTGACCGCTAACACTTGGACTTGGCCCGGCCGGCCCTGAGCATTGCCCTGACCGGCACCCCTGGCCAGCTCCCGCGCCTGATGCCCACGGCGGAAGATGGGTTAGTGAGCCGGTTCCTGTTCTACACCTTCGCGCAAGCCCATGCCTGGCAAGATGTAAGCCCCAGTGCCGGCCCGCCCCTTGACCCGTATTTCGACACCCTGGCCGGGAAGCTTACCCGCATGATAAAGGCCACGCCCTTGATCGATGAAGCCGGCGCGTACCCCGTGGAAATAGCCTTAACGGTCTCCGACTGGCACCGCCTGAACGCGGCCGGGGCGGCGGGCCTACAGGAAGCCACTACCCACGGCGGGGGCGCGGGAGCCAGTCAGGCGTTCCGGCTGGGCTTGATTGCCTTTCGGGTGGCCGGCCTGCTGACCGTGCTGCGCTGCTTTGAAAAAGGGCAAGCCCCCGCCGGCCGACTCGAATGCAACCCGGCCGACGTGGGCACCGCCCTAGCCATTATGGACACGGCCCGCGCCCCGTGCTGGCTTCCCTTCCCAAGCCTGCTGGGGCCAGCGGGGGGCGCTATGCGGCTAAAGTTGGGCAGGAGGCTAAGGTGAGAGAGCTACACGCGGCCGGCCTGAGCTACCGGGCAATAGCCGAGCAAACGGGCGTACCCTTCCGCACCGTGGGCAACTGGCTAACGAGCGGCTGACTATGCCATTTGTGCCAATGCCAAAAATGGCACGGCACAAATGGCACACCAATGCAAAACTGATTTACCCAACCTCATGCGAAGCTTCATTTTAGAAAGAATCAAAACCGATACCCCACTGGCTCAGTTGTTCTATGCCTATATGAGCGGCCTAGCTACGCTGGAAATATTCAGCACGCCCCGCGAATCCATGCGAGCTTGCCGGGTAGCCTTTGCCCATGAAGCCCACAGCGAAAAGCCCGCGCTTTCCATTGTCGGACAGGCCCAACGCTACTACGAGCTAACGGTACTGAGCAACGCACTAAACAGCCTGTATTGGCACATAGAGCAAGCGGCCGAACTGCTGGCCCTCACCGGCAACCTGACCATCAACGGCAACGCCCTTACGCTGCGCTCCAGCGCCCGCAGCGATGCCCTGGCCACCGCGGCGGGCCGGGCGGCCACGGCCGTGCAGCTCTACACCAACCCGGCCCACGGCGGCGCGGCCACGCCCACGGGCGCGATACCGGGCACGGTGGTGACGGTGTTTGACGCGCTGGGCCGCTCGGTTGCTTCCGCCACGGCCGGGGGCTTTTTTTGTGGTCGGCAGGATGGTATTGGGTGTCGGCAGGGGCTTCGAGACTTAATGGGCGGAAATTTATCGGGGCAGGATGCCGGGGGTGCTCAGGGGCGGGGGAGCCGGGCGCGGGGCAAATCAGGGCCTACTGTGAGCATGAAGGGGTGGGGCTAATGTTGGGTAAAGGCCTTGAGCAGACGCAGGTACTTTTTGCGACCCTGCTCGATGCAGCCAGGGGTCGGCGTTGCCTCGACCTGCCAGACCTCAGGGGGGCGCTTTAACCGCTTGAGGCGCGGCTTCTGCACACCGATGATGATAAAGCGGACCGCCACTAACGGGCCTGAGTATAGGGTGGCTTGCAAGTTGTAGTCGTAATGCTCGATGGTGGCACCTTCACCTAGGCCTGGCACTCACCGGCAATAAAAAACCCCACCGGTTAGAGTGGGGCTTTTTAGCAACTGCGTATTCTGCAACAGGCGCTTACTTCTTCGACGCGGCTTTACCGGCCATCTTGTTACCGCGCGCAGTAAGCGTAAAGGTTACGTCGCCATTGGGCTCGGTTACGGCTACCGTATTGTAAACCAGGCCTTTGGTCGGGCCTTCAACCTCTTCAGTGTAAGTAGAGTTGAATGTTATGCGCGTGCTGGGACGCGACTCAGCAGGTACTGTGCCTTTCCAAACAGAAGAGGACTGGCCGGAGGGCGCTACGATAAACTTAACCTGTTTCATGTTCACACAGCCATTCTGCGCCAAAGTCGGGATGCCGAGAAAGGCGTTGCTTGTGCACCCCACGCGGTCAGTTTTCTGGACGTATGCCCCATTGCCTTGTTGGACAGCGAGGCCAATGCGGTTTTGAGCCTGGACTAGGTCACCAGCAAAAGTGAGGCCCGTGAAAAGAGCAAAAGCGGCGAGTTTATTCAGGGAGATTTTCATAGTGTAGATTGGATAAGATGTGAGTAATAACAAGAAATCAACGCTCCTTAAGTACTGCTTAGGCAAACACTATACCAGCTTAAAACAGGAGCGGCCCCCTTGTACGCGACTTCCATTAATACGTTTCAGAAATTAATCAGCAACACAAGCACGATACTGATAATCAGCTCACACCCATGCCTCTAGGCTAGACCGCTGCCTGAGGAGATTTCTTTGACGTGCATAATGAAGGGGTGGGGGGGCTAAGTCCCTCGCACGGCTCCATATGGTAACCGCATATATCCCTTCACACACACGCGTGCATAATTCGACTCCAAAAAGTTTGCCCTCACCTCTTACTTATCGCCCTTTAAATTCCGTTATATGCCAGCCGGACGCCCTCCCAAACCAACCCATCTTAACACCTTGGCCGGCACGTTGCAACCCAGCCGCGCCAACGCCCACGAGCCCACGCCTTCTGTGCTCTTACCGACCCCGCCCAACTGGCTGAGCGACAAGGCTCGGCAGTACTAGGGCGACGTTGGGGGCGTGCTGCTGGACGTGAAGGTATGTACCGTGGCCGATGGCCCCGCCCTGCAACTGCTGACGGAAGCACTAGCCGAGTGGGCGCAAGCCCGACAAGCCGTGCAAGACCGGGGGCTAACCTACGAGACCACCACCGTTAGCGGCAACATCATGCGCCGCCCGAACCCCGAAGTGGCCATTGCCGCCGATGCCTGGCGCCGCGCTTTGGCCATGCTTTCCCAATTCGGGCTTACCCCGGCCGCTCGTTCCAAAGTGAGCGCTCAGCTGGGAGAGGACGCCAAAGACCCTTTTGCCGATATGTTAGCCGACTTGAAATGATGAAGCCACCGGCTGCCCACGAAAAAGCCCCGCCGCCCATTTCCTGTAAACAACAACGATTAACAACCCTAACCCCTGATTATGGCTTACGAAAAAGGCATTTCCGGCAACCCCACGGGCCGCAAACCCGGCACCCCCAACAAGGCCACTACGACGGCCCGCGAAGTCATGAGCGCCGCCTTGGCTGGCGCCGACGCCGCGAAGCTGGCCGCGCAACTCGACACCCTTACCGGCAAGGATTACATTGACGCCTACGTGAAGCTGGCCGAATTCATAACCCCGAAGCTGCAACGCACCACCCTAGCCGCCGATACGGAAAGGTCAACCATTGAAGTAACGCTAAAACTTGGCGGCCCCAGCCCCGACGAACGAGGCGCAAACCGATTGACCAACGAAGGGGACGCTAGCTGGCTGCTAGGTAGCTTTGATTAGCACCGCGCCCTAATTGATGAACGCGGGGCTAACCGTTTGGCAGAACTGGTAATTACAACATTTCGGGCTTGCACAAAGATACGTTACCTTGCAACTGTGCAACCAGATGAACAACCAGACCAATTCGATGCCCGCAACTTCTATATAATGCCGGCTTGTATGGCAATCCTTTGGGGCCTGCTGACGTGGCTGGGGCGGCCCCTTATGTAGCCAGATAAGCCGCGTATACTTGGCGAAAAAGTCAACCCGTGTACCCCTACGTGTACCCTTGAAAAGCAAAATGCCCCTTTGCGAGCTGCAAAGGGGTATTTCTGTGGTCGTGTAAGGAATAAAGCACCCCGACCCCACCCGACGCTACACGTGCTAAAACCCTCTCAAACCGACTGAAAACGCCTTTGTCAAAATTTCAGCATCGGTTAGTATCTGATTAAATCCGTTAATAAAGTCCAAACTGTCCGATTTCCTGTCCGATATCGGACAGCCGTTTGTATCTTTAGAGTGGCAACTAAAACCCCTCTAAAGCATGGCTAAGGTAACATTTTTGCTCTATAATCCGGCCGCCGACAAGCCCACGCCCATCATTGCATCCGTCACTTTCGACGGCCAGCGCCACAAGGTTTACGTTGGCATTTCCATCATTCCGCAGCACTGGAACAAGGAAGACCAAAAGGCATTGACGCGCGGCTATTCGCATACCAACAACAGCAGCATCAACGATACTTTAGAGGACACCAAGACCCGGCTGCTCAAGTGCTACGACGACCACCGCGCCGTGGGCACCCTGCCAACGCTGGCCACCCTGAAGACCGTGGCCGAGCCCGTAGAAAGTGCGTCGGAGCCGGAACCTGTTCTCGACAGCGCAGACATCGAAGCCCCCGCCCGTCCGGACCTGCTCACCACCTTCTCCAACTGGATAGAGAACCGCGGCCTCACGCAAAGCCCCAACACCGTCCGCACGTACCGCACCTGCCTGCGCCACCTGCGCGACATGCAACGCATCGAACGCTACGCCATCGACTTCGACACCGTGAGCCACGGCTTCGGCGAGAAGTTTGCCCGCTACCTGCTCACCAAGCGCAACCTCATCGACAGCGTCATCAACAAAAACCTGTTTCGCATCAAGCACTTTTTGGTGTGGGCTCAGGAAAACGGCTACCCCGTCGTTGTCGAGCCCAAGCAATTCCGCTGGCAGCACCAAGAGCCGGAAATTCTAACTCTGACCCGCGCTGAGGTGCAGCGCCTCGCTGACCTCGACCTGAATACCCACCCCACCCTCGACAATGCCCGCGCCCTTTTCCTGATTGGCGTGTACACCGGCCTGCGCTTCTCCGACGTAGCCGCCTTGAAGCCCGAACACGTCCAGCCCGACCGCCTACGCCTAACCACCCAGAAAACCCGCACCACGCTCACCGTGCCAGTGCGCCCCGAGGCCCAGCCGCTGCTGGCCCGCGTGACCGCCGGCACCCTGCGCCCCATTGCCAACCAGAAGCTGAACGGCCACCTCAAAGAGCTGGCGCAGTTGGCCGGCATCGAGGCTCCCACCGAGCGGGTGCGCTATGCCGGCGGCCAGCGTCGCGCCCACACCGCCCCCAAGTACGAGTTCGTGACCACGCACACCGCCCGCCGCACCTTCGTCACGCTGGCCCTGGAGGCCGGGGTGCGGCCCGAGGTGGTGATGCGCATCACGGGCCACAAAAGTCTGGCCGCGTTCCGGCGCTACGTCAATGTGAGCGAAGACACAATGCTGAGCGAGTTTTCCCGCGCCTTCGCGTAACGAGGCCCGCGCCAGCCCTCCATTTTCTACCTCACCAAACAGGCATTCGTGGCCGTTATTCGCCAATACCCCATTCCAGTCGACGCACTTCCGCTGGAAGTAGGCGACGCTTACGAAAGCCTGGCATTCGACCTGAGCGACTGGCTGAGCGCACCCAGCCCGTTTTCTTCCGATAACCTGGTCGACTATTTCGAAGAACACCTGGCCCAATGCGGCACCCCCGAAACTCGAATCAGGTACCTGTGCCGGTTGACGATGGGAGGGGGCACAAACAGGGAGGGATACCCCGAAGCAGCCGATGACCTCAAGCGGGTGCAGGGCACGTCACCCATCCGCGCCTACGAGGAGGACTACAACCGCACGCTGTTCATCGACACATACTTTTTCTCCTGGTTGGCCGTGCGGCTCACCGAAGCAGTTTGCGAGTACGCCGGCAGCTCCCGGCTGCGCGGGGCCAGGGCCAGCCTGTGGGCCGAATGGGAGGCTACGGCGCAACGCCGGGTGATGTACCGCACGGACGACCACAGCACCCGGCAGCTGCTCCGCTACTTGTTTGGGGTGCTGATACCCTTTGCCGGGCGCAGCCGCACCCAGAGCCTCGGCAACGTGGCCGAACAGTTCCGGCAGTCAGTGCCACGGCCAGCTCCCGCCGCCAAGCCGCCGCTGCCCCCGCCCGATGCCAAGCCGCAAAACCTGGAAATGCTGTGCCAAAACGGACTTACTCCGGCCAACGTCCGCGACCTGCTCGCACAGCTCGGTGCCATCGACGCCCAAACCGGCCACTGGCACTTGGGCGAGTTGACCGGCAAGCCCGGCAAAGTGAAAAGTGCCTTCCCCGCCGCCTATCGGGCCTTGGCCGATAAAGGGCTACTGCTGAAGCTGGAAGGGCCAACGTGGCGGCAAATCTTCGTAACCGAGTTCAAGGCTGACATCAGCCTGCGCATGGCTAACTACGACACGAAAGGCCAAGCCAGCAACGCCTTTCACGATTACTACGCCGAGTCTCTGCGTTGGATTACCATCTGGAAAGCAGAACATTGATTTTCGTGCAGACCTTACGTGCGTTCGTGCGGGATTCGTGCGGACTTCATGCGGACGATTGACCCCGCATGAAAAACAGGCTCCCTTTGTGCCGTCGCTGGCCAACACCCCCAGCGGCACCCGCACATGGAGCCCTTCATCCTAAGCCCCGTTCCCTATGCTCAGCTGCTCGAAGACCTGCGGGCCATCTTCCGGCACGAAACCAACCAGCGTCCCGCCACGGCCCAGGGCACGTCTGACACCCCTGCCACCGACCTGCTGACCGTGCAGGAGGCCGCCGAGATGCTTGACGTGTGCCCCCAGACCGTCCACGAGTGGAAGCGCCGCGGCCTGCTTACCTACCACAAGATGGGCCGCCGCACCTACCTCAAACGCGCCGAGGTACTGGCCGCGCTCAAATCCGAGAAGCGCACCGTCAAAACCGGAAAGGGGGCCGGCCGTGCGTAGCGCTATTTCCGCGCCGTGGCCGCGGCCCCCTGGTTCAGAAACTGCCGCACTTCGTTGTAATCGTGGCCCAGCAGCTCAATCACCTCCTGCAGCCGCTCCATCAGGCGGGCCGCCGTATAGTCGGGCTTGCCCGGAATGTTCGACGAGAGGTAGCCCCGCACCATCCACAGCTGCTGCAAATCCTCCACCGGCAGCTTGTAGGGCTTGAAAGCGGGGTTGTCCGAGTGCAGCTCGAACGTCCCGCGCCGGTCGGTAATCACGGCCGGAATGCGCTTGAGCAACAGGTTTTCATGGGTTACCACCACGTAGCACTCATCCGGTTTGAGCAGGTCCAGCCGGTCCACGCTCTTGCACACCACGATGTCGCGGTGCCGAAAGGTCGGGTACATGCTGTCCCCGTCCACCTCAAACGCCCGGTACTCGCCGTACTCGAAACCCGGCAGGTGGTACGATTTCATGTCCTGCAGGTACACCGCCTCGTTGCATAGCGTCGGGTAACCCGCCTGCACCGACAGCGGCACCAGCATCGTGGTTTCGTTGCCCGTCCGGTCCAGCGTCACGGTCAACACCTGTGCGCTGCTGAACACCGCCCGCGGTAGTTGCGCCGCTGGTTTAGGCATTTCAATAGCGGCCGGCTGCGCGCTGTGCAGCATCGGCCCCTTGCCCATCAGCAGCCACTCGGCCGATACATCCGGAAAGGCCGACAGCAAATCCGTCGTCGTTTCATACGACGGCTTCACGTCCCCGCTAAGCACTTTGTACAGCTTTGAGGACCGGGCGTAGCCCAGTTTCTGGTTCGCTTCATAGGTGCTAAGGCGGTAATGCTCAAAAAGCTGCTTGATGCGGCCACCGGTGTCCCCATCTACGCCGGCTGACATTTCTTTTTTGGGTTGTTGCTCAACAGATTCCATAAATGTGGGCCTCGTTTAGTGTACATTAGGCAGTGTATTTCCGCATTTGTGCGTTAATTGCCTTAGTAATTCTTACAAATGTACGTCATGAATAACAAAATGTACGTCACGGATAACAAAATGGAAAACAAGGATAGTAAAATGGAAGACAGGGATAACAAAATGGACAAGCCACCCACCCTGCACGAGCTGATTAAGGCTCTCGGCGACCGCACCAATGTGGTCGGCGACGCCCTGCGCCGCCTCATCGAGCAGGGCCACACCTATACGCGCTCTGCCATCTACACCACCATCCAGCGCGACGGCCGCAACAACCCCATCATCGCCACCGCCGTGCTCGACGCCATCGAAGCCGAGAAGCAGGCCCGCGCTGCGTTCGACGCCCGCCGCCAGGCCCTGGCCGCCTAAGCATAACCCTCTTCCTGATTCTCCTTGCGCACAATGCCCTAAAAAAGGCATTGCTGGCACCGCTTTGCCCATTCCATCCCTAATTCTCGCCAACCATGTCCCAGCTATTACCTGTCGTCGGCCCAGCCGGGTCCGTCCCAGACAATCCTGAGGCCGCTGCCTCCATCATCACCATCCAGAAGGCCAAACTCAAGGACCAGCACCTAACGTGCGAGTTCACCGAGCAGCGCACCCAGGACGCGCCCCCGCGCAGCTTCGCCCTGACCTGTGCCGAACAGGTTCACCCTGACCTCACCCATCGTCTCAGCCGCCTGGTGCCGCACCTCTGCCTGCTCACCGAGCAACTGACCGAAGGCCCCGACTACTGGCCCGACGAATCCGAAGAGTTACCCGCGCTATTCGAGCAATTCACCGTCACCGGCTTCTCGATGGGCCGCAACCAAAGCGGAGTCACGCTCATAGGCCAGCGCGAGCTAATCGGTGGCCGGGTGCTCAACCTGACCACGCCCTACCAGTCCTTCGATGACGAGCAGGGCAGCTACCTCTACGCTCCCCTGCTCGAAACCGAGCTGTTGGAGGCCTTAGCCGAGGTAGAGGCCGCGCTACGGGGCAAATGCACCGAATTCCGCCAACTCGATTTGTTCGAGCAGCCCGCCGCCGCGCAGCTTGGCGGGGCCCAGTAGCCCGCCGCCGTGAATTATGTGCAGCACACCCGCGCCGCCCACGAGTGGCTACGCGCCCAGGCCGGGGCCACCCCGCACCACGTCAGCCTGTATTGGGCCCTGTTTTTCCAGTGGAACGCCGCCCGCTTCCCCGCAGCCCTCGACCTCGACCATGCCGCCACCATGCAGGCTGCCCGCATCGGCAGCCGCCATACCTACCGCGCCGTACTGCGCGACCTCGACACTTGGAGCCTGCTTACCTACCACCCCAGCCAGTCCCGCTACGACCAAAGCCGTTGCCTCCTGCGCGACTTGTCCTGTCCCGACGTGGCACAACCCAGACCCGCCGCACCAGGGCCAGAAGTGGCCCCGATGAACCCCCGCACCGAGGCCACTTCTGGCCCACATAAAACCGCCGCATCGGGGCCAGAACTGACCCAAGCACTTAGGCCAGAAGTGGCCCCGATGAAGGCTTCATGTGGGCCAGAAGTGGCCCAAGACACTATAGTAAGTAAAACAATACTCTTAAACAGTGTAGTAGTAAACAGCGCTGCCGCTGCGCAAAAAAATAGGGGAGGGGCTTCACCCCCAGACGACGGGCATTCAAAAAAGCCGGAACTGTCCGACGATTCCCAGCCGCCGCCAGGCGCAGCCCCCAAGAAAAAAGTTGCGCAAAAAAAGAAGGGGGTACACGCCGACACCATCCGCGCTGCGGCCACCGCCCCGCCCAATCAATCGGCCCGGCGCGGCCCAGCCCCTGACCTGCCCTTCGCTCAATCGGTGATAGCCTCGCTCGAAGACTTCACCGCCGCATTTGCCGGCACCGATTACGCCCTGGCTGACCTGCCTTTCTACCACGAGTTGGTCGCCAGCTGGCGCGACAAAACCACCGGCGAAGCCCCCCGCCGCAAAGATTGGGTAGCCACCGCCAAACGCTTCATGCTCAACGATGCTCGCGATAACCGCCTCAAACTCGCTCCCGGCGTCCACCGCCCCAACGCTGCAGCCGGCCACGCCGGAGCACGCCCTACTGGCTACCGCAGCAGCCGCTACGATTCGTGAGCTGGCCCGCACCCCCAACGAGGAAGCCAGCGAAATCGTGGCCGAAATGTCGGTGGGCCTCAACCGCACCGTGGCCCTCGCCGCCCCCAAAATCTTCCAGCTCAACCACCGGCTCGGCGAGGCCACCGTGGTCAAGCTGCTGGTACTTCTCCTCAAATGCTTCGTCGACTCGGTGCGCGTACCCGACAAGCTCGGCCCGGCCGACATCATCGAAGTGGCCGACACCCTGGCCCAAACCTACACCCACGACAGCATCAAGGACATTCTGCTGGCCCTCAAAGAAGCCCGCACGAGCGGCACCATCTTCTACCAGGCCCTGGATGCCAGCCAGATTTACGCCATCATCAACGCCTATTTCGACAAGAAATCCACTTGGCTCGAAAGCCAGCACCACGACCGCAAGGCCCAGGGCAGTAGCCTGGAGCACAGCGCCGTGGCCCAGCTCCGCCAGTTCGGCCCGCAGCTGACGCAGCACCTGCAGCTGCGCATCGCCCCCGACCACCCCAACGCCGACCAACTGCGCCGCAAACTCAGCCTCACCGCCGCCCGGGAGCGCCGCGGCCTCATCACCCCCGCCCAGGCCGCCCAAAGCCGCGCCGACGTGGCCGCCGCCAACGTCCGCAAAGCCCGCGCCGACTGGCAGCCCCGCCCCGAGGCCCAGGCCGCCATCAACGCCCGCCACCGCACCGAAGACCAGGCCCTGGCCGACAAATACCGCGTCCGCTCATGAACCCCGAACCCCCCGCCATGGCCCTCGCCCGCAAGCACGACCAGCTGCCCCTCGACCTCGGCCAGCTCTACGCCGCCGACATCACCGGCGCCATCCTGGCCTTCCTCACCCACCACGGCTACACCGTCTGGCGCCAGAACACCACTGGCATCTACGACGCCGCCAAAGCCCGCTGGCGCGTAAATCCCCAAAGCCGCCGCGGCGTCCCCGACATCATCGGCTTCCGCAACCGCGACGGCCTATTCATCGGCGTCGAAGTCAAAGCCGGCCGTGACCAGCTCCGCGACGACCAGCGCACCTTCCTCACCGAGCTCAAAGCCGCCCACGGCCTGGCCTTCGTCGCCCACGATTTCGCCCAGTTCCAGCAGTCGTTCGAAAGCCGGGGGCTGCATCGTCAAGCCGCCTGATAAGCCTCAGCCCAAGCCACTAATCTTGCTTTCCCCCTGCCCGATAACCTCCAAGACCGCGGCCCCGCCGACCGTGCCCGCGTCAACGTCAACGAAACCCACGAAGTCCGCTACCGGGCCCAGAAATTCAACTGCTCCGCCGAGCAGCTCCGCGCTGCCGTCGCCAAAGCCAGCGTCTTGGCCGATGCCGTGGACCGGGAGCTACGCAACCGTGCCGCTTAGAGCCTATCCCAATAGGGCGAAAAAAGAACGGTCATGCAGAGCGCAGCGAAGCATCTTTACCGCACAACTGCCTCTTTTACATGGATTGCTGCTGCGGTAAAGATGCTTCGCTGCGCTCTGCATGACGGCCATTTGGGATAGGCTCCTGGCTTGCCGTTAACCCAGCATCTTCCTGTCGCCACCTTGAAGCAAGCCCTTTCCTAACCGAAAGGGCTTTCTGTTACCCATGGCCCCGGCAAGGCCGCGAAAGCGTAAAACGGCCATACATTTGGCAACCCACCACGCCCCCCCGGCGCAGCCCCCCGTTCCCTTCCCCTCGTTAATGACCCCTGCTTCTCCCAGGCTGTACTTCGAAAACGCCGTCGGCCGCCTCTACGAGCACCCCGACGGCTACGCCCTTTTCCGGTTCAGTGCCGGCCAGCGTAAACTGTCCGAGTTGCAGGGCCTGTTCCGCCACGTGCGCCACGTGTTGGAGCGCAACGGCTGGCATCACTTCCTGTCCGACCAACGCCTGCTGGCGCCCTTCACCCCCGAGGAAGTCGACTGGCTAGTGGATTACTGGCGCGACACCGCCGCCCAGCACCCGGCCGGGCTATACGGGGCCGTCGTAATGTCCCACAATGTTTTCACCCGCCTCGCCATGGGCCAGATTGTGCAGCAGGCCAACACCGCTAGCATGTATTTCCGCCGCTTCGAAACCGAAGCCGAAGCGACGGGTTGGCTCGAACAGGTCGGGTAGGGGTTTCGCGCTACATCGCATACGCATCCATTTCCGGCACGTGCCGCACCAGCGCCAGCTCCGCCAGCGACTCCAGCAGCGGCTGCACCTGCGCGGCCCGCACCTTGCCCGCAAAGCAGCCCGCCACGCCCGCCGCCGTCAGCGCCCCCCCCGCGCTGCCTTCCACCACCTCGCGCACGGCCCGCATCTGCTGTGCCAGTCCCGCCGGCCACTCGCGCCGCACGGCCGTTGCCTCGCTGCCCGCCACTTCCGTGGTCAGCCCCTGGCGCATCGACAGCTGCTCGCTGCCCGCGCCCGCCGGGGCCTGGTAGGCCGGCCGCAGGTAGCGCACCGTGCCCGCCGCTTCTTCCGCCGCCCGCTGCTGGTTTAGCTGCACCAGCCGCGTCAGCAACTCCGCGTCGGGCAGGGCGGGAGCCCAGCCGTAGGCCGCCGCCACGGCCGCATCGAGCTGCTTGTGCAGCTCCAGCACCACGGCGGCCAGCCCGTTTTCGTGGGTTACTTGCTCCTTGGCCGTGAGGGGCAGCCCGGCCCGCAGCTTCTCCACCACGTTGTAGAGGTCGGTGAGGGTGAGCGTGGGGTGTTGCGCCTGCTGGCGCTTGCGGTGGCCGTCGAGCTGTTCGGCCAGCTTACGGATTTCCGCCTGTTGGGCTTCGGTGGCGGCAGGGAAAGGGAAGGGGTCAAAGCACCGGGAATTGTTATAAATAGGGTCATTTCCAACCCCAAGACGACTGCCAGTCGCTAACGACCAAACTGTATGGATTTTACTTGAAAGTACGCCGAGATGATAAGCATCATCAGACGCAACAATTACAATCCTGTCATCAGGAAGCGTATTTGAGTCTAAGAAAACGAAGAAGTTATGCTTGGATACACGTAGTGTAATGATGAAACGGCTCAAGGCTGCTGTTGACACTCGCATATCGTCACGAGTTCTACCATGAAGCCACCATTTCTTTTTCACTTGTGGCTCACGACTTTGGTCCCTTTCAGGTTTGACTCTCTCAAGAATTCGTTGAAAGGCAATAGGGTTCTGCTGTAAAGCCTCACTTTCTGTAAATCCAAAGAAGTCAATTACAAGCACGCCCCTTCCGTTTGCTGCAAGGTCACGCCCGTTTACATAGGCACGAATTGTTGCTCTCGTCTTATCGTTGTCAGAAGCCATCATTTGCTTAGCTTCTTCCTCTTCTAAAATAAACCCGGCTCCATATAACTGAACGCCTCTGTTCGAAAGTCCTGCATTTGCCTTCAAAGAAGTGGTGCTATCTACATCAGCTCCGATTGACAAGTCTGGCATAATCTGGCCCTGCTGTTCCTCAAACGTCACTTCAGCCGCTTCTTCTCCTTCGGCCACGGCTTCCGTTTTCAGCACCAGCAGCTGGCCCGCAGAGCCGGCGGTGGTGCGTTCGGCTACCGTCATGGCGATGCGCACGGCGGCCCCTTGGGCGGCATCTACCCAGGGGTGGTCGGGAATGGCGAAGGTGAGGGTGAGCAGGGCCGGGTCGCCTTCCAGGAAGGGCTGCATCACGCGGCGGTTGAAGGTTTGCTTGAGGCTGTTGGTGGTGATGAAGCCGAACCGCTCGGCGGGGCCGCGCTGCACGGCGGCGGCGGCATTGTACCACCAGTACATCACGAGGTCGGCCGAGTCGGGCACCTTGCCTTTGTAGGCGCGGCGCAGGGCTTCGGTGTAGCCGTCGCCGAGGGCGTCGCGCATGCGGGCCGGCCCCACAAACGGCGGGTTGCCCACGATGAAATCGGCTTCGGGCCACTCGGCGGGGCGGGGGTTGGGGTAGTCGAATACCGGCATGCGGGCGGTTTCGTCGGGCACGGGCTGGCCGGTCGTCGGGTGCGGGCGGGTGGTGCCGTCCCAGCGGGTCACGGGCTGGCCGTGGGCGTCGAGGCGGGGCGTGGGCGCGTCGTGGCGCAGGGCGGCATCCTGCTGGCGGATGTTGCGGTACTCGTCCAGCAGCGGCTCGGCCAGCTGCGTGATGCCGTTGGTGCGCAGGTGCCACTGCAGGTAGCCGATTTTCAGCACCACGTCGGCAATGGCCGCCGCCCGCGGGTTCAGCTCCAGGCCCAGCAGCTGGCGCGGGCTCACCGTGGTGCCGCCGCCCAGGTCGAGCAGGCCCGTCTGCCCGTAGCTGTTGATAGCAGTCAGCACTTCGCCTTCCAGCCGCTTGAGGTGCTCCAGCGTCACGTACAGGAAGTTGCCCGAGCCGCAGGCCGGGTCCAGCACCCGCACCGACGTCAGCCGCCGCAGAAACGTCACCAGCTCCTCGCGGGCTTCCCGGGGCTTGTTCTCCTCCAGACGCCGGGCGCTGGCTGCCTGCGCCGCCGCCCACTCCCGGCGCAGCGGCGCTACCACGGCCGGCACCACCAGGCGCTCCACGTAGCGGCGCGGGGTGTAGTGCGCCCCCAGGCTGTGCCGCTCTTTGGGGTCCAGGGCCCGTTCCAGCAGCGTCCCGAAGATGGCCGGCTCCACTTCCGCCCAGTCGGCTTTGGCCGCCTCGCGCAGCAGCGTCAGCTGGTCGGCATTCAGCGGCAGCGCCGAGGCATCATGAAACAGCTGCCCATTAAAGCGCCGCAGCTTGGCCCGCAGGTCGGGTGCGAAGCCGCCTTTGTCCATCGTATGCCACAGGCTTTGCAGCGCATCAGGCAGCAGGCCCCGCAGCTCCGCCGTGGCCGCGTAAGACGCCAGCAGCCCCGAAAACGAGTGGTTCGGAATCAGCGCCACGTCCTCGGCAAACATCGTGAACAGGCAGCGCATCAGAAACTGCGCCACCACGTCGGAGGCGTGCCCGGCCCGCTCCAGCTGCGCCGAGAGGGCTGCCAGCTGCCCGGCCAGCTGCCGCGTCACCTGCGCCGCCCGCCGGCTCGGGTCCAGTTGCTGCGGGTCGGTGAAGAGCTGCGTCAGCCGGGCCCGCACTTTCTCGTCGGCCAGGTCACCCAGCCGCAGCCGGTACGTCTGCGAGTCCGGAAAGGGCACGTAGTTGTCGCCCACCCCCGCGAAGTTGCTGTACAGGTCGATGCAGAAGCCCACGTCGACCACCACCACAAACGGTGGCCGGGGTTCCGAGCCGGGCAGCGCCCGCACGTAGCCCAGCGCCTGCTGGCGCGCCGCCTCCATCATCTGGCCCCACTTGGCGGTGCCGCGCACGGCGTGGCCCTTGCGGCGCTTGTCGGCGGGCAGGCCCAACTCGGTTTTGGCCGCCTTGGCCTGCTGGTCGGGCGTGTCGGTGCCCTGCTTGGTTTCCAGCACGAAGCACCCGCGCTTGTAGAGGTCAATGCGGCCGGTGCTGCCCTTGCCGCCGGGGCCGCCGTTGCTGAACGTCACGGCCCGTTCCAGCACGTAGGCATCCTGCGCGGGGTCGTCGGAAGTGGCATCGGGCCGGGCCACGCCCAGCAGGTCGCAGAGGTCGGTCAGAAACAGGCCATAGTTGGCCCGTTCCGCGCCGCCGGATTTCAGCCAGCGGGTTTCAAAGTCGGTGTACAGCACGTGGGGTAAGGAGTCCTTGCGGCGTAGGGCGGCTTTCCGAAAAAAGCCAGCGGGTGGGCAGAAGGGCGAAGGTAGCTTTCATTGCCAACGGTTGCTAAACCGTTGGCCTGATTTGCCGAAAAACTGTTTTCCTGTTGACTAGCTTTGCTTGCTGTCAGCCAGGCAGAATCCGCCTTTTCCTTCCTGATGGACCGCAAAAGCTCAAAACCCAGCGGGAACCGTGGCACCATCTTCGCCTTGGGCAGTTTGCATCGTCTCCCGCACCCCGCCGGGGGCATCCGTACCCCATTCCCCAACCCCATGAAAATCCTTACTCCCTTCGCGTCCCTGCTCTTCGCCGGCGTGCTCGCCTTCGCGGCCAGCGGCTGCAGCAAGAAGTGCAGCGACGAAGACCCCCGCGCCCGCATCACCAACAACGGCACCCAAAACGCCAGCGTGCAGATAAAGACCTCCGGAGGCAGCACCGTCAACATCAACAACGTGGCCGCCGGGGCCTCGTCCGACTACGCCAACTACGCGGCCGGCTCCACCACGTTCACGCTCAAGGTCAACAACGTCGACTACGTCAAAACCACCGACGTGAGCAAGTGCCACGAATACACCATTGCCATCGACCGCAGCAACGTCATCACCGTCACCGACACCGACCGCAATAACTAAAGCCGGTGCTTCCCTGTCTGCGCCGGATTCAATCGCCGCATTTCACGCCAAAACAGAACGAGCGGGCCACCAGGTCCGCTCGTTCTGTTTTACCCTCATACCCCAAAATGCGGCCGGTCCTTAAACCCCGGCTAGTTGCCGGAGACCCCTCCGGGGCAAATGCACCCGCGCATCGGCCGCCTTCATCCGCCGCGCGATAGACGCAGCAGCACCCCCGACTATGATACCTCCCCATCGGCCAGCCGAAAGGCCACGTCCAGCGCCGGCGTACTCACCAAGCTGTTGCCCCAGCCTACTGCGCGTCGCCCGGGTGCAGGTGCTGGTACAGCAGCTGCGCGGCGGCGTTCAGCAGAGGCTGGTCGGTGGTGCGCTCCTGGCAGCGCTGCAAGTCATAGTGGCATAGCGTCCCGAAGGCCTTGCCCTGCCCATCGCGCATGAGCGCGCCGCAGTAGGAAATAACCGGCGTTTCGATGCCCAGTGCCTGCGGGTCCACGGCGGCGTCCAGAATCTGCACCGGCGCCTCGTGGCGGCCCACCAGCGAGCAGTACGTGGCGGCCATGGGCGCGTCGGCCCCCAGCCGCACGTCGTCTAAATTCCGGTCAAACAGCACCTCGCTGCGCAGCATGTCCCCATCAAAACGGTACACGCCCGTGTAGCGGTGCGCCGTGCGGTGGTTCAGGTAGCCCAGGGCCGCGTGCACCCCCTGCTGGTCCAGCAGCACGGTAAATTCGGCTATTTCTGCCTGCATGGTGTCTTCTTCGTTAACGGTAGTTTCGTTCATCATAGGTAGGGGGAAAGCCCGGCGGGCGGGCACCCAAGGCAGCTGGTAGGCCGCCGGGCTTGTGTGCCGTTTTAGGCATTGTTGAGTAATGTCAGTACGAACCAAGACCATTGCTTGTTGTTTGCGGCAACTCGGCCCCTTGCCAGGCCATTTCCGCCACCACCAACCGCGCGGCCCGGCGCCACGCCATTTCTTGCATTAGAAACGGTGGGCATCCAGCACCCCTTGCAAGTCGTGCAGGCGGCCTTCCACCTGGGCCAGAAAGGCCGTCGGCACGGGTACCTGGCTGCCGTTGCGGGCGTTGAGATAGCGCACCAGCGAGTTAAGGGCTCCGATTTCTTCCTGCAGCTCGGCGCTCAGCTGCACCCATTGGGCTTCGCCGGCGTCCGGGCGGGCGCGGCACCGGTAGCGCACGGCCAGGGTGTGGCTCACCAGGCCCGCGAGCAGCTCCAGAATGCGCTGCTCGTCGGGGGTGAAGGGGCGGGGCGCGCGGTCGATGAGGCACAGCGTGCCGAGCGGGCGTTGGTCCGGCAGCCGCAACAGGGCCCCGGCGTAGAAGCGCACGTGGTTTTGTTCCGCCGCCCGCAGGGCCTCGGCCGGAATAGGGGGGTGGTGTTCCAGCGTCACGTCGTGGTAGACCACGGCCCGGGCCAGCGAAATGGCGGTGGAGCACAGGGACTCCGCGCGCGGCCGCTGGCGGTGGCCGGGCATGCCCACGTTGGCCGGGAAATGCACGTCGGCTTCCTCCACCACGGACAGGAGCGAGATGGGCACCTGGAACAGGCGCGCGGCCAACGCGACGAACTCTTCGAACACGGGCTCGGCCAGGGCGGTGAGCACCTCGAAGGAACGCAAGGCCAGGAGCCGGGCGGGTTCGTCGTTGGGCAGGGCGGAAGGGGGAAGGGTTGCCATGCGGGCAGCAGGAAAAAGCGAGCGACGGGCGCAAGATAGTCATCCGAAAACGGCTCCCATACCGACTGCACCGGGCCGTGGTGGTGAAATTCGCCTAAACCAAAAAGAGCGGCCCACCGCGTCCGCTTCGTTTCCACCCTACCCCGCAAAGTGGCCAGTCCTTAAACCGCAGCTAGTCGCCGGAAACCCCTCCGGGACGAGCGCACCCGTGCATCGGCCGCCTTCATCCGCCGCGCAACAGCCGGACGCAGCAGCACCCCCGACCACAACACCGTCCCATCGGCCAGCCGAAACGCCACGTCCAGTGCCCGGCCCGGCAGAAAGTTGTGCTTCGATTCCCCACCGGCTTTACGGGTCACTATTCAAGGTCCGCGAAGCCAACGTCCGCGCCACCACCACCTGTATCACGTCAGTTGCAGGGTTGTCAGAACGGCAAGTCGGCCTCCAAACCAGTCGCGAGACTGGTTTCCCCGTATTCGGGCCGAGGGGGTGCATTTGACCGGTGCCCGGCGCGGTTTTAAGCCTCGTTCTCCATTCTGCCTTTTGCTTATGTCCGAAGCCTTACCCGCGCAGTTTCCGCCTGCTGAGCTGCTGCCCGCCCTGCTCGATGCCTCGCTCACCGGGGTCGTGCTGTTCGTGCCCGTTTACGGCCCGGCCGGTGAGCTGGTGGACTTCAGCTTTGCCTATTTAAACCCCGCCGCGCAGCGCATTTTGGGCCTGCCCCCCCAGCCCGCCGTCAGCTATCTGCAGCAGTTTCCGCACAGCACCGACCCCGCAAACGGGGCCTTTGTTTTCCAGCGCGACGCCTACCTGTCGGGCCAGGCCGCGCAGTTCGAGCTCAACTACCAGAACGACGGGTACGACAACTACTTCCGGGCCACGGCCCGCCGCGTGGGCGAGGGCCTGCTCGTGTGCGTCACCGACACCGCCGACCAGCCCCGCACCGCCGTGGAAGTGGCCCTGCGCCAGAGCCAGGCCCGCGAGCGGGCCGCCCACGCCGAGGCCGAGGCCCAGCGCCAGCGCCTGCTCAACGTCTTCGCCCAGGCCCCTGTGCTCATGACCCGCCTCAGCGGCCCCGACTACGTGGTGGAGCTGGCCAACGAGGGGTACCGGCAGCTGTTTGGCGCCCGGCACCTGACCGGCCGGCCCTACCGCGAGGCCGCGCCCGAGCTGGTGGAGCAGGGCTTTTTCGAGCTGCTCGATGCCGTGTACCGCACCGGCGAAACCTACACGGCCACCGAGGCCCCGGTGTACCTGCGCCCGGCCGGACCCGGCCCGCTCGTGCTCCGCTACTTCGACTTTATTTACCAGGCCACCCGCGATGCCGCTGGCTGCATCGACGGGGTGCTGGTGGTGGGCCACGAAGTCACCGAGCCGGTGCTAGCCCGGCAGCTGCTGGAGGAGCAGGCCCGCCAGCTGGCCCAGCTCAACCAGGAGCTGGAAGCCCGCGTGTTCGAGCGCACCCAGGCCCTGCGCCATGCCCGGGCCGAAACTGAGGCCACGGCCCAAAAGCTGCTGCGCGTGACCGAAAGCCAGCCCGGCATCAGTTTCACCGTGGACCAGAGCGGGCAGGTGCTCTACATCAGCCCCCAGTGGTACGCCTACACGGGTATGGAGCCCGGGGCGGACGTTACCGAGGCCTGGCCGCAGCTCATCCACCCCGACGACCTGCCCCTGGTAGCCGAGCAGTACGGCGCGGCCCTGGCCGGCGGCGGCCCCTGGAGCTACGAGTTTCGCTTACGCGGGGCCGATGGGCAGTACCGGTGGTTTGCCAACCAGGGCGTGCCCGAGCCGTTGGCCGAGGCCGAAGCCGCCGGCCGGCCCCGCCAGTGGTTCGGCTCCAACCTCGACATCGACGATTTGAAGCGGGCCCAGCAGCAGATTGAAGAAAAAGACCAGCTGCTGACCAGCATCCTCTCCTCGCTGCCGGCCAGCGTGGTCACCTTCGAGGGCGAAGACCTGCGCTTCGGCTTCTTCAACGAGTCCTATCAGCGCCAGGGGCAGGGCCGGGTCGTGCTGGGCCGGCCGGCGGGGGAGGTCTTTCCCGAAGCCGAACAGCAGGGTTTTCTGGCCTTGCTGCGCCGGGTGCTGCACACCGGCGAGCCCTACCAGGGGCAGGAGGTGCCCGCCTACATCCGCGACCCACACACTGGGCAGCAGCAGGACATGTACGTGGACCGGGCCTATCTGCCCTTGCGCCACGGCCAGCAGTCGCCCCACGCCGTGCTCGGCTTCACCGTTGACGTGACGGACCGCGTGCTGGCCCGCCGGCAGGCCGAAACCGCCCAGGGGCAGGCCCTGGCCGCCGCCGAGCAGGCCGTGGCTCAGCGCGAAGCGTTTTACCAGGTGTTTGAGCAAACCCCCGCCTGCATTGCCCTGCTACGCGAGCCCAGCCACCGCTTCGAATATGTCAACCCCGCTTACCAGCAGCTCTTTCCCGGCCGCCAGCTGGTGGGCCGTACCGTAGCCGAGGCCCTGCCCGAAGTCGTGGAGCATGGTTTTCTGGCCCTGCTCGACGGGGTGTTTCAGACCGGTGAAACGTATTTCGGGCAGCAGATGCTCCTGCCCGTGACCCGGGCCGACGGCCAGCCGCCCCAGGACGTCTACTTCGATTTCACCTACCAGGCCCTGCGCGAAGCCGGGCACATCGTGGGCATCTCCATCTTTGCCACCGACGTCACCGAGCGGGTGTTGGCCCGCCGCCAGCGCGAGGCCCAGCAGGTGCAGCTGGCCGAGCTGTTCGAGCAGGCCCCGGTGGCCATCACCGTGCTGCGGGGGCCGCAGTACGTTATCGAGGTGGCCAACCCGCTCGTGGCCCAGCTCTGGGGCCGCACCCCCGAGCAGGTGCGGGGCAAGGCCCTCTACGACGCCCTGCCCGAAGTACGCGACCAGGGTTTCAAGGAACTGCTCGACCAGGTGGTGGCCAGCGGCGAGGCCTTCGTGGCCCAGGAGGTGCCGGCCCAGCTGCCCCGCGCCGGGCAGCTCGAAACGGTGTACCTCAACTTCGTGTACCAGCCCCTGCGCGACGCCCAGGGCCGCATCGACAGCGTAGCCGCCGTGGCCACCGACGTCACCGCCCAGGTGCTGGCCCGCCAGCAGCTTGCCCAGGCCAATGAGCAGCTCACGGCCGCTAATAGCCAGCTCACCCGCACCAACACCGACCTCGACAACTTCGTCTACACCGCCTCCCACGACCTCAAGCAGCCCATTGCCAACATCGAAGGGCTGCTCACCGCCCTGCGCGAAGAGCTGGTCTTGCCCCCCGCGCAAGCCGCCATCAACCCGCTGCTCGACCGGATGCAGGGCGCGGTGGAGCGCTTCAAGCGCACCATTGCCCAGCTCACCGACATCGCCAAGCTGCAAGCCGCCCACGCCCCCCAGCCCCCCACCGAGGTTGACCTGGCCGCCCTGGTGGCCGACGTGTGCCAGGACCTGCGCCCGGAGTTCCAGGCCACCGGCGCGGCGCTGACCGTGGACGTGACCGAGTGCCCCACGCTAGCCTTCGCCGAAAAAAACCTGCGCAGCGTGGTGTTCAACCTGCTCAGCAACGCCCTCAAGTACCGCCACCCCGACCGCGTGCCCCAGCTCCGGCTGCGCTGCCATACTGCCGAGGCCTTTACTGTGCTCGAATTGCAGGACAACGGCCTCGGCCTCGACCCCACCCAGCAAAAAAAGCTGTTCGGCCTCTTCCAACGCCTGCACGTGCACGTCGAGGGCTCCGGCATCGGCCTCTACATGGTCAAAAAGATGGTCGAGAATGCCGGCGGCCGCATCGAAGTAGACAGCCAGCCCGGTATCGGCTCTACTTTCCGGCTGTATTTCCCCCTTTTTCGTTAAGCCCCGCAGTTGGCACCAGGTAGGAACGTAGTTTCTGGTTTCTGCCGGTTTTTGCTCATTGCTAACTGCCCCCTACATGTTGCCCGCCATCCTGCTCGTCGACGACGACGCCACCACCAATTTCCTCAACCAGCGTCTGTTGCGGAACCTCCAGGTAACCCCCGAGGTGCGCGTGGCCGGCAACGGCGCCGAAGCCCTCGCGCTGCTGCAGGCTTGCTGCCAGGAGGCCCCCGAAACCTTCCCGGCCCTCATTCTACTCGACCTGAACATGCCCGTGATGAACGGCTTCGAATTCCTCGAAGCCTACCAGCAGCTGCCCGCTGCCCCGCGCCAGCACACGGTCATCGTCATGCTCACCACCTCCACCCTCGATGCCGACCAGGCCAGGGCCCAACAGCTGCCCATCGCCGGCTACCTCACCAAGCCGCTCACCCGCGAGAACATGGCCACCGTGCTGCGGGTCCATTTTACCCTGCCGCCGCATCTTTAACCCCCCTGGCTCGCCACCCCGGAATTATTCGGGTTCTCCACCTACGGGATAGTGGCCACGAAAACCCCACCCCAAACCAATCCACCCCAAACCAAAACGAGCGGACCATCTGGCCCGCTCGTTTCGTTTGCCCCGCAATGCCGCTAACGCCGCCGAGGCCTCTCCAGTAGCGCCGGGCCGCTTGCGCGAACCCGGACTTTTTTTCTTCCGCCGCCGGCCGGCTCAGGCGCTGTCCGGCCGCAGCAGCGGCAACGACTCCGAGCGCGCCAGTACCGCCAGCGCCTGCATAGTCGCCTGCCGCGTTCAGCGGGTTGAGCCTTTCCTGAACGGCCTCCGGTTTAAGCCATAAAGGGCTTGACAATGGCCAGCACCTCGTCTTTGTGCAGGGGCTCGTCGAAGCTGGCGGTGGCCGCGTTGCCAACGTCGTAGCCCCCAATGCCTTCGAGGTTGATAAGCACCTGGCGGTGGTCGGACTCCCGCTTATAGATGGGCTCCAGCGGAGTTCCTTTCGTGTTGTCATCGCCGATAATCCACGGTTTCACCTTGGCATAGCCGTTCACCATGCGGATAAACCGAATGTGGGCGGCGTGGCGGGCTTCCACGGAGTGAATTTGCAGGGCCGCGGTGAGGATGTCGTTCGAGGATTTCAGCTCGCTGGCCTGCCCTTTGTAGGCGCCCACGCCGGTGTCTTCAAACGCCTGGGCCACCCCCAAAAACTGCTTGTAGTCCTTGAACACGTCCGGATACAAGCCTTTGGCCGTAAAATCGTATTTGCCTTCGGCTACGGCGGTGCCGCCGGCCGACGCAATGGCTTGCTGCAAAAACTTCACGTGGGCAATTTCGTGGTCGCGGATAACGTTGATTTTATCCTTGGCCGGCGTCAGCCCCGCGGTGCCCAAAGCGGTTTGGTAAAACCGGCTTTCGAGGTGCTCCAGGGTCAGGGCGAAGTTGAGCACGCCCAGCACATCGCCGGATACCTTCTGGCCGTAGGCCTTATTGAACAGGCCGCCCAACGCCACGGGCACGGCGGCAGCGGCCAAGCGGGTAGTGCCCCGCAGGAAGTTTTTGATGACCCCGCGGCGCGCGTCCACCCGGTCATAAATTTCGGGGTCCACCCGCTCGATTTCGTCGAAAATAGTTGAAAGGTTCATAAGGAACGGGGGTATTTAGTGGGTGGGTAAATCGGCAACCGATATTTTGGTGACGAAGTATTTGTCGGCCAGCGCCATTACCTGCGCGGGGGTGCGCGCGCCGTCCAGGCCGTTGGCATCTATCACGTCGCTGTCGGCAAAGCTGCCAAAGTTGAGCAGGTTGCGGATGGTGGCGGCGTGGCGGGCCTCCACCGACACAATCTTGCCGGCGTGGTTCAGAAACGGCGACAGGGCCAGCAGCTGGCCCGCCCCGTTGTAGGCCGATACCCCGAGGTCCTCAAAGGTGCGGGCCGTCGTCAGCACGCTTTTGCGGTCGGTGAAATTGATGGAGGAAAAGTCAAACTGCAGCCGGGGTACTTTTTTCAAGACCAATACATCGCTGAACCATTCGCGGTGCGCGATTTCGTCGTTGCGGATGTCGGTGAGCAGGTCTTTTTCCAGCGCGCTTGCCCCGCCGTAAAAGCCGGCCACTACTTTTTCATAAAAAGCGCCTTCCAACTGCTCCAAAGCATAGGCGTAGTTAAGCACGGCCAAATCGTGTTCGCCGATATCGAGGCGACCCGAGGGCGTTTCTTTCTGGATATGGCAACCCGCCGAGGCCAGGGCCACCCCCGCCAAGCCAAGCCCCGTGAACTTCAGGAAGGAGCGGCGCGGGGCAGATTGGAGGAGCGGCGGGCCGGGATTAAATTCCAAGGGTGGTGAGGTGGTTGGTGCGGGACTAGGCATTTCGTTTTTAGGTTAAAAATGAAGTGTGGTGGGCAATACGGCGGTTGAAAAGAAATAACCGGAGATTCAGTTTGGTAAGGGGATTGTTGCTAAAGAGCCGGGCCAGGCTTAGGCCCGCAGATGCGGCCTTACCGGGCGGCCATCGTGGGCCAGCGCGGACAGCACCTGAAGGGCCGCCCGCGCCCGCGTTTTCACCGTAGACAGCGGAATGCCGAGCTCTTCGGCGGCTTCGACCTGCGTGCAGCCGCCGAAGTACAGCAGGTCGATGACTTCGCGTTGCCGGGGCTTGAGCTGCCCGGCGAGCTCCCGCACCCCAATGTGTTCGGGCTGGAAGGAGGCCGGCGCGGGCACCCACTCCGCGCCGGCCCCTTCCAGCGACCGGTTTTGACGGTGGAACCGGTAGCGGGGGCTGCGCAGCACATCCACGGCGTGGTTGGAGCACACCCGCGCCAGCCACGTGAAGAGCCGGCCCCGCTCGGCATCGTAGCTGGCAAAGCTGAGCCAGACTTTGAGCCAGGCTTCCTGCAGCACGTCCTGCGCCAGGGCCTCGTCGCGCACCAGGCGCAACACCACCGCCAACAGGCTTTTGGCGTACCGCGCGTGCAACAGGCGCAGGGCCTGCTCGTCGCGCGCCAGCAGGCGCTCAATAAGCAGGGCTTCGTCAGGAGTCGCCTCACGCGGCGCGGGCACTGGATTCATAGAGTGTGTAATAGCAAGTTGGATTCAGATACGAGGGAGACGTTAAATGGTCTATCCGAAGAATAAAAAGAACGTCATGCTTCGGCAAGCGGACACCAGATGAAGCATGACATTCTTTTTTGTCAATTCGGGTAGGCACTAGGAGCCTATCCAAATAGGCTTGGAAAAGACCGGTCATGCTGAACGCAGTGAAGCATCTCTACTGCGTAACTAACTCAATCAAAAGGTTTACTGATGCGATAGAGATGCTTCACTGCGTTCAGCATGACGGCCTATTTGGATAGGCGCTAAGCGGCGGGCAGCACATGGTCGCGGATTTGTTGAATTTTATGCTGGTCGAGCGGCTTGAGCAGGACCCCCGCGACCAACGGGTACGCCGCGGCGCGGGCCTCATCGGCAGGATTTATGGAGGAAGTAAGCACGTACACGATGCACTGGCCTTGCAGCTGCACTTCGTGTGGTTTGAGCAGGTCCAAAAAGTCCCACCCGCTAATCAAAGGCATGTTCAGGTCCAGCAAAATGACCTGCGGCACCAGGCCGGCCGGTAGCTGCCGCAGCAAAAAGGCCAGGGCTTCGGTCGGGGACTGGAACGAGGCGGCCGTGTCCGACAAGCCCTCGCGCGCGAGGACTCGTTCCGTCAAAAACGTGGTAATCGGGTCGTCGTCAATCAGGAGCGTATGCATGGGGCGCGGGCTCAGCGGAGCGTGATGGTAAATTGGGTGCCCTTGCCCACCGCACTGCTCACCTCAATGTGCCCGCCCATGCTCTCGACGTGGGTTTTGGTGAGGTACAGGCCCACGCCGCGGCCGGGGTGCTGCGGGTGAAACCGCTTGTAAAGCTTGAACACGTCGGCACCGGCGTGCGCCAGGTCAATGCCCATGCCGTTATCGGCCACGACGATTACCTGGCCGTGCCCCACTCCCTCGGTCGCCGTCAGCTCCACCAGCAGCGGCCGGTGGGCGTCGCGGTACTTGATGGCGTTGGACAGGAGATTGAACACGATGCTGTAGAGATAGGCCCGGTTGCCGCGTACCTGAAAGCCGGCGGGCAGGTTGGTGCGCAGGGTGCCGCCGCAGTTGTGCAGCACGTCTTGCAGGCTTTGCCGCACTTGCTCCATGATGTCGGCCAAGGGTACCTGCTCGGCCTCAGCCAGCCCCTGCTTGTCGCGGATGGCCAGGATGGTGTTGATGTCCACCAGCACTTGGTCGAGCTGGTGCAGGCTGGTTTTCAGGTAACCTTGGGCGTGCTTGAATTCCAGGGTGTCCGCGCGCTCCAGGACCAGCAGGTCCACCAGCCCGAGGGCATTGGCCAAGGGCGCGCGCAGGTTGTGCGACACGATGTAGGTAAACTGCTGCAAGTCTTTGTTCTGCGCGAATATCTCCTGCTGCTGCTGGTTTTTTTCGGTGATGTCCCGCGCCACCATGTGCACCCCCACCACCCGGTCGTCCTCTTGCACCGGCACCTTCACCACGTCCCAGTGCCGGGGTGCGGAGTTCCCCTGTGCGGCGTACACTTCGAAGCGGACGATTTTGCCGGTGAAGGCTTCCGCCAGTTTCTCCCGGAACAGGCCCCGGACGTCCGCGGGCAGAAACTCGTCGTACAGATGGTTCACCACCTGCTCTTTCGGCTTTCCCACCAAGGTGAGAAAGGCCGGGTTGGCATCCAGGATGATGGACGCTTCATTCTGATAGAGAATGAGTTCGGGCGTATTCTCAAACAACGAGCGAAACCGGGCATCGGTATCCGCGACGGGCGCAAGGGTCATCATGGGCTTGGTAGATTAAAAGCGCGTCAACTTCCGCAGCGGAGCGCCCGGCAAGCGGGCAGTCCCACCAGGCTTCGTCGGTAGCCACCTCACGCGGCGCGGGTGCTCAACTCTCTGGCGGGGGCAGCCGTAGGTCTGCTGCGTAGCGCAGCGTTTTCGGCAGGGCCGGTAAAACCACGGGCCAGGCGCGGCGCGACGAGCGGCTGCGTCGGGAGCGGGTGGCGAGGAACCGCCGTTTCGTCCGCCGCGTGGGCTTGCCACCGGGCCACGTCGGCGGGCGTGTAGGTGGTCCACACCCCTTCCCGTAGGCAGCCCAGGCACGAGCAGAATAACAACACGACTAGCAGCACCATCGGACAGTGGAAAGAAGGATACGATTATGGAGCAGCCGGCCTAGGCCAGCTTCTTGCGTTCAAACTGCAGGTCGCCGCTGAGCGACTCGTGCTTCAGGATGGATTCGTGGATGACGCGGGCCTGCTGACCGGTTACGTCGGCTTTGCGGAAAAACAGCTCGGCTACTGCCGTTTGCAGCGTTTCCGTGTAGTGCATGCCGATGTTGTGGAGCAGCATCTTGGTTTCTTCCAGCCCGCGCATCGATTGGTAGAGCATGCTCTCGACCGATTCCGTGACTTCGCTGAGCAAGGCGCTGACGGTGTAGGCGTGGCCCGTGTGGCAGCGGTAGCGAATTAGCTTGCCTTCAATGAGTTGGGTTAGTGCCCCGTGACAGTCGGGGCAGGTAAAAGGCGTGAGCTTGCCTTTGTCGATGATGCCCAGCTCGAAGCCCCCGCCCTGCTTGGCGATGGTGAGCTCAACTTTGAGCAGGTCGAGCTCGGCGGCGGGCAGGCGGGTTTTGGCGCGCGCGGGCTCCTGGGTGAGGCGCACCAGCAGCGTGGCCATTTGGGCCAGCGGCACCACATGGTCGGCCGCCACAAATTCCAGGGCGTTGGTGGGCATCGACGGTTGCGCGGCGTCGTGGGGTTCCTGCACCACGGCCACCCCGCCCATGCGCTGCACGCTCCACAGGCCGGAAGTGCCGTCGTCGAGGTAGCCGGTGAGCACCACGCCGGTTACCCGGGGGCCGTAAGTGTACGCGGCTGAGCGGAACAGCGCGTCAATCGACGGCCGGAAGCGGTTTTCCTTCGGGCCCCGCGTCACCAGCACCCGGTCGCCTTCGAGCAGCAAGTGGTGGTCGGGCCGGGCCACGTAGATGACGCCCGCCTCGACCGCTTCCCCGTCCTGCGGGTGCCGGGCCTCCAGGGCCGACACCGAGCTGAGCAGCTGCGGCAGAATGCTCGGCGAATCGGCCGGCACGTGCATCACCACAAAAATGGGGGCCGGAAAGTCGGCTGGCAGCGCTTTTACCAGTTCCATCAGGGCCTCCACCCCGCCGGTGGAAGCACCGATGACGATGATGTCCCGGTAAGGCTTTTGGGTCTTTTTGGGCGTTTTCATAGGTTTTTTTTAGGGTAAAGTCACACGGCCTGGCTCCAGGCCGGCGGGCGGGTTAGGTTCGCAGCTGCACTTACCCGTTTAGGTAGAACACGGCCTCCAGCTCCAGCTGCTGCAAGTAGCGGCGCAGCCCCGGGTGCACGTTGCACAGCCGCAGGCACGTGCCCCGCTGGCGCATTTGCAGCAGTATCGCCACAAAGCGCCCCACCCCCAGCGGGTGCGGAATCAGCAGGCCACCACAGTCGACCCGCAGGTGCGCCGGCGGCGCGACCACCAGACAAGCCAGCTGCTTCGCCGTTATGTTGGCCAGGTTTACGGGCATTAGCGCCGGAGCGGCGGCTGTTCCGGCAAGCAATTCAGGAAAGTGAATGGACATAAGCACCAGGGGAAAGCGCCGGGTGAACCACCAAAATGGCGGGCCACGGCCGGAACACGGCGTGAAAAACCAGAGGGCATACTTGCGGTCGTGCTAGCCTGATGATACAGGCTTGTCTAGCACTGATACAAAGGAACAGGCCCTCAATCCAGCTGGCTACAGCATATATACCCCATTCGCACAAGGTGAATACCCATTTGTGTCCCCGTATAAATACGGTGATGCCATCCGGTTGCCCGAAACCCAATGGGGCTGCCGAGGCGGCTACCTTACTTGTTCCTTCCCTGATACCACGCCCGAGGCACGCGCCCCTTAGGGCTGGAGCAGGCCCCGCTCCATGGCGTACTTCACCAGCGCCGGGGTATTTTTCACCCCGGTTTTTTCCAGCAGGTTCTGGCGGTGCGATTCGACCGTCCGCTTGCTGGTGAAGAGCTGGTCGGCGATTTCCTGGTTCGTGAGCCCGGTGGCCACCAGCTGGAGGATTTCCCGCTCCCGGTGCGTGAGGGCTACGCCAGGGTCCGGGGCCGGGTTGCGGGGCTCCTGGAGCAGTATTTTTTCCAACAATCCCAGGCCGATTTCCGAGCACAGGAACCGCTTGCCCGCCGCCACGCCCTGCAGCGCCGCCACCACTTCGTACTTATCGGCGTTTTTGAGCACGTAGCCGTGCGCCCCCGCCGCCAGGGCTTCGCCGATGGTGCGCTCGTGGGTCATCATCGAAAGCAGCAGGATGCGCAGGTCCGGGTATTCGGCCCGCAGGCGGTGGGTGGTGGCCAGCCCGTCGAGCACGGGCATGTTCAGGTCCAGCAGCACCACGTCGGCGGCCACGGTGGGCAGCTGGTCGAGCAGCTCCTGCCCGTTGCCGGCTTCGCCCACCACGGCAAACAGCGGGTCGGCCGAGAGCAGGGTACGCAGCCCGTCGCGGATGAGGGAATGGTCGTCAACGATAAAAACGCGAATCATGGCTAGGAGAATAAGGGCAGGGGAATGCGCAGGCGGATGTGGGTGCCGAAGGCGGGGGAGGAGTCCACGGCCACGGTGCCGCCGAGCAGGGCTACGGCGTTGCGCACGGTGCGCAGGCCCAGGCCTTCGGCCACGGTCTGCGGGTCGAACCCGTGGCCGTTGTCTTCGGCCCGCAGGCTGACGCCGCCGGGCAGGGTTTCCAGCTCCAGCAGGGCGTCCGTGGCCCCGGCGTGCCGCACGATGTTGAGGGCCAGCTCCTGGGCCAGCCGAAAGAGGGTGACCTGCACGGGCTGCGGCAGCGCGGGCTCCTCGCCCAGGGTGTGGCACTGGATGCGCAGCTGCGGCGTCGATAAATCGCGGCACACGTCGCGCACGGCGGCCGCGAGGCCAAAGTCAATGAGCGAGGTGGGCACCAGCTCGTGGGCCAGCGTGCGGTTCTGGCGCATGGCCTCGGCCAGCAGGCTGGCGGTTTGCTGGTGCAGGGCGGCCAGGGCAGGCAGCGCGTGCAGGGCGGGCGTGTCGAGCTGGTCGAGGCGCAGCTTGGTGGCGTAGAGCACCTGGCCCAGGCCGTTGTGCAGCACTTCGCCCAGGCGCTGCCGCTCGTTTTCCCGGGCCTGCAGAATGGCCAGCAGCAGCTCCTTGTGGTGGTCCAGCTTCAGGGCCAGGTTCTCAGCCTCCAGGCGCTGCACGTCGCTCACGTCCAGGCACACGCCCAGCACCCGCACCGCCTCGCCGGGCACGTCGGGCACGGGCACGGCCTTGAAGCGCACGGTCTTCACCGCGTCGCCCACCCGCAGGCGCAGGGACGCGTCGAAGCGGCTGCTGCCGGCGGCGAGGGTGCGCAGCAGGCGGGCGGCGGCGGGCCGGTCGTCGTCCACCACGGCGTCGAGAAAGACCTGGAGCTCGACGGGGCTGCCCACGGGCCGGCCGAAGAGGTGGTACAGGCCGTCGGACCAGGTCAGCTCCTGGTTGCCCAGGTCGTAGTCCCAGCTGCCCATCGCGGCCACCGTTTCCGACTGCTGCAGCAGGGCGAAGCTCTTGCTCTGGGCCTGCTCCAGCAGCTTGCGGTCCGTGATGTCTTCCACGGTGTACAGTAGTCCGTCGCCGAGCTTCACCCCCACCAGCCGAAACCAGTTGTTGTAGCCTTCGTGGGTGTAATACTCCTCAAAATCGGCGCGCCGGCCGGTTTCGACCACCGCCACCAGCTGCCCGAAAATCGGCGTGCGCCGGATGCCGGGGTTCAGCTCGGCGAAGCGCTGGCCGATGACGGGCTGGCCGGGGTAATAGGCCTGGGCAACCGGATTCACCAAAACGCATTCAAAATCCAGGATGCCGCCCTCGGCGTCGCGCACGGCCCGCAGCAGCACGACGGCGGTGGAGACGGCGTCGACCACGGATTGCAGATGGGCCTGGCTTTCGCCCAGGGCCTGGGTGCGCTCGGCTACCTGCCGCTCCAGCCCGGCAGTGAAGGCCAGCAGCCGCGCTTCCACTTCCTTGCGGGCGCTCACATCGGTGGCCACGGCAGCAATGGCCGTGATGGTGCCCTGGGCATCGCGCAGCGGGTGGTACACGCAGTCGAGGTACACCGTGGTCGGCTCGCCGTGGTGCAGCAACTGGCCGGGCATTTCGTGGGCCAGGTGGGGCGTGCCGGTGGCCCGCACGCCGTCCAGCAGCTCCCGAAAGCCCTGGTCGCAGATTTCGGGCAGCGCCTCGAACAGGGGCCGCCCCAACACCTCGGCCGCCGGCCGCCCCCAGATGGCTTCCAGCTTCGGGTTGCACACCTCCACCACGTAGTCGGGGCCGGCAAACACGCCCATCGCCACGGGGACCTGCTCGAACAGCTCCTGCTGCCGCTGCCGCTGGGTTTCGCGCTCCTGGCGGGCCAGCACCTGCTCGGCCACGTCGTAGGCAAACACGGAGATGCCGGCGGGCTGGCCGTTCTCCTCGAAGCGCTGGTAGGTGAAATTAAAGTAGTGGGTTTTGGGCGGCTGGCCGTTGGGCTGCTCCAGCAATAAGGGCACCTCCGTGCCGAAGTGCGTTGTGCCCGTGTGGTACACCCCATCCAATAGGTCCACAAGGCCCTGGCTGGCCGTTTCCGGTTCCACTTCCCCCATCGGGCGGCCGCGCAGCTCCCGGTTGGGAAACAGCCGCTGGAAAGCGGCGTTGTAGAATTCGATGCGGTGCTCCGGGCCGCGCAGCAAGGCAACCGCAGCCGTGGTTTGCTCGAATACCTGGTAGAAGGTGGCCCGCTCCTGCGCCCGCAGCAGCTGCTCGCGCACGGCCAGCAGCTCGGCTTGCAGCGCCCCGGTGCGGGCGGCCTGCGCGCGGGCCTCGCTTTCGCGCAGGTTTTGCTCGGCCCGGCGGCGCGCCGACACGTCGCTGAACAGCAACGCCAAGTGGCCGGGCTGCGCCTCCGGCACGGCTTCCACCGCAAACCACCGGTCCAGCTCGGCCACGTATTCTTCAAACTGGCGGAGTTCCCCGCTGGCCACCGCGTCGTCGTAGATGGCCATGATGTGGGGCTCGATGCCAGGCACCAGCTCCCGAATCGTTCGGCCAACCACGTCGGCCAGGCCGGATTGGCGCTCAAACGCCGGGTTCACGACCAGGTACCGGTAGTCGGTGGGCTCGGCCGGGGCCGTCGCCACTTGTTCCAGCAGGCAAAAGCCCTGCTCCATGTTAGTGAACAGGGAGCGGTAGCGGCCTTCGGACTGGCGCAGGGCTTCGGCGGCTTCGTGGTTAGCCGTCACGTCGAGCAGTACGCTGCTGATGCGGGCCGGCTTCTTCCGGTGCCATTCCACCACGCGCCCCACCTCGGAAATCCAGCGCACGGCCCCGTCGCCGGCCCGCACGATGCGGTAATCGGCCCGGAATTCGCCCTGCGCTTCCAGCTGCCGGCGGATGCCGGCCCAGGCCGGGCGGTCGTCGGGGTGCGTCAGGGCCATGGCCTGGGCCACCGTAATTATTTCCTGGGCGGGCTCCAGCCCCAGCATCAGGAACCGCTCGTCGTTGCCCCGCATGATATCCGTCTGGTAGTCCCAGTGGCAAATGCCCAGGTGGGCCAGCCCCACGGCCTGCCGCAGGCTCGCGTCCGATTCGCGCCGGGCTTCCGCGTCGGTGCTACTGCCGGCGGCATGGCCATCGGACGAAGGAGCGGAGGAGCCCAGGGGCTGAGAACCAGGAGAGTTAGGTTTGCGCATGCACGTCGGTGGGCAACAGTGAGCCGCTAATTGCCTACTAGAAAGGCTTACGCAAGAGTTTCCGTTTCAGGTTAGCGGTGAAAGCACCAGGGGGAAGAGCGGTATCAGCTGTTAACCCCGGGCTTTTGCGCCGTTAGGCGGCGTTGAGCGCCTGGTGTACGTCCACCCACGTCAATTCGCCGGCTACGTAGCGGGCGTACAGCTGTCGGGCGGACGGCGTGGCCTTGGTTTTCAAGTAGGGCAGGGCGGCCTGCAGCTGCTCCAACACCCGCGCACGTTGCGCCGGGGTTTGGGCAGTGGGGCCAAAGCGGGCGTCGTATGCCATAAAAGGACCAAAAGGGAGCGCAAGGGTACGCTCTCACAAAGGTCTGGCCGGGAACGTTGCCATGCGCTGCGGCCAATACCAGAATGTAGTTGCGGATTATACCTAGATTTTGCGCAAGGCAAGAATAGAATAAGCCCGGCGCGAAGTGGTTTGCGTCGGCAAAGACGCCAGGCGTAGCGTCTCGTCGCTGAACGGCCGGTTGAACAACTCGCGGCAGAACCGTTGAACGATGTCGTTCAACCAAACGCTGGCACCCACGCCGCCCTGGACAGCGCCGTTGACCGCTGCTAAGTAGGTGTGCAAAAGTAAAGGAGTAAAAGCACGTCATGCAGAGCGCAGCGAAGCATCTCGCGTGTGGCAGTAAATCAATCGTTTAACGATGCGAGCGAGATGCTTCGCTGCGCTCTGCATGACGGTTACTTTTGCGTGACTAATTACCGCCCCCAGCCCCTCACCTCCGAGCCGGCCCGCCTCGAATTCCTCTTCGGCCACTACCCGCAGCTCAGTGCCCCCGTGCGCGGCGTGGCTCCCAAAGCCAGGGCCAGACCCCGCCCGCTGTAGTGGCCACCCCGCTCGCTGCCTGGGCTGGAGCCGCGGCATCAGCGCGCCCGGGCCACGGTGCTCCGGGTTAAACGAGGCCGGGGTCCGGGGCCTTATTCCAGGTCAATGAAAAAGGTCGTGCCCTCGTTTTCCTTGCTCTCAAGCCAGATTTTACCCTGGTGCATTTCCACAATCTGCTTGGTAATGAACAAGCCCAGGCCCGTGGTGGTGTCGCCGTACAGGCCCGGCCGCGCGGCCGAGGTGAACTTGTCGAACACGTGGGGCTGCAGTGCTTCCGGAATGCCCAGCCCGGTGTCGTGCACCACGAGGCGGATGCGGCCTTTGAGCTGGCGCAGCCCCACGCGAATCTTCCCGCCGGCGGGCGTAAAGTTGAGGGCGTTGGAGAGCAGGTTGTCGAGGATGCGGCCGAACTTGTCGGCGTGGATGTCGGCGTGAATGGGGGTTTTGGGCAGCTCCAGGCGCAGGTGGATGCCTTTATCCTGTGCCGAGAGGCGGAACAGGGCCATGCGCTTATCCAGAAAGGCCCCCAGGTTGGTGCGGTGTTTTTTCGAGCGGGTGGCCTCCAGCTGGCCCAGAAACAGCACGTCGCGCAGCAGCGCGTCGGCTTGGCCGCACGCTTGCTCCACCATGCCCAGCAGCTCCTCCACGTCCTGCCGGGCCATGTCCGAGTCGATGCTGAGCACTCCGGCGTGGCCCCGTAGCATGGTCATTATCATGCGGATGTTGGCGATGGGCGCTTTGAGGTCGTGGGCGGCCAGCTGCAGGATGGTTTCCTGCGTGTCGTAGAGGTGCTGGTTGGCCAGCTCCAGCTGCTTGCGCCCGGTGATGTCTTCCAGCGTGGTATAGCCCAGCTCCCCGTCCTCGGCCTCGTCGTCGGGAAAGAGCACCGACGTGACCCGGCACCAGAACGAGGACTTGTCCTGACGCACCAGGCAGGTTTCCAGCACGAAGCTCGGCTTTTTGTGGTCCCAGAGCTGCTCCTGCAGCTGCTCCCAGTCCTTCACAAAGTCGGGGTGGGCAAAGTCGATGATTTTGCGTCCCACCACCTTCTTCACGCTTTTCAGGCCCAGCATGGTGGCCAGCGCCTGGTTGGCCTGGCGGATGCACAGGTCCGGGTCAATGATTTTCTGGCCCATCGGCGAGTTCTCGAACACGGTCCGGAATCGGTCCTGGCTGCGCTGGTACCGCTCATCCACCACTTTTTGCTCGTCGGCGACTACTTTCTGCTCCCGCAGGTGGGTATTCTTTTTCTGCAGGGACTTAACCTGCTTCTTTTCGGGGGCGGCCGAAGCCGGGGTGGACGAGGGGGAAGCCATAAAATGATGGGAATAACGAAGGGAAAGTGCCGGCCCGCGCCGCCAGGGGAGGGGTTAAGGCGGCGTGCGACTCAAGGTATACGCCAAAAGCCGCGCCCTCGTCCATGCGGCGGGTGGAGAGGCGGCACCTTGCCCATCGCCGGCTACCTTACCATACCCCTCACCCGCGACAAAATCACCCAACTTCTTCCAGCACACTTCGGCCACTCCCCCCCGGCCAGCTCCTTTGGCAGCAACCACCACTTCCTTCCCAGACAGCCTGAGCGGGCCATGTAAGGGCGCTCGTGCTGTCTTCGCTCCCTCAGCGGCCCAGGAAAAAAGCTTTCCCCTGGCTCCGGCTGTTTATGAGCTCTGCTCAAAATTCGGAGAAACTAGCACGTTAAGGAATTGGCACCGCGAAGTAATTGTGTAACAAGTGATTGATGGCTTCTGCTGTCAGGGGCTTGGTCAGCACTGCCGTGACGGGCAGGTGCTGGTCCTCCACCAGGTTGGGGTCGAGGGGCAACGCGGTGAGCAGGACCACGACGAACGACTGCGGCAAGGCCGGGTGCAGCCGGGTAAAGGCGCGCAGGAACTCAAAGCCGTTGCGCAGCGGCAGGTTGAAGTCCAGCAAAATCAAGGTGGGGCATTCGGCCGTCTCGGGGTGCGCGCAGCGGGCGTTAAGCACGGCCAGTGCGTCTTCGGCCGTGCTGGCCACCAGCACTTCCTGGCTCACCTGCATGCGCTGCAACAGGCGCTGGTTGTAGTAATTCGTGGCCGCGTCATCGTCCACGAGCAGTACGGTAGGGTGTTGCAGCATGGGTGAAGCGGTTAGGAAGGCATCGTTTTCTGTAGCCGGGCTTGCATCGCCTGAATCTCTGCCCCGTCCAGCGGTTTGTGCAGTAAGCCCGCCACAAGAGGGTACTCCCGGGAGCGGGCCGCGTCGGCGGGAGCCAGCGAGGAGGTCAGGATGTAGAACACGCACCGGCCCAACAGGTGCGCTTCCAGAGGTTTGAGGGCGTCCAACACGTCCCAACCACTGAGCAGGGGCATGTTCAGGTCCAGCAGCACGACGTGGGGCAGTGCGTCGATGGGACCCTGCTGCTGAAAAAAGGCCACCGCTTCCACCGGGGAGACGAAGGAGGTAATCACGTCGGTGGGCTGCCCTTCGCGGTGCAGGAGCCGGGTGGTCAAAAAGATGCCCGTTGGGTCGTCGTCGATGATGAGGGTATCCATCTGATTAAGGTATCACGATGGTAAAGCGGGTGCCCTCGTCTACCCGGCTGTGGACCGAAATGTTCCCGCCCATGCTCTCGACGTGGGTTTTGGTCAGGTACAGGCCCATCCCACGGCCGGGGCGGTGGGGGTGGAACCGCTTGTAGAGCTTGAACACGTCGTCGCCCGCCCGCTCCCGGTCAAAGCCGGAACCATTGTCGGCGACTGTAATTTGCGTAGGCTGCCCTTCCCCGCCCGTCGCCGTCACGCTCACTTCCAGGGGCCGCTCCTCGGCGCGGTAGTTGATTGCGTTGGAGAGCAGGTTGAAAAAGATGCTGTAGAGGTAAGCCCGGTTGGCGTGCAGGGTTAGGTCGGCGGGAATGTCAACCCGCACGGTACCGCCGCCCTGCTCCATCACCTCCTGCAGGTTGTGCACCGCCTGCTGCACCACTTTAGCCAGCGGCACCTCCTTGGCTTCGGCCAGGTTTTTCTGGTCCCGAATGGTGAGGATGGTGTTCATGTCGCGCAGCACCTGGTCGAGCTGGCGCAGGCTGGTATGCAGATGAGTGCGCGTTTCTTCAAAGTGCGGGGAGCCGGGCTCTTCCGTGCCCAACAGGTCGGCCAGGCCCAGGGCACTGGCCAGCGGGGCGCGCAGGTTGTGCGACACGATGTAGGTAAACTGTTGCAGGTCCAGGTTTTGGGTCACTAGGTCCTCCTGCGCCAGCGTCTTTTCGGTGACATCGCGGGCAACCATGTGGACCCCAATCACGACGCCTTTTTTCCGGAGCGGTATTTTTACCACGTCCCAGTGCCGGGGCTCGGACTTGCCCTGGGAGGCGAACATATCGAAGCGCACGGTTTTGCCGGTGAAGGCTTCTTTCAGCTTCTCCGTGAACAGGGGCTGCACCTTCGGGGGCAGATATTCGTTGTAGGAGCGGTTCACCACCCGGTCCTTGGGTTCGCCCACCAGGTCGAGAAAGGCCGGGTTGGCGTCCAGAATGATGGCCTTTTCGTTCTGATAGAGCAGCAGGTCGGTGGTGTCGTCGAACAGGGACCGGAACCGGACCTCACTCGTGGCGATGGGCGGGGTGACTTTCTTGGACATGACGGAACAGGTTTTAGAGCGGGCCGCAAGGGCCAACCGCTGCCCTTCAAAAGAACATACGGGCCAGCAGCGATTGGGGGCGAAATAGCCCTGTTTTTCAAGGGCCTATTCCATGGAAATGCTAACCTGAATGCTAGCCAAAAGAGGAACGAAAACCGCCATTTTTCCCAGCGCGGGATTGTAATTCTCCCAAGTGCGATTACGCTAATTTACTTAACGTGCTATACTTTCCGTTTTTTTGATAGGGCCCCTCATTGCCAAGCAACTTGTCGAACTACCCGGCAGCGCCATCGGGCGCGAAGGCCGCGAACAGGAAGGTGCCGCCTTTTTCATTGAGCTGGCTTGGCAAGGCACCCCGGCACTACTTTTGTACGGCGGCGGTTTACCAGCAACAGGCCCCGTTCAAGCCCGGCTTTCCCGCTGCCTTGCTCTTTTTATGATAAAACTTTCCAGCGTGCTGCTCGTCGACGACGACCAGCTCACCAACGACCTCAACAAACGCCTGCTGCAAGGGCTTGGCGTGGCCGACCAATACCTCTCGGCCAATGACGGCGTGGAAGCCTTCGCGGCCTTGGAGCAGCTCGCTTTGGACGCCAACCCCACCAGCCCGGTCCTCGTGCTGCTCGACGTGAAGATGCCCCGTATGGACGGCATGGCCTTTGTCGACGCCTACCAGCAGCTGCCCGAAAACCAACAACAAGCCGTGGTCATCGTCATGCACACCGCCTTCATGAACTCGGACGACCTCGGCCGCGTCGAGTCCCTGCCCATCGCCGGCCTGGCCAGCAAGCCGCTCACCAAGGAAAAGCTCGACACCATCCTCAAGCTCCACTTCCAGCGCCGCTTTCCGGTCGCGTAGTGGCGCGCCGAACCATCTGCAATGCTAAAACCAAAACGAGCGGACCACCCGGCCCGCTCGTTTCATTTCCATCCTACACCTCAAAATGCGGCCGGTCCTTAAACCCCGGCCAGTCCCCACCCCAATGCACCCGCGCATCGGCCGCCTTCATCAGCCGCGCAAACTTGCTCAGCAGCAGCCCCGACCACGACACCTCCCCGTCGGCCAGCAGAAACGCCACATCCAAAGCCGGCGCGGGCAGCCGGTTGTGCTTCGATTCCCCGCCCCGCTTGTATGTTACCACCGGCCCCGGCTTACTTCGGCCTCGCTCATACAGCTCGTCCTGCCGCTCCGGCGAGCGGTAGCATTCCGTAATAAAAGGCCGCCCCAGCAGCCGCAGCACCGGGTCGCCCGCCCACCGGGCCAGCGCGTGCGCATACGCCGCCCCGAGGCTCGGCACCGCCTGCCCCAGCCGCGCCGCCTCTATCCGCTGCTGCACCCCGCTCAGCTGCGGTGCAAGCCGCGCCAATTGCTTCGCCACCGGCGCGTTACTCCGCCTGAGCATCGGACGCAGGCAGGGTAGGAGTCGGAACAGGTACCGAAGCTGCCGGCACCTTCACCACCGATTCGGGCCTTTGCAGCGCCTTCCGTACCGTCGCCCAGATGGTCACGATGGCCACCAGCGCCTGAATAATCAGGTGACCGTAATTTTCAATCGTCGTCGGGTCCGGCGGCACCAGGCCCTGACTGGCTACCTGACCGAGCACGGCCGTTGTAAAAATGTGGGCCAGGTGCCCGGTTTTGGTGCTGCTGAATAACATGAGGCGGTCCATGAGTAGCGTACTAATTTGGGTAAATTCAGCCTAAAGATAATTGCTTTATTACACATTTATACGCTAACTGTGCTTCCTCAGTTGCCCGTGATTTATAATTTGATAATTGCACTTTATTTGGGCACTCCCTTCGGGCCAGGCTATCCAGGGCTCCGTCTCTGCTTGATGCGCAGAATGCTTCGGTGCTGCGCACAGTTCCCGCTGGTCACTCCCTTCCTATCCTTAGCGCACTACCCCCGATGCCACCGCTTTCATCCGGCGTAGCCCGCCGCTCCTAGCGTCTCGTCAGGCAGCACCGGCCCGATACCGCCGTTCCAGGCCCTGATGCCAGCCCACCCACCCGCGCCGGCCACTGCTCCGCTCAGGGTGCCACGCCGCGCTACGGCCGCTCAGGCGCTGCGTTCCTCCGCGCCATCGCGCCCTACGCTTGCAGGCACCCTTCGCTGCGCATCGTCCCGCGCTAAGCCCCCCGCATCAGCAGTAGCCAGGATGCTTCAGCAATACCCCAATGCCAGCCCACCGCACCGCCGCCATGCCGCGCCGGGCCAGGAAAAGGCCCCACGCCGCCCGTCAGCCCCTCCAAATTTGGTTGCAGGCCGCAGGCCGAAAAAGCCTGCCACCTGCCAGTAAAGTTTGCGTTCAGGCCACGCAGGCAGAAGCAAGGCCCGCTTCGCGGAGGGTTTCATTGGGGAGAGCCCCCCAGGGTAAACGCATTAAAATGGGGTTATCTTACAGTGGTCCCGGAGGGTCTGTTCTGCGGG